>NZ_JBEOZK010000020.1:0-152569 GCF_040297565.1 Streptomyces sp. NPDC001728
GCGGCATTGGCGGCGGTCGCCTGCTCCTTGGAAGCGGTGACCAGCGCCTGGACCTTGCCCCGGGCCTTCGCGAGGTCCGTCTTCGCCTTGTCGAAGAGGGCCTGCTTGGGCTTGAGGATGTGGTCCGGGTCCCGCTCCAGCTCGTCGTGCCAGTACTTCTGCCAGCGCAGGATCTGGTCGGCGAACCAGGCCTGGCCGATGGCCTCGACCATGTTGTCGGTGGCCTTGCGGGTGGCCGCGGCGGCGTCCGCCTCGGCCTGCGTGATCAGCGTGCGCGGGGCGGCCTGACCGGCGTACTCCGCCTCCCACTCGGCCGAGGCCTGCGAGACGGCCTCGCTCAGGGCGTTGCGCGGGTCGGTCGGGTCCGCGTGGTTGCACGTGGCCCACTGCTGCTTGAGGTCCTCGACCTCGACCCGGAACTCGGGCGAGCCCTCGGTCAGCTTCTGCCGGGCGAAACCACCGTTGCGCAGGTACGTGGCGATGTCGGCGGACGTGGTGCCACCGGAGAACCGCGTCTGGTTGACGCTGGAGTCCCGCAGCATGACGTCGGCGGCGAAGTCGTGCCAGCTGTCGAGGCCGCGGTTCTGCTCGGTGATCTGGCGGGCCTTGGCGACGGCCTCGGGGCTCGCGTTGGTGTGCGCGTCCCAGCCGATGCGGTCGGCCATCTTCGCCTGCGTGGAGTACGTGTAGGCGCTGATGTCGGCGCCGAACTCCGGTGCGTGCAGCGTGATCCCGTCGTCGAACGAGCTCATCGCGTACGGGCGGTTGGCGTCCTCCAGGAGGGCCTTGCGTGCCGCGAACGTGTCGAGGTACGCGTAACCGGCCTCCCGGTCCTGGTCACTGGCCTGCCCCAGGGGCATGAAACCGATCCAGCCGATGTCCCCGATGACGGCCTTCAGGTCGTCGTTCGTCCCGGACAGGCCCTGGATCGCGATGGCCTTGGTCTTGGCGCCGCCCGCGTGCAGGGCGACACCGGCGAGGCACCGGTTGAGACGCGGGGTGCTGCGGACGTCACGGATGACGGCCGTCAGCTCGGTCAGCCGCCGCAGGGCGTTGTCGGCGTCGTCGAAGATCTTCCGCAGGCCCGTGGAGACCTGCTCGATCGCCAGCGCGAGCGCGGGCATACGACCCACGATCACGGCCGACGAGGGGATGTCGACGAGCTCCCACAGGCAGTCCTCGACATCGGAACCGGCCAGGCAGTCCTTGACCTTCGCGGCGTCGAGCTGCTCGAAGAGGATCTGCCCGCCGTTCGCGGTCGCCCACTCGACGATGTCCACGGAGACGGCCGCGAGGCCCTTGCGGTAGTCGTCGACACAGGTCTGGCCGCAGGCGTCGAGGAGGATCTTCTCCTCGCGCTGCCCGAGGACCGGCCAGTTGGACGCGCCGCCCTTGATGGGAGTGACGCCCTGGGCCAGCGCGTCCTTGTGCGCGGCCTCGTTGCGGTCGCGCTGCTGCTGCTCGGCGAGCCTGGCGGCCTCCTCGGCGGCCGTGCTGTTCCCGGCCGCGTCGGACGCCTTCGTCTCGGCGTCCTTGGCATCCTGCTCCGCCTGGGACGCCTTGTCCTGCGCGCCCTTGGCGGCATCGGCGGCCCGCCCGGCCTTCTCGTTCGCCTCGGCGGCGTGCCGCTCGGCGTCCGTGGCCTCACGGTCGGCCTCGATGGCGGCGTTGCTCGCCTCGTCCGCCGTGAGGCGGGCGGAGACGGCGTCGTTGCCGGCCTGGGTGGCGTGGCCCGAGGCGGCGTCGGAGGCAGCCTTCGCGCCCTTCTGGGCGCCGGAGGCCTCGGCCGCCGACGCCTGGGCGCGGGTCACGGCCTCGACGGCGCGGACCGAGTCGGCGGCGGCGCGGGCCGCCGCCTGGGCGGCGAGCTTCGCGTCACCGGTGGCCTGCGCGGCGGTCTGCTGCGCGGACGCGGCGGCCTCAGCGGCCTCCGTCGCCTTGGCCTCGGCCGCGGCGGCCTGCTGCTCGGCGACCGTCTTCGACGACTGGCCGACGAGCACGGCGAACGCGGCGGAGCTGTCCTTCTCCTGGTACGGCGTACCGATCGCGATGGCGTCGCTCGCGGCGGCCACCGCCTCCTTGGCGCTGTCACGGGCGGCGAGCGCGGCCTGACCGGCGGCGTACGCACGGCCCAGCACGGTCGCGGCCGACTTCAGTGCCTCGGCGGCGCTCGTACCGGCGGCGAGCGACTCCTGCTCGGCCTTCTTGGCGAGCGCGGTGGCGTTCTCCGAGGCCGTGGCGGCGTTGTCCGCGCGGGTCGCCGCGTCCTGGGACGCGTCGAGCGCGACGGCGGCGGCGGCGTGCGCGGTGGAGGCCGCGCCGACCGACGTGTAGTACGCCGACCAGGCGCTGCCCGCGGAGGCCTGGGCCCGCTCGGCGGCGCCCTCCGCCGTGGTGGCGGCGGTCCGCGCGGTGACGGCGGCGGCCGTGGCCTGGTCCGCCGCGGTCTGCGCGGCGGTGGCGGCTGTGGCGGCCTGGGTCGCTGCCGTACGGGCCGCCGTGGCGGCGGCCCGGGTCTCGGCGGCGGCGGCCGAGCCGGCGGCGGCGGTGGCCGCCGCTTCGAGGGCGGCGGCACGGGCGGCGGTGGCCTGCTTCGAGCGGAGCGCGGCGACGGCCTGCTCCCGGGCGGTCTGCGCGGCCTGCGCCCTGGTGTTCGCCAGGGTGCGCTTCGCGGTGGCGTCGGTGGTCGCCGTACCGGCGGCCGTATCCGCGCTCTGCGCCGCGGTCTTCTGCGTACCGGCCCGCTGCTCGGCCTCCACCGCCTTGGTGCGCTCGGTGGCGGCCTTGGCGCGGGAGGCGACGGCGGTGGCCTGCTCCGTCTGCGCCTTGGCGCGCTCGGCGGCGGCGGTCGCGGCGGCCGTCTTGGCCTTGTCGCGCTTCTGCTCGGCCGTCGTACGGGCGGCCTTCGCGGTGTTCGCGCTCTCGGTGGCGGCCGTGGCGTTGGCCTCGGCGCTGTCCGCGGCGGCCTTCGCCTGCGCGGCGGCCTCCTCGGCGGCGACGCGGCGGAACTCCGTGCTGATGGCGTGCGACTCGGTCTGCGCCTTGGCGAGGAGCGCGTCGCTGGTGGCGATCGTCGCGTTCGCGGCGGAGAGCGCCGTCTCGGTGGCCTTCGCCGCGGCGGTGGCCGCGGCGGCGGAGGCGCGGACGACCTGCACCGACTGCTGGGCGTACATCAGGCCCCGGCCGCGCGGCACGTGCGCGGTGTCGGCGACGGCCCACGCCTCCTGCTGCGCGGTGGCCGCCTGCGTCGAGGCGGTGGCGGCCTTCGCCGCCCACGCCTTGGCCGAGGTGACCGCGGCGGCGGCGTTGGCGCGGGCCTGCGCGAGGTCGGCGGTGGCCTTGTCGTAGAACGCCTGGTCGGGCTTCTCGAAGATGGTGTCCGGGTCGTTCGCGAGGGTGTCCACCCAGTGCTTGCGCCAGGTCAGGATCTGGTCGGCGAGCCACGCCTGCCCGATGGCCTCGACCATGTCGTCGGCGGCCTCGCGGGTCGCCTTCGCGGCGTCGGCCTCCGCCTTGATGATCGTGGCGCGCTGGGCCGCCTGCCCGGCGTACTCCTGCTCCCACTCGACCATCGCGGTCATGACCGGCTCGTTGAGGACGCGGCGCGGGTCGAACGGGTTCTGGTAGTCGCAGCCGGCCCAGGCCTGCTTGAGGTCCTCGACCTCGACGCGGTACTCCGGGGAGTCCTTGGCGAGGGGGGCGACGACATAGCCGCCGTGCTTCAGGTAGGACGCGATGTCGCTGGAGGTCGTCCCCCCGGAGTACCGGGTGTTCTTGACCTCGCTGTCCCGCAGCATGATGTCCGCGGCGAAGTCGTGCCAGTCGTCCTTGCCCGTGTTCTCCTCCATGAGGGCACGGGCGCGGGTGACGGCCTCGTCGCTGGCGTTGCTGTGGCCGTCCCAGCCGAGACGCCAGGCGAGCTGGGTCTGGGTGACGAGGGTGAAGTGGGAGACGTCCTCGCCGAAGGCGGGGGCGTGCCACTCCATGCCCTCGTTGTTCCAGGCGGACTCGCGGTAGGGCTCGTTGGCGGTGTCGAGGCCGTTGGTGCGGGCCTGCACCATGTTGGCGTAGGCGCTGCCGGCTTGTTTGTCGGCGTCGGCGGCGAGGCCGAGGGGGCCGAAGCCGATCCAGCCGATGTCGCCGATGGCGTCGCGGAGCTGGGTCTCGGTGCCGGTGAGGCCCTCGATGGCCTTGGCCTTCATCTGCCCGGCGCCGAAGTGGAGCGCCACTCCGGCGAGGCAGCGGTCGAGCCGTCGTGACGCGCCGATGCTGTTGCGGGTGAGGCCGGTGTCCTCCTCCGGCACCGTGTCGGCCGTGGCCGGGGGTGCCTGGACGAGGCCGGTGAGTACGGCCGCGGCGGTGACGAGGGCCACCGTGCTGGTGGCTCTGGTCACGGTGGACCGTAGGCGACGCCGGCGTCTGCCGGCGTCTCTGAGCAATGACATGGTCTGCCTTTGATCTCTCGATCGACCGGCAGTTTCAGCCATGGGCATGACAGCAGATCCCCGGGCACGGCAAGTGCCGGCGCCTTCGTCCCCCACGAACCGACACTGCCGCTTACCCTGCGACGATGTCACGCGTGATTGCTCGCGTGAAGATCAAATAAATGCCGCCAACCGCGTACGGGACACCGAGTGCGGACAAAGCAATCGCTCGGTTGATCATCTTGTTACCGGTTGTACGGAACCTCCGCGCATCCGGCCGTCCCAAATGTCGAGATCCCCGCCGGTCCGGGAATGACAGGCACAAACCCCAGGTTGACGCATGTCATGCCGTCAACCTCCGCCGAGCCCACCGACCCCACCGACAAGACCCCCGGGGCCACCGGGACCGCCGACGCCCACGGAGCCGGGCCCGCGCCCGTGCCCGGCGGCGACCGTCGCATGCCCCTCGCCGTCTACATCCTCGGCCTGTCCGTCTTCGCCCTCGGCACGAGCGAATTCATGCTCTCCGGCCTCCTGCCGCCCATCGCGGAGGACATGAACGTCTCCATCCCCCGCGCCGGACTGCTCATATCCGCCTTCGCGATCGGCATGGTCGTCGGCGCCCCGCTCCTCGCGGTGGCGACCCTCCGCCTCCCCCGCAAGACGACCCTGATCGCCCTGATCACCGTCTTCGGACTCGGGCAGGTGGCCGGCGCCCTCGCCCCCAACTACGCCATCCTCTTCGTCTCCCGGATCGTCAGCGCCCTCGCCTGCGCCGGCTTCTGGGCGGTCGGCGCGGCCGTCGCCATCGCGATGGTCCCGGTCGGCTCACGCGCCCGCGCCATGGCCGTCATGATCGGCGGCCTCTCCATCGCCAACGTCCTCGGCGTCCCCGCCGGCGCCTTCCTCGGCGAACACCTCGGCTGGCGCTCCGCGTTCTGGGCGGTCGGCCTCGCCTCCGTGATCGCGCTCGTCGGCGTGATCACCCGCATCCCGCACATCCCGCTCCCCGAGACCAAGCCCCGGCTCAAGCGCGAGCTCGCCATCTACCGCGACCGCCAGGTGCTCCTCTCCATCGTCGTCACCGCCCTCGCGGCGGGCGGGGTCTTCTGCGCCTTCTCCTACCTCGCCCCGCTCCTCACCGACGTCTCCGGACTCGACGACGGCTGGGTCTCCGGCGTCCTCGCCCTCTTCGGCATCGGCGCCGTCGTCGGCACGACCATCGGCGGCCGTGTCGCCGACGCCCACCTCTTCGGCGTCCTGCTCAGCGGCATCGCCGCCTCCACCGTCTTCCTGGTCGCCCTGGCCCTCTTCGCGTCCAGCCCGGCCGCGACGATCGTCCTGACCTTCCTCCTCGGCGTCTCCGCCTTCTACACGGCCCCCGCCCTCAACGCCCGCATGTTCAACGTCGCGGGCGCCGCCCCCACCCTCGCGGGCGCCACCACCACCGCCGCCTTCAACCTCGGCAACACCGGCGGCCCCTGGCTCGGCGGCACCGTCATCGACGCGGACCTCGGCTACGCCTCGACGGCCTGGGCGGGCGCGGCGATGACGGCCGTGGGCCTGGTGACGGCGGCGGTGGCACTCAAGCTCCACACATCCACCTCCCGCGTGGTGACGGCCGGAACCCCCCGGCGGGAGAAGGCCGTCTCGTCCTGCTGAACCCCTCGCGGACGCGCGCGGACGGCCCGCGCGCGTCCCCGGAAAATCGCGACGAGGCGGGCCGTCACCGGCCTAGGGTGGCGCGGTGACAACCCAGATGATCATTCTCAACGGTGGTTCCAGCGCCGGGAAGTCCGGCATCGTGCGGTGCCTCCAGGCCGTACTTCCCCAGCCTTGGCTGGCGTTCGGGATCGACTCCCTCATCGACGCCATGCCCGCCGCGATGCGGAGCTCCGACGACGGCATCGGGTTCGCCGCCGACGGCGGCGTCAGCGTCGGGGGCGACTTCCGCGCCCTGGAGGGCGCCTGGGCCCAGGGCCTCGTCACCATGGCCCGCACCGGCGCCCGCGTCGTCGTCGACGACGTGTTCCTCGGCGGCGCCGGGTCCCAGGAACGCTGGCGGGGCTTCCTCGGCGACCTGGACGTGCTCTGGGTCGGCGTCCGGTGCGAGGCCACCGTCGCCGCGGCCCGCGAGACCGCCCGGGGCGACCGCGTCGCCGGGATGGCCGCGAAGCAGGCGGACCTCGTCCACCGGGGCGTGGCCTACGACATCGAGGTCGACACCACCCACACCGAATCGCTCGACTGCGCCCGCGCGATCGCGGGGCGCGTTTCCTGAGGCGTACGGCTCGGTAGCCGGTACCGCTGAAGGACGCGGAGCGTCAGGCGGCGTGGACGTCCGAGCCGGAGACGGCCGCTTCCGGAAGCGCGTCCGGCACGAAGTCCGCGCCGAAGGACGGCGCCGGGTACATGAGGTGGGCGAGGCGGGACTGCTCCTGGCGCATGTGCATGAACGATTCCAGGATGTACCCGACCAGGAGCACGAGCACCGCGATGATCATGACGGAGGCGGCCAGGATGGCGGTGGGGAAACGCGGAACGGTGCCGGTCTCCACGAACTCGGCGATCACCGGCACGCCCATCGCGAGCGACACGAGGGCCAGCAGGCCGGCGATGGTGGAGTGGAACAGGGAGGGGCGCTGGCGGCGGGCGAGGCCCATGATCAGCTTCAGGATGCGCCAGCCGTCCCGGTAGGTGCGGAGCTTGCTGACGCTGCCGGCCGGCCGGTCCTTGAAGTCGACCTCCAGCTCCGCGGTGGGCAGACGCAGGCTGAGGGCGTGCACCGTCATCTCGGTCTCGGTCTCGAACTCCCGCGAGAGGGCGGGGAACGACTTGATGAAGCGGCGGGAGAACACCCGGTAGCCGCTCAGCATGTCGCTGACGTCGTTGCCGAACAGCGACCGCACGGCGCCGGTGAGCATCTTGTTGCCGACCGCGTGACCGGCCCGGTAGGCCGTGTCGGTTATCTCGCGACGGGCGCCGACGATGTGGTCGTAGGGGCCTTCGAAGAGCAGGTCGACCATCTCGCGGGCGCGCGTGGCGTCGTAGGTGTCGTCGCCGTCGATGATCAGCAGCGCGTCGGCCTCGACGTCGGCGAAGGCCCGTCGGATCACATTGCCCTTGCCCTTGCGCAGCTCCTGCCGCACGATCGCTCCGGCCTTGAGGGCCTCGGCGATGGTGTTGTCCGTGGAGGCGTTGTCGTACACGTAGATGACGGCCTCCGGGAGTGCTGCGCGCAGGTCACGGACGACCTTGCCGATCGCGGCCTCCTCGTTGTAACAGGGGACGACGCAAGCGATCACGGGGCTCATGTGAAGGTTCCTCTTGGTTACAACGAACGATGTGGAGTGTTCGAGAAATTCGTGGGGATGCTACCTCGCGTTTGTAGATTCAGGTCGCACAAGTTTACGTTTCCGCCATGATGCGGTTGACGGCTTGGAGCCGACGTGTGCCCGCCTGGGCGCGGAACATGGGGCGGGAGGTCGCGGCCTTCGGCGTGGTCGGAGCGCTCGCGTTCGTCGTGGAGACCGCGAGCTTCAATCTGCTGGTCTTCGGCCTGCCGTCCTCCGACGGCGGGACTCTCGGGAGCATGCCGGTCGTCGCATCGGTCGTCGCCACCCTGCTCGCCATGGCCGTGAGCTGGGTCGGCAACCGCTACTGGACCTACCGGGACCGCCGTGGTGCCGTCGACCGGCGTGAGCTCACGCTGTTCGTGGGCGTCAACCTGGTGGGCATGGCGGTCACCGCCTTCCCCCTGTACATCTCCCACGAACTCCTCGGTCTCGGGTCGCCCTTCAGCGACAACGCGGCCCGGCTCGTCGGCTGGGCCGCGGCGACACTGCTGCGCTTCATCGCCTATCGCAGCCTCGTGTTCACCCGCTCCTGAGAGGACCCGACCCACATGCCCGGCACCATCGACCGGTGGACCGCGACGCTACGCGACGCCCGACGGCGCGGCTCGCTCTGGCCGTGCGCCCTGGCAGCCATCGCCGCGGTCTGCGCCTACGCCGTGTCCGTCGTGTTCCACCCCGGATACTTCAGCGCGGACAGCCTCGTACAGATGAGGCAGGCGCTGGGCGAGATGCCCATGGAGGACTGGCACCCTCCGGTGATGGCCCTCCTGTGGAAGATCCTCATCGACTCCACGGGCGCCGTCTCGGCCATGGCCGCTCTGCAGACCGTCGCGCTGTGGGTGCCGCTGTGGCTCCTCGCCACGCTGGTGTGGAAGAAGACCGGCAGTCGCGGACTCTCCCTCGCGATGCTCGCCGTCGGCCTGGCCCCGCACGTCGTGACCTTCACGGGAGTGGTGTGGAAGGACGTGCACCTGGCGTACGCCCTGCTCGCGGTCTGCGTGGTCGCGCTCCTCGCACGTGAGCTGCCGGCGACCGGCCGGACCAGGACCCGCTGGGCCCTCCTCGCCCTGGGCGTGCTGTTCCTCGCGTACGCCGTCCTGGTCCGCAAGAACGCCTTCCCCGCCGTCATCCCGGTCTTCGTCCTGCTGGTCCTCGCGCTCTGGCCCGCCCCGGGCCGCCGTCGCTGGCTCGTCGCCACCGGTGTGCTCGTCGCGGTCACCGTCGGCGCCGACACCGCCGTGAACGCCGCCACCGACCCGCGGCCCACCCGCCAGTACGCGCAGATCCCGCTGGACGACCTCGTCCACGTACTCACCCCGGTCCAGGTGCGCGCCGCCGCCGACAAGGCCGGCGCCGATCCGGCCCTGCGTGACGGCCTGGCCACCGCCGCCGCCACGTGCCAGACCAAGAAGATCCCCTCGGACGCCTACTTCCACTGCTACCAGCGCGACACCGCACCGGACCCCCTGTCCCCGCGGAACGTCGACGTCATGCTGGAGATGTGGACCCAGCAGATGCCCAAGCACTGGCAGAGCTACGCCGAGTACCGCCTCCAGCTCTTCGGCAAGCTGCTCTTCCAGACCAACTACCCCTTCCAGAACGGCACACGGGCACAGCCGTCGCAGCAGCCCGACGCCATCGTGAACACCCCCTCCAACGAGTTCCTGAAGTCCACGCTCCGGTACTACGTGCTCGGCTTCGTCCGTGACGTGCCGTTCCTCTTCCAGGGGTGGTTCTGGCTGGCCGTCTCCATGGTCCTCGCGCTGCGCCGCCGGTGGATCGGCCCCTACACCCGAGAGCTCCGGCTGCTGGGCGCCAGCTCGGCCCTGTACATCCTGGCCTACCTGCCCGTCTCGCCCGAGTCCAACTACCGCTACGTGTACTGGCCCGCGATCGCCGGGACCGTCGCCGTGCTGCTGATCGTCTCCGCCCACGTGGTGAAGCGTCGGGCGAAGGCCGCCGCGAGCGCCGCGGCCGACAGGACGGAGGCACCCGAGGCGGACGAGGCCCGTCCCACCGAGTCCTTGGCCACGCAGCCGGCGTGAACGTCCGAAGGGGGGGTCCGGAGTGATCCGGGCCGCCCCTTCGGCGTGCCAGGAGGCCGACGGACCGTCAGGGCACGGCCCACCCCCGTAAACCGGCAGACCCCCCTCAGGGCGCCGGCCGCCCCTTCGGCCGGCGCAGCCCCGCCTCCGTGAGCCGCCGCAGCAGTTCCTTCGAGCCGACCTCGACCGCGCCGCCCTCCACCGCGTCCCGGTACCGGTCGGAGGGGATGTCGTAGTGGTCCCGCTCGAAGGCGCGGGGCGGGGCGCCGATCGAGGCGGCGAAGGCGTGCAGCTCGTCGAAGGAGACGTCGCTGACCAGGTGGGACCACATGCGCCCGTGCCCCGGCCAGGTCGGGGGGTCGATGTAGAGGGTCACGTCAGACCGCCCACCGGGGCGACGACCACGCCCTGCTTGCCGCAGACCCAGTGCGGGTCCGGGCCCAGTTCGGGTTCCACGTCCAGGGCGTGCGGGTCGCCGGTGGAGCAGACCGGGCAGAGCGGCCAGCGCCCGTAGCGTTCGAGCAGGGCGTCCTGGACGTCCTGGGCGACGAGTCCGGCGACGTACGTGACGCCCTCGGGCCACTGCTCGACCCACCAGCGCCGGTGGGTCACGGCGTCCTCCACCATCGACACGACCTCGGCGGCGGCGACGTCGCGGGCCACCAGGTCGGCCAGTACCAGCGCGCGAGCGGCGTGGAGAGCCTGCTCCACGGGGTCGATGTCGTCCATGGACTCATTGTCACTCGCCACGGGAGAACCGTACGAACGCCGCCGGCCGGCCGCACGACCGCCGCGCTGCCGACCGTACGAACGCCGCGCTGCCGACCGTACGAACGCCGCTGGTCGCCCCGTACGAAAGGGACCAAGGTCCCCTCCCGATCCGGGACCGACGGGGTCTTGTCGCCCACCCCCGCCGAAAGTATCTTTCAGATGTGACCAATATTGTGAAGGAAAGTTTCACGAGCGACGCGCCGCCCGCACCCGCCGCCCTCGCGGCCAAGGTCCGGACCCTCGCGCCGTCCATGACCCGCTCGATGCAGCGGGTCGCCGAGGCCGTCGCCGGAGACCCGGCCGGCTGCGCCGCGCTCACGGTCACCGGCCTCGCCGAGCTCACCGGGACCAGCGAGGCGACCGTCGTCCGCACCGCCCGCCTCCTCGGCTACCCCGGCTACCGCGACCTCCGGCTCGCCCTCGCCGGGCTCGCCGCCCAGCAGCAGTCCGGCCGGGCACCCGCCGTCACCGCCGACATCGCCGTCGACGACCCGATCGCCGATGTCGTCGCCAAGCTGGCCTACGACGAGCAGCAGACCCTCGCCGACACCGCCGCCGGACTCGACACCGTCCAGCTCGGCGCCGCCGTCGCCGCCCTCGCCACCGCCCGCCGCATCGACATCTACGGCGTCGGCGCCTCCGGCCTCGTCGCCCAGGACCTCGGCCAGAAACTCCTCCGCATCGGCCTGCTCGCCCACGCCCACAGCGACCCGCACCTCGCGGTCACCAACGCCGTGCAGCTGCGCTCCGGGGACGTGGCCATCGCCATCACCCACTCCGGCTCCACCGGCGACGTCATAGAACCGCTCCGGGTGGCCTTCGACCACGGCGCCACCACGGTCGCGATCACCGGCCGCCCGGACGGTCCGGTCACCCAGTACGCCGACCACGTCCTGACCACCTCCACCGCCCGCGAGAGCGAACTGCGCCCCGCGGCCATGTCGTCCCGCACCAGCCAACTCCTGGTCGTGGACTGCCTGTTCACCTGCGTCACCCAGCGTACGTATGAGACGGCGGCCCCTGCCCTCGCCGCCTCGTACGAAGCCCTCGCCCACCGCCACTCACCCCGCAGCCGCTGACCGGCCCCACCAGGCCACTCACACCCGCACCCGCACCCGCCGACCGGCCGCACCAGGCCGCCCGAACCCCCCCGCACCCGCCGCACCACCCACGAAAGAGCCTCTCGTGTCCACCACGTACTCCGAACTGCGCGCCCAGCTGGCCACCCTCACCACCGAAGCGTTCCGTCCGGAACTGGCCGAGATCGACCAGCTCCCCACCGCCGAGATCGCCGCGCTCATGAACGGAGAGGACGCCACCGTCCCCGCCGCCGTCGCCCGGCAGCTCCCCGCCATCGCCGCCGCGATCGACGCCACCGCCGAGCGCATGGCCCGCGGCGGACGCCTCGTCTACATGGGCGCGGGCACCGCAGGCCGCCTCGGCGTCCTCGACGCCAGCGAATGCCCGCCCACCTTCAACACCGACCCCTCCCGGGTCGTCGGCCTGATCGCGGGCGGCCCGTCCGCCATGGTCAAGGCCGTCGAAGGCGCCGAGGACTCCAAGGAACTCGCCGCCGAGGACCTCACCACCCTCGGCGTCACCGCGGACGACACCGTCGTCGGCATCTCCGCCTCGGGCCGCACCCCGTACGCCATCGGCGCCGTCGAGCACGCCCGCGCCCAGGGCGCGCTCACCATCGGACTGTCCTGCAACGCGGACAGCGCGCTCGCCGCCGCCGCCGAACACGGCATCGAGGTCGTCCCCGGCCCCGAGCTGCTCACCGGCTCCACCCGGCTCAAGGCGGGCACCGCCCAGAAGCTCGTCCTCAACATGATCTCGACGATCACCATGATCCGGCTCGGCAAGACCTACGGAAACCTCATGGTCGACGTCCGCGCCTCCAACGAGAAGCTCCAGGCCCGCTCGCGGCGGATCGTCGCACTGGCCACCGGAGCCCCGGACGAGCAGATCGAGGCCGCCCTCACCGCCGCCGACGGGGAGGTGAAGAACGCGATCCTCATGATCCTCGCCGACCTCGACGCCCCGACGGCCGCCCAGCGGCTCACCGTCTCCCAGGGGCACCTGCGTGCGGCGCTGCACGCGAAGTCCAGTTGAGCCCGCTCCCCTCACAAGCAGGCACTGAGCCCGCTCCCCTCACAGCAAGGCATTGAGCCCGCTCCCCTCACAGCAAGGCACTGAGCCCCCCTCCCCTCACAGCAAGGCACCACCGCACCATGAGCACAGACGACAAGAACCGCGCCATCGCCGCCGCGATCCTCCCCCTCGTCGGCGGCGCCGAGAACATCAGCTCCGTGGCCCACTGCATGACCCGCCTCCGGCTGGGACTGCGTGACCGCTCGCTCGTCCAGGACGAGGCCCTCAAGGCCCTGCCCTCGGTGATGGGTGTGGTGGAGGACGACACGTACCAGATCGTCCTCGGCCCCGGCACCGTCGCCCGCGTGACCCCGGAGATCGAGGCCCTGGTGGCGGCGGCGCCGAAGCCGGCCCACCCCGCCGACGGCCTCGCGGCCCACTCGGCCGACGACCTCGCGGCGCAGGGCGCCGCGATCAGGTCGGCGCGGAAGGCGAAGAACGCCACCCCGTTCAAGCTCTTCCTCCGCCGGATCGCGAACATCTTCGTCCCGCTGATCCCCGCCCTCATCGGCTGCGGCATCATCGCCGGCCTCAACGGCCTGCTGATCAACCTCGGCTGGCTGCCCGGCGTCACCCCCGCGCTCGCGGCGATCGCCAGCGGCTTCATGGCGCTCATCGCCGTCTTCGTCGGCTACAACACGGCCAAGGAGTTCGGCGGTACGGCGATCCTCGGCGGCGCGGTCGCGGCGATCATCGTCTTTCCCGGCGTCGCGAAGATCGACGCCTTCGGCCAGACGCTCTCCCCCGGCCAGGGCGGTGTGCTCGGCGCGCTCGGCGCGGCGGTCCTCGCGGTGTACGTGGAGAAGTGGTGCCGCCGCTGGGTTCCGGAGGCCCTGGACGTCCTGGTCACCCCGACACTGACCGTACTGCTCTCGGGCCTGGTGACCCTCTTCGGCCTGATGTTCCTGGCCGGTGAGATCTCCACCGCCATCGGCGAGTTCGCCAACTGGCTCCTCGCGCACGCGGGCGCCGGAGCGGGCTTCCTCCTCGGCGGCCTGTTCCTCCCCCTCGTCATGCTCGGCCTCCATCAGGCCCTCATCCCGATCCACACCACACTCATCGAGCAGCAGGGATACACGGTCCTCCTCCCCATCCTCGCGATGGCGGGCGCGGGCCAGGTCGGCGCGGCCATGGCCGTCTACCTCAAGCTCCCCCGCAACGGCTCCATCCGCCGCACCATCAAGTCCGCCCTCCCGGCCGGCTTCCTGGGCGTCGGCGAGCCCCTGATCTACGGCGTCTCGCTCCCGCTGGGCCGCCCGTTCATCACGGCCTGCGTCGGCGGCGCGTTCGGCGGCGGCTTCATCGGGCTCTTCAGCATGCTGGGCAACTCGGTCGGCTCGACGGCGATCGGCCCCTCGGGCTGGGCGCTCTTCCCGCTCCTCGACGGCAACAAGGGCCTGGGCGAGACGATCGCGATCTACGCGGGCGGCCTGCTGACCGGCTACCTGGCGGGCTTCGTGGCGACGTACTTCTGGGGCTTCAGCAAGGAACTTCTGGAGGAGTTCAACGTGGAGACGGAGACGGCGGAGGCGGAGGTGACGGTGGCGGCCGGCACGGAGTCCCCGGCGCGGGAACCGGAACCGGCGAAGGTCTGACGAGCAAGGTGCCAAGCAGGGGGGGGAGGGCCCGGCCGGAGGAATCCGGTCGGGCCCTCCCCGTATACGTGTGGTCTGTCCTACCGGCAGAGAACGTCCGCCTCGGGCCGGACGCCCTCCGTGAGGTACCGGGTCACGGCGGAGTCCCCGCACGCGTTGCCGTTCCCGAGGTAGACCCCGTGGCCGCCGTGGTCGACGGAGACGAGCCGGGCCCGCTGGCCGAGGGCGGCGCGCATGGCGAGGCCCTTGGAGTACGGGGTGGAGGGGTCGCGCAGGTTCTGGATCATGAGGATGTTGGACGGCCCGTGGTCGGTGATGCGGACGGGCTTCTCGGTGGCGCCGCCCTTCCAGTACGCGCAGGGGGTGACGTTCACGGGCAGGCCGGCGGTCAGCGGGTGGGCGGCGCGGTCGGCGGTGACGGCCCGCTGGTAGGAGCGGACGGGGGACCGGGGCCAGTCGACGTCGTTGCAGATGACGCCGACGGTGATGGCGGCGGCGTCGTCGGGCATCGGGCCGGCGAGCTCGCGGGGCAGTACGGGCACGCCGGCGGGGTCGAGGGCGTCGGTCACGAGCTGGGCGAAGGAGGGGAAGAAGGCGTCGGAGTAGAGGGCCTGCTGAAGGGCCTGGAGGAGCATGGCGCCGGTCAGGGGCGCGCCGGGGGTGTTCGAAGGGTGCGGCTCCCGGTCGAGCCGGGCGGCGAGATCGAGCACCAACGGCCTTACGTCCTCGGCGCGTTCGGCGAGCCGCAGCCCCTGGTCGGCCCGGTCGGGGTGGGCGGCCCAGGCGGCGAAGTCCGGGAAGCGGTCCTCGGCGCCCTGCGCCATGCCCACGAGCCAGCCGCGGGCGACGCGCTTGGGGTCGGGGTCGTTGCTGCTGTCGAGGACCCAGCGGTCGGTGCGGTCCGGGTACTTCTCGGCGTAGGCGGCGGCGACGTAGGTCCCGTACGACACGCCCCAGGCGGACAGCTTGCGCTCGCCGAGGGCCTGGCGGAGGCGTTCGAGGTCGCGCACCTGGTTGGCGGTGGTCAGCCCGCGCAGCATGGCGCCGCCGTTGCGGGCACAGGCTTCGGCGATCCGCTTGGACCGGGCGACGTTCTCGTCGATGTCCCCGCCCGCGCCCGGCCAGGACCGCAGGGTGACCATCCACCGGTCGCCCTCGTCGAGCCCGCACCGCGCCTTCGCGGAGCCGCCGATGCCGCGCGGGTCGAAGGCGACGAGGTCGTAGGCCCCGTCCAGCTGCCCGTCGAGGACGGCTCCCTTCTGGGCGAGCCGCTGCACACCGGAACTGCCGGGCCCGCCGGGAATGACCATGAGCGCCCCGCGCCGCGCCTCGGGCCGGGTGCTCCGGAGGCGGGAGACCGCGAGCTGGATCTGTTCGCCGTCGGGATCGGCGTAGTCGAGGGGTACGGAGAGCTTGGCGCACTCCTGCGCGGGAAGCGGCTTCACGGCGGGGTCGCAGACCCCCCAGTCGAGCCCGGCGGCGACGGCGGGGGCACCCCCACCGGATACGACCCCGGCACCGGCGACGGCGACGACGGAGAGAGCGAGAAGCAGGGCCTTGCGTCCACGGTTCGTTGTCATGCGCACAGCCTTCCGGACCCGGGCCCCCCGCCCCATCCGGCGAACAGGCGGATCGAGGGTGGGGGCAACCCCCGGGAGGGGGAGGGGTGTTCGGGAGGGGAGGTGGGGTCGTGCGGGTCAGAACCAGTGGAGGCAGTGCGGGGAACGGTCGGAGCGGAAGAGGGCGTCGGCGAGGGCGGGGGCGGCCGGGTGGTGGGCTCGGACGTGCCCCGCGCGCACGAGGGTGGTCGGGGCGGTGCCGCCGAGGTAGATCGAGCCCACGTCCCGTATATCCAGGGAGAGATCGGGTTCCCGGTCGGTGCGGACGCAGTCGGCCTCGCCGTCGCGGACGGTCAGCAGGTAGCGGTCCCGCTCGCCGAGGAAGGGGTCGTCGATGTCGAGGACGAGCTCCCCGTCCGCGTACCAGCCGCGCGCGGTCAGTGCGCGCGGGACGTCGAGGATCCGCACCCAGAGCCAGTCGGTGTCGCCGCCCACCTGCCCGGCACGGAAGTCCGCGAGCTGCCAACGCAGGGGGTGCTCGGGCGGGACGTGCTTGAACACGACCTGAGAGACCAGGTCGTGGCCGAGGAGGAACCGGGCGAGGGCCGTGAAGACGGCGTCGTCGGCGGTGATGACCTCGTCGATGGTGAGGGCGTTCTCGGAGTCGTCGCGCGAGTAGCTGGCGTATCCGTCGGGAACGCCGTCGGCGTCGTGGTGGACGACGACGTAGCGCGGCGCCGAGGAGACCGGGGGCTGCCCGGCACCCAGCGCCCACCAGCGGTGCGGCCGGGAGAGCGCGCCGGGCTGGGCGCGACGGTAACGGTCGTAGACCGCTTCCAGGATGTCGCCGCAGTCGGCGCGACGGAGCACTTCGACGGAGCCGGCGCCGGGCGCCGTGCCGGGCGCTTGGCCGTCGGCGGTTCCGGCCGCCCGGGGAAGGGCGAAGGCGGCCTGATGACGCGGCACCGTGAGCCGCGCGGTGTAGGTCGCGGGCCCGTAGCCGAACCGGCCGTAGATCGGGGCCTCGGAGGCGAGCAGGACGGAGAGGAACTCCCCGCGGTCCCGCAGTTCGTCGAGCTGATACCGCATCATCGCGCTGAGCACGCCCTGCCGCCGGTACGAGGGAAGGACGCCGACGGCGCTCACGCCGGCGGCGGGGGCGAGGACCCCGCCGGGCAGGGTGAGCTCGAAGGAGTACGAAGCGGCGGTGCCGACGGGCACGCCGTCGGCGGTGGAAGCGAGCAGGCCCCGGTCCATCTCGACCGCCGACCACCAGAGCCCGCCACCCCCTTCGGCAGGCGTTTCGGCAAACCGCCCGAAGGCGGCGTGAAGCGTGTCGACGAAGACGCGGAGGTCCTGATCGGTAGTGGAACGAATCTGCATGACGTCGGCTTCCTCCTGGGGGACGCACGGACACGACGACGTGCGGTGCCCGGCCACAGTGCAGTGCGACCGGGAGACAAGGTCAACTGAATTACGCGGAGGGGCAGTAGCCCGCCGAGGGCCGATGCGCACGGCGCGATCCGGCTCACCGCCGACGAGCCGCCCCGCTCGACGGACTCCGTCCCGCCGGGGTTCGCGGTACGGCTGCGAGTGCCGGGCTCGCCGGGGCGGCTGCCTAGACTCGCTCCCCATGACGACCGCGAGCCCCACCACGAACCCCGTCGCCGCCGACCTCGCCCCCACCGGCGTCCTCCGGGCCTCCGTCAACCTCGGGAATCCCGTGCTCGCCCAGGGCACCCCCGAGGCGCCCTCCGGGATCACCGTCGATCTGGCGCGGGAGATCGGTGCGCGGCTCGGCGTACCCGTGGAGCTGCTGTGTTTCGACGCGGCGCGGAAGTCGTTCGAGGCGATGGCGGACGGCCGGGCCGACGTCTGCTTCCTGGCCGTGGACCCGGCGCGGGAGACGGAGGTCGCGTTCACCGCCCCGTACGTCGTGATCGAGGGCGTGTACGCCGTTCCCCGCGACTCCGGTCTGGCCTCCGTCGCCGACGTCGACGCCCCCGGCGTCCGGATCGGGGTCAAGCGCGGCTCCGCGTACGACCTGTTCCTGTCCCGGTCCCTCGCGCACGCGACGGTCGTCCGTGGGGAGGAGGGCGTCGACACGTTCCGCGACGAGGGTCTGGAGGTGGGCGCCGGGATCCGGCAGCCGATGGCCTCGTACGCCGCCGCGCATCCCGAAGTCCGTCTGATCGAGGGCCGGTTCATGGAGATCCGACAGGCGGTCGGCACGACGGTCGACCGCTCCCCGGAGACCGTCGCCTTCCTCCGCGACACCGTCGAGGAGCTCAAGGCGAACGGCTTCGTCACGGACTCACTCCGCCGCGCGGGCCAGGACACGGGCCTGCTCGCCCCACCGGCCTGACGGCCACGGCCCGACGCACCCCAAGACCCGCACAGTCCACCGCAAAACCCACCTTGACCTGGGCTTTTACTTCCCCTCCCCCTACCCTTGAGACGACTCGGAGGGGGATTCCCATGGATCTGAACAACCGTGACATCCGCACGGTCGACGACGTCCTGCGCCTGCTCGACGGGCTCTTCGCGCCCGGTGCCGACCGGTGGACGGAGGGTGGGGCGGACTGGTGGGACGGCTTCTACGACGACCGCGACAAGCCCGTCCCCTTCTTCGTCACGAAGCCGGACGAGAGCCTGGTGTCGTACGTCGAGCGGGACGCCCTGCCGACCCCCGCCGGCACCGGCCGCAGGGCCCTCGACCTCGGGTGCGGGCCCGGGCGGAACTCCCTCTACCTCGCCTCGCTCGGATACGCGGTGGACGCCGTCGACCTCTCCCCCACCGCGATCCGCTGGGCGGAGGAACGGGCCCGGGACGCCGGGGCGACCGGGATCCGGTTCGTGTGCGGCGACGCCTTCGCGTCCGGCACCGCCCTCGACGGCCCGTACGACCTGATCCACGACTCCGGCTGCTTCCACCATCTGCCTCCGCACCGCCGGATCAGCTACCTCGCCCTCCTGGACCGCGTCCTCGCACCCGGCGGCCACTTCTCACTGACCGCGTTCGCGGCCGGGGAGGGCGGGATGGGCTCGGAGGCCCCGGACGCGGAGCTCTACCGCCGGGGAACGCTCGAAGGCGGACTCGCGTACACGGACACGTCCCTTCGCGCGCTCTTCGCCGACCTGACGGAGATCGAGGTCCGCCGCATGCACGACGAACCCGCCGACTCCCCCGCCTTCGGCGAATCCTTCCTCTGGACGGCCCTCTTCCGCCGCGACTGACCGTCGACGCGGCTCGTCCTCGGTGGCCGGGCAATTCGGTGGTGGCGCGGCGCGCGTGCCCCCTACCCTCGCCCCATGGGCCACGCGAAGACCTCGTACGTCTGCCTGCCGTGCCGCGCCTCGTACAAGCAGCCCTACGACAACTGGCGCGAGCGGCGGTGTCCGCGCTGCGCGCGCACCCTCATCCATGTGGGGTCCGCCTTCGCTCCGCCCCGCCGCCGGGACCTCTCGGCCTGGCGGGCGCTGTCGGTCGTGCTCCATGCCGGCATCCGGTTCCACAAGTCCTGCTGCGGCGGCCCCGGTTACCGTCCCCGCACCCTCTCCGACGTGAAGGCGGGTCTGGCGCGCGCCCGTCGCACGGGCGAGCCGATCGCGAAGGCCCTGCTCCACCCCTGAGAGCGCCCGGACAAGCCCCCTCACATCGACCCCAGATACTCCGCCAGCCGGTCGTACTGTTCCCTTACCCCCGCCTCCATACCCGCTTCCAGCGCCTGGTCGCGGATCTCGTTCGAGGGCCAGAGAGACGTGCTGGTCAGGGCTGTGCCGCCGTCGGGGGTCGCGTCGAAGGTGAGGGTGACGTGGACCGGGGGCGCGTCCGGCATCTGTTCGAAGGTCTCGGTGTAGTCGAGGCGTTCGGACGGGACGATGTCCTCGTGCGTGCCGGAGAAGACGAACTCCTGGCCGTCGGGGGCGGTCTGGCCCCAGCGCCAGGCGCCGCCGATCCGCAGGTCGATGTCGACGACCGTCGTGGTCAGGGCGGACACCCCGTACCACTCCCGTACGTGCTCCGGGCCCGTCCACGCCTCCCACACCCGGGCCGTCGGGGCGTCGAACGTGCGGGTGACGACCAGCTCCCGGTCGGCAGGCGTCGTCAGGAGGGTGACCATGGCCCATTCCCTTCATCGGTCCAGCCGCACACGAATCCGGCCGCACACGGATCCAGCCGCACATGAATCCGGCCGCGCACGGATCCAGCCGCACATGAATCCGGCCGCGCACGGATCCAGTCATTCCAGGATCACCCCGGCGCTCCCCGTAAACCAAGTGAACATGTTCAACAAGTCAGCGCTACAGTGCTGCCACGCGGCCTCCCCGATCAGGGCGACGCCGCCATCACGACCTGTGGGGGGTCCCCTTTGCCGCGCTCTACGCGCAGGCTTCCGCACGCCCTCGTGCGTGCCGCAGCCGTTTTCGCTCTCTCGGCGGGCGTCATCGCGCCCGCCGTCATCCACGCCCCTGCCGCTCACGCGGACTGGACGTCCATCCAGGGCACCACCGAGGACGACGGCCGCTACACCGTCACCCTCCCGAGCGGCGCGCTCTGGGTGAAGGTCAGCGTGCTGGCCTCCACCGCCGCCGACGCCCCGGTCCTCGCCTCCACGGAGGAGGTGATCCCGAAGGGCAGCTGGGTGACGACCAAGGCGCCGATCACCCTCCCCGAGGGGACCGCCCTGGGCGACTACCCGGTCAGGGTCGACTACCGGCTCGCCGGCGAGACCACCAAGCAGTGGACCGGCACCTACGGCCACCGCACGCACATCGGCGTCGGGAAGCTGGCCTTCGACCGCTCCTCGACCGACTGGGACCACCGCGGGGCCGTGCTGACCGGCACCACCACCCTGTGGAACCCGGCCACGGGTGAGCGCACCGCCGCCCCCGAGGGCACCAAGGTGCTGGTCACCATGCCCGTCGAGGGCACCGGCTCCTCGCGGACGATCAGCGCGGTCGCCGTCGCCGGCGCCGACGGCGGCTTCTCGCTGCCGGTCACGCCGAACGGAAGCGTCCAGGGCGGTACGGCCAGGGTCGTCGAGACGGCGCCCGACCTCGACCCGGACAACGCCGCCACCGTGCCGTACCTGGCCGCGGACGCGACCCTCAAGTACCGGATCAGCTCGGACGTGAGCAAGCACCGCGTCCTCGCCTCGACCGACGTCCGGGTCACCGGACGGGTGGAGCGGCTGACCCCGGCCGGCTGGAAGCCCTTCCCGGGCGTGCCCGTCGTCGCCACCGGCGTCCAGCCCGGGTACGACGACACCGCGGTCAACGTGCTCGGCGGGATCAACAGCGCGGCGGACGGCTCCTTCTCGTTCCTCGCGCGCCCGTACTACTCGACCGCGGCCGTCTACACCTCGCTGCGGCCCTCGCCGTACTTCGCGGGAACGGTCCGCCCGTACGACAAGAACGACATCGCGGTCCCGCAGCAGTTCTCGTTCACCCCGTACAAGATCACTCTCGACGCGTACGGCAAGGTCACCGCGACCGGCAGGATCGCCGTCGGCGCCTCGCCCTACTGCGACACGCCGCAGCCGCTCGTCCTGCAGTACTCCCGTGACGGCGGACGCACCTGGGGTGCCCTGCGCTGGGGCACGACCGACTTCTACTGCAACTACACCCTCTCCGCCTGGGGCTACACCGACGCCCGCTACCGGGTGGTCCACCCGGAGACGGACCAGTTCGTTGCCAAGGCCGCCGCGATCGTCCGCCTCGCCCGCAACGAGACCCGCTTCTCCGCGTTCACCATCAGCCCCACCCGGCCCGTGGTGAACGGCAAGATGACCGTCTCCGGCACGGTGCAGCGCAAGCTCAACGGGGTCTGGAAGCCGTTCCCCGGCGCGAAGCTGACGCTGCTCTTCAAGCCCAAGGGCGACCCCAACTGGTACTGGGTCACCAAGAGCGTCACCACCAACACCAGCGGCAACTTCAGCTACCGCGCCACCGCCTACACGGACGGCTCCTGGGTCGTGATCCTCCAGCCGCCGGCGGGCTACTTCTACAGCGAGACCACCGTGAGGTACATCGATGCGCGCTGACCTCCGGCTCTCCCTGACCGCGCTGCTCACCGCCGCCGCCCTCTCCGCCGCCACCCTGCCCGCCCTCGCCGACGAGGCACCGGCCGCGCCGACCCCGATCGGCATCGGCCCCGCCCTCACCGACGACGTCCAGCGCGGCACGTTCCGGGTCGCGGCCTGGACCGACGCCCCGCAGGCCAAGGTCACCGCGGTGTCGGCCCGGGTCCGGCAGGGCGACACCGTCCTCGCCGAGATCCCCGCCCTGGCCCCGGGGAACCCCTGGGACCCGATGACCGCCGGCCGGTTCCTGGTGCCCTCCGAGGCCGCGCTGCGCCTCACCGAGGACGGCGGGACCATCCCGGCCCTCGGCAGGTACGCGATCGACGTCACGGCCACCGACTCGCTCGGCAACACCTCCACCCGCACCGACGCCGGGACGCTGGACTTCCGGCTGCTCCCCCGGCTGAACTCCTTCGGCATCGGCATCCCCGCCTGGGACGACCGCAACGCCCGCCCGACGGGCACGCTCGTCGGCGTCCAGCCCGGCTCCGGGGACCTGGTGCCGCTGCCCGGCCGTACGGTCACCGTCACGCCGACGGCCCGGACACCGGGCTCCGCCGTCACGGCGGTCACCGGCGACAGCGGCGCGTTCACCGGCGGTCCGCTGCCGGTGGCCGACGAGTACGCCACCTTCGAGGCCTCGTACACCGAGGACAGCGCCGAGGTGCACGGCTCGGCGTACGAGTACCGCCGGGCGTACGACCTCAAGGGCCGGGAGGTGAAGGTCACCGCCGCCGCGGACAAGAAGCGGGCGCTCAGCGGCGAGGCCGTGACCGTCAGCGGCCGCGTCACCGACCCGGCCGCCGGGAACGCCCCGGTCGCGGACCAGGCGCTCATGGTGACCCTCGGGGTGTACACGGACAACGCCCCGTACGGCACGACCGTCCACACCGACGCGGACGGGCGCTTCTCCGCGCGTCTGATCGCCGCCTCGGGCCTCGCGGACTACGGGGACTACTGGTCGGTGCGCTCCGCCGATCCGTATCTGCGGTTCGACCAGATCTCCGGTGTGGTCGCCATTCCGTGGGAGACCCGTATCGACCTGCTGACCGGCGGGCTGTCCGCCGACGGCAGGATCTCGGTGGCCGGCGTCTTCCGCCCCCGGTACGTGCCGGGTTCGCGCTCCTCCGCACCCAGCCAGTACCTCCAGCTGGAGCAGTCCGCCGACGGGAAGACCGGCTGGCGGAAGATCGCCAGTGCGCAGGCGTACGCCGCCTACTGGTCGACGTTCGCGCTCGCCGCGAACAGCGGCGGCGGCTACTTCCGCGTCCGGCACCTGACCAGCGACGCCTACGCGGAGTCCAGCAGCCGGGTGTTCCGGCTGGTCCGGACCCCGGTCCGGGTCGTCGGCATGAACGCCGGGCCCGAGCCGGTCCGCAAGGGCGCGAACGTCTACACGACGGGCACGCTCCAGCACTACACGAACGGCGTGTGGCGGGCGTTCGGGAACGCACCCGTGGCCCTGCAGTTCCAGGCGAAGGGTTCGACGACCTGGCGTCAGGTCGCCACCGGCCGCTCGGCTGCCAACGGCTGGGTCTCGCTGAAGGCGAAGGCCTCCGCCGACGGCAGCTGGCGCATCCGGTACTGGGGCGACTCCACGCACTTCCACTCGGCGGCCCCGTGGGCCGACTTCGTCGACGTGCGCTGATCCGTTCCCCGTACGGCCCGGCTCCGTACAACGCCCGAGGGCGGCACCCCCAGCAGGGGGTGCCGCCCTCGGTCCGTTCTTCTTCGCTTCCGCTCGCGCGTTCAGCGATGAACCACCGATCCCGGAGGATCAGAAGTCCATGTCACCGCCCGGCATGCCGCCGCCGGCCGGCGCGGACGCCTTCTCCGGCTTGTCGGCGATGACGGCCTCGGTGGTGAGGAACAGCGCGGCGATCGACGCGGCGTTCTGCAGCGCGGAGCGCGTGACCTTCGCCGGGTCGATGATGCCCTCGGCGATGAGGTCGACGTACTCGTTGGTCGCGGCGTTCAGGCCGTGGCCGACGGGCAGGTTGCGGACCTTCTCCGCCACGACGCCGCCCTCAAGGCCGGCGTTGACCGCGATCTGCTTCAGCGGGGCCTCAAGGGCCAGCTTCACGATGTTCGCGCCCGTGGCCTCGTCGCCCGTGAGGTCGGCCTCGAGCTTCTCGAAGACCGAGGAGGCCTGGAGCAGAGCCACGCCGCCACCGGCGACGATGCCCTCCTCGACGGCCGCCTTCGCGTTGCGAACGGCGTCCTCGATGCGGTGCTTGCGCTCCTTGAGCTCGACCTCGGTCGCGGCACCGGCCTTGATGACCGCAACACCGCCGGCGAGCTTCGCCAGGCGCTCCTGCAGCTTCTCGCGGTCGTAGTCCGAGTCGCTGTTCTCGATCTCGGCGCGGATCTGGTTCACGCGACCGGCGACCTGCTCGCTGTCACCGGCACCGTCGACGATGGTGGTCTCGTCCTTGGTGATGACGACCTTGCGGGCGCGGCCCAGCAGGTCGAGGCCCGCGTTCTCCAGCTTCAGGCCGACCTCCTCGGAGATGACCGTGCCGCCGGTGAGGATGGCGATGTCGTTCAGCATCGCCTTGCGGCGGTCGCCGAAGCCCGGGGCCTTGACCGCGACGGACTTGAAGGTGCCGCGGATCTTGTTGACGACCAGGGTCGACAGGGCCTCGCCCTCGACGTCCTCGGCGATGATCAGCAGGGGCTTGCCCGACTGCATGACCTTCTCCAGGAGCGGGAGGAGGTCCTTCACCGAGGAGATCTTGGAGTTGACGATGAGGAGGTACGGGTCGTCGAGCGACGACTCCATGCGCTCCATGTCGGTGGCGAAGTACGCCGAGATGTAGCCCTTGTCGAAGCGCATGCCCTCGGTGAGCTCAAGCTCCAGACCGAAGGTCTGGGACTCCTCGACGGTGATGACGCCTTCCTTGCCGACCTTGTCCATCGCCTCGGCGATGAGCTCGCCGATCTGGGTGTCGGCGGCGGAGATGGAGGCCGTCGAAGCGATCTGCTCCTTGGTCTCGACATCCTTCGCCTGCTCGAGCAGGGCGCCCGAGACGGCCTCGACGGCCTTCTCGATACCGCGCTTGAGGGCCATCGGGTTGGCACCCGCGGCAACGTTGCGGAGGCCCTCGCGGACGAGCGCCTGAGCGAGAACGGTGGCGGTGGTCGTACCGTCGCCGGCGACGTCGTCCGTCTTCTTGGCGACTTCCTTGACCAGCTCGGCGCCGATCTTCTCGTACGGGTCCTCGAGCTCGATCTCCTTGGCGATGGAGACACCATCGTTGGTGATCGTGGGGGCGCCCCACTTCTTCTCGAGGACGACGTTGCGGCCCTTCGGGCCGAGGGTGACCTTGACGGCGTCAGCGAGCTGGTTCATGCCGCGCTCGAGACCGCGCCGGGCCTCCTCGTCGAACGCGATGATCTTGGCCATGTGAAGTGGTCCTCCCGGACATGGGGTGGATAACGCTCCAGGACCGCGCCGACGCCCGCGACGGACGGCCTGCGTACCCGGCGGTTCCTTGCCCCACCTGGCCGCGGGCCTCATCTGCCCGATCCTCGTAAGCACTCTCACCTTCCGAGTGCTAACGCCAATGATTAGCACTCGGCATAGGAGAG
Source organism: Streptomyces sp. NPDC001728 (assembly GCF_040297565.1). Classification (NCBI taxonomy): domain Bacteria; kingdom Bacillati; phylum Actinomycetota; class Actinomycetes; order Kitasatosporales; family Streptomycetaceae; genus Streptomyces; species Streptomyces sp. NPDC001728. The sequence goes on from NZ_JBEOZK010000020.1 coordinate 25,582, forward strand.
TGCAAGCGACTCTCGACGATCGGGACGTGCCGGGAGGGGCGTACGGGGGAGTGCGGGAAGGCGCCGCGGGGCCCGTATCCGCCGGTCGCGCGGGCCCTGGTGCGGCCTGTCGTGCGGGAACGCACGAGGGGTCCGCATCCCCTCAGGGATGCGGACCCCTCGACGGCGTTGCGTCGTTGGCCGATCGCGCCGCGCTCAGACGGCGAGCTTGACCATGTCCGCCTGCGGACCCTTCTGACCCTGCGAGATCTCGAACTCGACCCGCTGGCCCTCTTCGAGACTGCGGTAGCCATCCATCTGGATCGCGCTGTAGTGGACGAAAACATCCGCACCACCGTCTACCGCGATGAAGCCGTAGCCCTTCTCCGCGTTGAACCACTTGACGGTGCCCTGAGCCATGCCTAACTCCCCTATTACTGGCCCTTGCGCGGGACCCGCACTTCGCGGACCCGGGTCAGACCCTGCGCCGGAACGCGTCGACCGCCGCTGAATGTATCTGCCCAACTGCCCTCTGCAACAGGTCATTCGAGCGAGAATTCTGGGCGCACCGGAAAGGGGAATTGGGGATAATCCCTGGAGTTACGGGGCAAGTCGGGCCCGGCAAAACGCGCAGAACGTACACAACGCGCAGGTACTTTGGCTGCTTCCTGACGCACAGGGACGCATTCTCATATGCATCCGGCATGAGCAGCGGAGGGGGCTTCCCCAACTCTACCGTGCTCAACCATGCAGAATTGCCCCTTCCGCTTATGGACGCGGAAGGGGCAATTCAAGAAACACAGGACAAGCGATACGGCTCAGCAGCCGCCGGCGACGGCCGGGATGATCGAGACGCCCGCGCCGGTCGGGGTGGCCGTCTCCAGGCCCTGCTCGAAGCGCACGTCGTCGTCGTTCACGTAGACGTTGACGAAGCGGCGCAGCTTGCCCTGGTCGTCCAGGACGCGGGCGGCGATGCCCGTGTGGTTCTTCTCCAGGTCCGCGATGACCTCGGCGAGGGTCGTGCCCTCGGCCTGGACCTCGGACCGGCCGCCCGTGTAGGTGCGGAGGATGGTGGGGATGCGGACGTTCACGGCCATGTCTTCGAAACCTTTCAGTGGGCCAGGAAAGCGGGCCGGCACCCTGCGGGCCGGCTCGGGGCGGACCGGCTCAGAGCGCCAGGCCGGCGTCGCGGAACGCGTCCAGGCTCGGGCGGATGGTGACGGTCGCCTGAGAGGTGTCGGCCACCGCGTCCAGGGTCTTGAGTCCGTCGCCGGTGTTGAGGACGACGGTGGTGAGGTCCGGGTCGATCAGTCCCGCCTCGACGAGCTTCCTGGTGACACCGACGGTCACGCCGCCCGCGGTCTCCGCGAAGATGCCCTCGGTCCGGGCGAGCAGCCGGATCGCGTCCACGACCTGCTCGTCGTTCACGTCCTCCACGGCGCCGCCGGTCCGGCGGGCGATGTCGAGGACGTACGGGCCGTCGGCCGGGTTGCCGATCGCGAGCGACTTGGCGATCGTGTTCGGCTTCTGGGGCCGTACGACGTCGTGGCCGGCCTTGAAGGCCACCGACACCGGGGAGCAGCCCTCGGCCTGGGCGCCGAAGATCTTGTACGGCTTGTCCTCGACGAGGCCCAGCTTGATGAGCTCCTGAAGACCCTTGTCGATCTTCGTGAGTTGGGATCCCGAGGCGATCGGGATGACCAGCTGGTCGGGGATGACCCAGCCGAGCTGCTCGCAGATCTCGTACGCCAGCGTCTTGGAGCCCTCGCCGTAGTACGGGCGGAGGTTGACGTTGACGAAGCCCCAGCCCTCGCCGAGCGGGTCGCCGATGAGCTCCGAGCAGAAGCGGTTGACGTCGTCGTAGTTGCCCTCGATGGCGACCAGGTCACCGCCGTAGACACCGGCCATGACGACCTTGCCCTGCTCCAGGTCGTGCGGGATGAACACGCAGGAGCGGAAGCCGGCGCGGGCGGCGGCGGCACCGACGGCGCCGGCCAGGTTGCCGGTGGAGGAGCAGGAGAGGGTGGTGAAGCCGAAGGCGCGGGCGGCCTCGATGGCCTGGGCGACGACCCGGTCCTTGAAGGAGTGGGTCGGGTTGCCGGAGTCGTCCTTGACGAACAGCTTGCCGGGGGCGACGCCGATCTCGCGGGCGAGGTTGTCGGCCTGGACGAGCTTGGTCCAGCCCGGGTTCAGGTTGGGCTTGTCGGCGACGTCGGCGGGGACGGGCAGCAGGGGGGCGTAGCGCCAGATGTTGGCGGGGCCGGCCTCGATCCGCTTGCGCAGCGCCTCGGGGTCACCGAGGGGGAGGTCGTACGCGACTTCGAGCGGTCCGAAACACAGTTCGCAGGCGAAAATCGGGCCGAGTGCGAACACTTCACCGCATTCGCGGCAGGAAAGCCCGGACGCGGGACCGAGGTCGACCGAAGTGGCGGGGGTGACAGTCTCAACAGCCATGGAGGCGAGGCCCTTTCTCCTCATCTTTCCCATGACGAATTTTTCGCCATGAGACGGATTTGGCACCTTCCCTAGCCGGGGGCCTCGCTGGAGGACGAGACAAACCGACTGGAGGGTTGCCGGGGCTTCAACGGGCCGTTTCCCTCTGCCCCTCTGGATGAGCGGTATTCGATTGTGAAGCGCGGTGGACTTCGTTCCTGCGCTCCGACGCGGTCGGCACCCCGACGTGCATCGGGGATCCGCGTTGTTCAAGACTGTAACCGAAGGCCCGGACGCTCGGACCGGCCGTCCGAACCGCGAGATGGAGATCACGTGCTGGAAGAGGTGGGGCGCTGGCTGGACCGGCGGTCCTGGTCCGTGGCGGACCGGCCGCTGGAGCGAATCCTCGCGGCCAAGCGGAACACGAAGGTCAGCGTCGTCCTGCCCGCGCTCAACGAGGAGGCGACGGTCGGCGAGATCGTCGACGTGATCCGCCGCGAGCTGATGACGGAGGCCGTGCCGCTGGTCGACGAGCTGGTGGTGATCGACTCGGGCTCCACGGACCGGACGGCGGAGGTCGCGGCGGCGGCCGGCGCGCGGGTGGTGGCGCGGGACGCGATCCTCCCCCGGATACCGGCGGTGCCGGGCAAGGGCGAGGTCCTGTGGCGGTCGCTGATGGTGACGAGCGGAGATGTCGTCTGCTTCGTGGACGCGGATCTGCGGGACTTCTCCGCGGACTTCGTGACGGGGATCGTGGGCCCGCTGCTCACGGACCCGGAGGTGGACTTCGTGAAGGCGATGTACGACCGCCCCCTGGGTGACACCCCAGGCCAGGGCGGCCGGGTGACGGAGCTGGTGGCGCGCCCGCTGCTGAACCTCCACTGGCCACAGCTGGCCGGTTTCGTACAGCCGCTGGGCGGTGAGTACGCGGCGCGCCGCTCGCTGCTCGAACGACTGCCGTTCCCGGTCGGTTACGGAGTGGAGCTGGCGCTGCTCGTGGACGCCCTGCACGCGGTGGGTCTGGACGCGCTCGCCCAGGTGGACGTGGGGGTGCGCAGGCACCGGCACCAGGACGGGCAGGCGCTGGGCCGGATGGCGGCGGCGATCTACCGGACGGCGCAGCTGCGGCTCTCGCGGGGCCATCTGGTGCGGCCGCGGCTGACCCAGTTCGAGCGGGGCGAGAAGGGCTTCGAGCCGCGGACGTACGCGGTGGACACGGAGGAGCGGCCACCGATGGCCGAAATCGCGGAGTACGCACACCGTCGCGTGGCGTAACGCACCACTATCATCCGTTTTGCATACATTTCTCTTTTATGCGCTTCAGACAACATCACTCGGGCAGGGTGCTCGCGGCGGCGGGACTGATCGGACTGACGGCGGGCTCGCTCGCGTTCACGGCGGCGGGACCGGCCGCCGCGGACGTGGTCGAGCCCTTCGGCGAGCGGTACGAGGAGACGCTGTACGGCGACTTCGCGACGCTCGGCAACACGGTCATGGGCTGTCCGGCCGCCCCCGCGGACATGGCGGCGCGCTGCGCGGCGGCGGCGGGCGGCCAGGGCCCGGACGGCAACAACGCCTTCGTGATGGAGCGGGTCGACACGGCGGGAACCGGGGGCGGCTACGGCTCCAGCACCGGCCACGTGGTGATCCCGGCGGGCGCCGAGGTGGCGTACGCCCGGCTCTTCTGGGGCGGCAACGACGGCACGTACAAGGGTCCGAGCGGTGCCCGGCTGAAGCGCTGCGACATCTCCGGCAAGGACGTCGGACGCTCCCCCGGCGACCCGACGACGACCGCCCCGGTGATCAGGGTCGGTTCGGGTCCGGCGGTCCCGGTCTCGATCGACAGCATGGTCGCGGACCCGGCGGACACCGACGGGCCGCACTACTTCACGGGCGAGTCGGACGTGACCGCCGCCTTCGCGGGCGTCTCGGGGACGGACGCGCGGATCGCGGTCGGGAACGTCTGGGCGCCCGACGGCAAGGGCTGCGTGGCGGGCTGGTCCCTGACGGTGGTCCACCGGTTCCCCGGCCCGGACCCGGTCAAGGCGCCCGTGCGCCGGAACGTCCACGTGTACGGCGGCCATGTCCTCCAGCGCGCGGCCTCCCCCGCGACCACGATCACCGTGGACGGCTTCCGCCGGGGCCCCGGCACGGTACGGGCGAGCGTGACGGCGTACGAGGGCGACCGGAACACCCCCGGCGACACGTTCCTCGTCGATGGCAGGAACGTCACCGCGGCCCACTCGGGCAACACCGACAACTTCTTCGCCGGCGAGAACGACGGCGCCGTCGCCCCCAGGACGACCAACAACCTGAGCATCGACGCCAAGGCCTTCGACGTCCCGGCCGGCGCGGTCCCGCCGGGCGCGACCTCGGCCGGTCTGACCTTCTCCACCAGCGGCGACACCTATGTGCCGTCCGCTCTCGCCCTCTCCGTACCGGTCCCCGACCTGGAGATCACCAAGACGGCGAGCCCGCGCACGGTGAAGCCGGGCGACACGCTCACGTACACGATCACCGCGAAGAACGTCAGCCCGCTCGACCACCCGAACGCCACGTTCGGCGACGACCTCACCGGGAACCTCGACGACGCCGACTACACCGGGGACGTGACGACGAAGGGCCCGGGCGCGGCGACGTACACGAAGCCGAGGATCTCGTACACCGGGACCATCCCGGCCGGGAAGACGGCGACCGTCACCTACTCGGTGAAGATCAAGAAGCCGCCGGCCGGGGACGGAAAGCTCCGCGGCGGCGTGGTGGTCGAGACACCCCGCTCGAACTGCGGCGCGGGCAGCGAGGACCCGTCGTGCGCGGTGGCCCCGGAGATCGACAGGCCGAAGCCGACCCCGAAGCCGACCCCGACACCCACCCCGGTAGACCCCACCCCGACCCCGACCCCGACGGACCCCGACCCCACCCCGACCCCGACCGACGACCCCAAGCCGCCGGTGACCGACGAGCCGCCCTCCCCCGCGCCCCCGGCCCCCGGCCCGCACGGAACCCGAAGCGGCCTGATGGCCGAGACGGGCGGCAACGGCGAGCGGCTGTGGCTGCTCGGCGCACTGGGCCTCGCGCTGGCGGCGACGGGCGTGGTGGCGAGAGCGGCGATGCGGGGCCGAGGGGACTGACGCGCGACCACACTGGGTGACCGGATCAGCCTGTCTCGTATACGTACGTTTGAGTGTTTACGGGACGGGCTAGGTTCGCCCCATGGCTTCTGTGCTTGTGGCATCCAACCGGGGCCCCGTCTCGTACGTCCTCGGCGACGACGGCTCGCTCGACGCCCGCAGGGGCGGCGGCGGCCTGGTCTCCGGGCTGAGCGCCGTGTCCGCGCAGGACAGACTGTGGGTGTGCGCGGCGCTCGGCGAGGGCGACCGGGAGGCCGTCCGGCGTGGGGTCGGGGAGCCGGGTGTACGGATGCTGGACATCGACCCGGAGGCGTACGCGGACGCGTACAACGGCATCGCGAACTCGGTGCTGTGGTTCCTCCACCACCATCTGTACGACATCCCGCGCGAGCCGGTCTTCGACGCGGAGTTCCGGCGCCGCTGGGAGTCCTACCGGAGCTACAACCGCGCGTTCGCGGAGGCGCTGGCGGCGGAGGCGGACGGGGGCGCGGCGGTCCTCGTGCAGGACTACCACCTGGCACTGGTCCCCGGGCAGCTCCGCGCGCTCCGCCCGGACCTGCGGATCGCGCACTTCTCGCACACGCCGTGGGCGTCCCCGGAATACCTGCGGATGCTGCCGCAGGACATCCGCGAGGAGCTGCTGTGGGGGATGCTCGGCGCGGACGAGCTGGGCTTCCACACCTGGGGATGGGCGTCGTCCTTCATCGACTGCGCGTCCGTCGACGGCGCGGACGGGACGGCGCGGGGCGTCCGGCGGAGCGGTGACCCGTGGCACGGCGTGGAGCACCGGGGGCGGGGCGGCACGAAGCGGCACACCCGGGTGCGGGCGTACCCGCTCGGCGTCGACGGCGAGGAGCTGCGGAGGCTCGCGTACCGCCCTGAGGTGGACGAGAAGCTGGCCGCGCTCCGTACGGAGACCGGCGGCCGGAAGACGATCGTCCGGGTCGACCGCACGGAACTCTCGAAGAACATCCTGCGAGGCCTGCACGCCTACCGCGAACTCCTCACCACCCACCCCGAGTGGCGCGACGGGGTCGTCCACCTCGCCTCGGCGTACCCCTCCCGCCAGGACCTGGAGTCGTACCGCGCCTACACGGCGGCGGTGACGGAGCTGGCCGACGAGATCAACGCGGACTTCGGCACGGCGGCCTGGCAGCCGGTCCTGGTCTCGGTCGAGGACGACTTCCCCCGCTCCCTGGCGGCGTACCGCATGGCGGACGTCGCCCTGGTGAACCCGGTCCGCGACGGCATGAACCTGGTGGCGAAGGAAATACCGGTGGTCTCGGAAGCCGGCTGCGCCCTGGTCCTGTCGACGGGCGCGGGCGCCCACGAGGAACTGAAGGACGACGCCCTCACGGTGAACCCCTTCGACGTGACCGAAACAGCCGAAGCCCTCCACAGGGCCCTGTCGATGCCCCCCGCGGAACGAGCGGACCGAACGAAACGCCTGGCGGCAGCGGCCACGGCACTCCCACCACAGCGCTGGTTCCTGAACCAACTGGAAGCGCTGGAAGGGCTGGAGCCCTGACCCCACGACTCCGCTGCCACACGAGCGCGCCCTCAGATGTTGCGCGGGTCGCCGCTCCTTTGATCGCGGTGTACGCGAAGGTACGAGAACCGCTCCTTCATCTGCCGAACTACGCGGTGGCAACCTTCGCTCCTGGTGACCGCGACGGCCGGCTGAACGGCCGGAGCGGAGGCTGTGCTCAGCCGGCCGCTTCCCGCCGCCCCCTCCCCCACTCCGCCAGCGGCTCCAGTGCCTTGTTGAGGCCGGTGCCGGCTTCCGTCAGGGAGTACTCCACTCGGGGTGGGACCTCCTCGTACGCGGTGCGGTGGACGATGCCGTCCGTCTCCAGTTCGCGGAGGTGGGAGGTGAGGACCTTCTCCGTGATGCCCGGGAGCAGTCGGCGGAGTTCGCCGAAGCGGCGGTGGGGGTGTTCGTGGAGGGCCCAGAGGATGAGGACCTTCCACTTGCCGCCGATGACCTCCATCGCCGCGTCGATGCCGCAGATGTGGCCGCCGTCGGCCTCGGGCCGGTTCAGTGTCGCCATGTGTCCCACCTCTCTGGCCTGCTTGCTCACCTCAGGGTAACCACCCACTTCCAAGTGGGTACTTGAGCAGGTCAGGGGCCTGGAGCAGCCTTGTGGGCATGACAGCGAACACGCCTGAGAAGACCCCCGTCACCCTCCTCGGCCTCGGTGCGATGGGTACCGCGCTCGGCCGTACCTGGCTCGCCGCCGGGCATCCCCTCACCGTCTGGAACCGATCCCCCGCCCGCGCCGAGGCGCTCGCCGCCGAAGGCGCGAAGGTCGCCGGGAGCGCCGCCGGGGCCGTCGCCGCGAGCGCCCTCCTCGTGGTCTGCCTGCTCGACGACGACTCCGTGGGCGCCGCGCTCGATGGCGTCGACCTGACCGGCAAGGACCTGGTCAACCTCACCACCACGACCCCCGCCCAAGCCCGCGCCCGCGCCGTCTGGGCCGAGGCACGGGGCGCCCGTTACCTGGACGGCGGCATCATGGCCGTACCGCCGATGGTCGGGGTTCCCGAGGCCGGCGGGTACGTCTTCTACAGCGGGTCCCGGGAGCTGTTCGAGCTGCACCGGGCGACCCTGGCCGTGCCCGTGGGCACGAGGTACGTCGGCGCGGACGCCGGGTTCGCCGCCCTGCACGACGTGGCCCTGCTCAGCGCCATGTACGGGATGTTCGCCGGGGCCGCGCACGCCTTCGCGCTGATCCGCCGGGAGGACATCGACCCGGTGGCGTTCGCCCCGCTGCTCGGGGAGTGGATCGGGGCGATGGCGGGTCCGGCCGTCCGGCAGACCGCCGCCCGGCTGAAGGACGGCGACTACACCACGGACGTGGTCTCGAACCTCGCCATGCAGGTGGCCGGCACACCGACCTTCCTCGCCACCGCCGAGGGGCAGGGCGTCAGCCCGGAGCTGCTCCGTCCGTACTTCGAGCTGATGCGGCGTCGCCTCGACGTGGGGAGCGGGGAGGAGGATCTGACAGGGGTGGTGGATCTGCTGCTGTTCGGGTGAACCGGTGAGGTCTCAGGCCTCCCGTACCGCCCTCGCCAGTTCCGTCAGGAAGTCCACCACCCCCGCCGGGCCCGGCACCGCCAGGTCCGCGCGGTCGGTCAGTTCCGGGACCTCCGTGGAGCCGCTGCACACCAGCAGGCCCGGGGTGCCGTCGGAGCGGAGTTTCTCCACGGCGGCGAAGGCCGGCAGGTCGCCCAGGTCGTCGCCCGCGTAGAGCACGGACCCGGCGCCCACCTCCCGTACGTACTTCGCGAGCGCCACGCCCTTGTCCATGCCCGGCGGCCTCAGCTCCAGGACCATGCGGCCCGGTTCCAGGACCAGACCATGGGCGACGGCCAGGTCGCCCAGCGGGCCCTTGAGCGCCTCGAAAGCGCCCTCCGGGTCCTGGGCGCGGCGGGTGTGGACGGCGACAGCGCGGCCCTTCTCCTCGATCCAGACGCCCGGCCAGGCGCCCGCCCGGTCCAGGAAGCCGGGGAGTTCGGCGCGGACGGAGGCGACGCCGGGGTGCGGGGCGGCGGCCCGGACGGTGCCGGAGACGGCGTCCCAGCGTTCGGCGCCGTAGTGGCCGAGGACCACGAGGTGCTCAAGACCGGGGACGCCGGCGAAGCCGCCGTAGCGGACGGCGACCCCGGCGGGGCGGCCGGTGACCACGGCGACCGAGGCGACCTCGGGGGCGAGGGCGGCCAGCGCGGGGACGGTGCCGGGGTGGGCGCGGGCCTGCTCGGGGTCGGGGACGATCTCGGCAAGGGTGCCGTCGAAATCGAGGGCGACGACGGCCTTCGACGGCCGCGCGAGGAGCGCGGCCAGACCGTCGCGGCCGGCGGATGTGGCCGGGTGCGGGAGGCTGCTGACCATGTTCCCGACCCTACCGACGCAGGGGCTCCGCGTCAGCGGCGCCGCTGGCGCTCGGCGCGGACGCGGCGGAGCCGGTTGACGGTCACCGGGTCGTGGGCGAGGGCGCGCGGGTCGTCGAGGAGGGCGTTGAGGAGCTGGTAGTAGCGGGTCGGGGAGAGGCCGAGGCGCTCGCGGACCGCTCGTTCCTTGGCGCCGGGGCCGGGCCAGGAGCGGCGTTCGACGGCGAGCAGGGCCTGCTCGCGCTCACCGAGCCCGCCCTCGTCGTCGCCCGCCACGCCCTGTTCCTCGCTCATACGACCAACTTATTACCCGGCGCTCCCGGCCGCTGTCGCCACCCGGGTCACTCCGCGCTCCCGGCCGCCGTCGTGACGGCGGTCGCCGCCGCCAGCCAGGTCACTCCGCCGTCGCGCCGCCGGTCACCCGGCTCACTCCGCCGCCTCCGCCGCCGTAGCCGCCCTGCCGATCGCTCCGAGCACGTCCGCCGGACGCCCCGCCGGGGTGACCGCCCTGCCGATGTTCTGCTTCACGTTCTCGCTGACCTTCGCCCAGGAGGTCTTGCCGACCGGCGGGAGCTGGCTGTCCGGGAGCGTCTTGAGGAAGACGCGCAGGTTGGCGTGCTCGGGCTCGGTCTCCATGCGGGCGGAGGCGCTGACGGTGACCGGGAGGAGGTCGTTGTCCCCGGCGAACTTGAGGACGTTCTCGTCGCTGAAGACGAAGTTGAGGAAGTCGCCGATCTCCTTGCGGTGACCGTTCTGCTTGAAGCCCATGATCCAGTCGGCGACGCCCATCGCGGCCTTCGCCGGGCCGTCGGCGCCGGGCAGCGGGACCTGGCCGACCTTGACGCCCTTCTTGGCGGCTTCCTTCAGGAGCGAGGGGTGGCCGTTGAGCATGCCGACCTCGCCGTTCGCGAAGGCGGCGAACGCGGCCTTGCGGTTGAGCTTGCCGGGGGCGACGGGGCCGGTGAGGCCCTTGCCGACGAGGTTCTTCTTGAGCCACTCGAAGGTGCGGACGTTCGCGTCGGAGTCGACCGCGTAGTGGTCGGTGCCGTCGGTCCAGCCGCCACCGGCGCTGAGCATCCACATGAGGGCCTCGGCCTGGGCCTCCTCCGGGCCGAGCGGCAGTGCGAAGGGGGTGCCGACGCCGTTGTCCTTCAGCTTCTCGGCGGCGGCGGCCAGCTCGTCCCAGTTGGTGGGGGCATCCACCCCGGCGTCGTCGAAGAGGGCCTGGTTGTAGAAGAGCGGCCGGGTGGAGGCGACGAACGGCAGGCCGTACTGGGTGCGCTTGTGCTCGCCGGCGGAGGCGAGCGGGGCGAGGAAGTTGGCCTGGACGGGGATGGACAGGAGTTCGTCGGCGGCGTAGAGCTCGCCGGCGGCGGCGTAGTCGGCGTAGGCGCCGATCTGCGCGATGTCGGGGGCCTTGTCGGCCTTGACCATCTCGGCGACCTTGCGGTCGACGTCGTCCCAGGACTCGATCTGCACCTCGACCTTGACGCCCGGGTGCTTCGCCTCGAAGGCGGCGACGAGGTCGGTCCAGTACTTCTTGGTGGTGTCGCCGCCCGTGAGGTCGTAGTCGGCGGCGACCAGTCTCAGGGTCACGTCGCCGGCGTCCCCGCCGAGGGAGCCGCAGCCGGCGACCGTGGCGGTCAGCCCGAGGGCGGCGGCGGCCGCGGTCAGTCCAAGGAATCGTCGCCGCTGCACGCTTTTCATCCACCTTTTGCTCGTCGTTGAGCTGCGTCGAGCCGCACGTTTGCTCTGCGCAGGGCCGTAAGTCTCTCCCGGCGGCGGGTATGAGGTCTACACCACTGGGGTATCACTTCCGCAACGCCAAGGGGACGATGGGCCCATGGCTGGTCCCGAATTTGTATCCGTACGCAACAATCCTCAGCAGTGGACTAGACCTTTTGGGTCCTCCCGCGCCAAACTGTCCCTCGTGAGACACGTCATCGCCCTGGATGTGGGCGGCACCGGTATGAAGGCCGCCCTTGTCGGGGCGGACGGCACGCTGCTCCACGAGGCCCGCCGCGCCACCGGGCGCGACCGCGGGCCCGAGGCCGTCGTGGAGACCATCCTCGGCTTCGCCGAGGAACTCGGAAGCCTCGGCGCCGAACGGTACGGAGAGCCCGCCGCGGCAGCCGGAGTCGCCGTCCCCGGAATCGTCGACGCCGAGAACGGCATCGCCGTCTACGCCGCCAACCTCGGCTGGCGCGACGTTCCCATGCGCGAACTCCTCAGCCGCCGGCTCGGCGGCATCCCCGTCGCCCTCGGCCACGACGTGCGCACCGGCGGCCTCGCCGAAGGCCGTATCGGCGCGGGCAACGGCGCCGACCGCTTCCTCTTCGTCCCGCTCGGCACCGGCATCGCCGGCGCCATCGGCATCGGCGACCGCATCGAGGCCGGCGCCCACGGCTACGCCGGCGAGATCGGCCACATCGTCGTCCGCCCCGGCGGTACGGAGTGCGGCTGCGGCCAGCGCGGCTGCCTGGAGCGGTACGCCTCCGCCTCCGCCGTCTCCCAGGCCTGGGCCGGGGCCAGCGGCGACCCCGAGGCCGACGCCGCCGACTGCGCGAAGGCCGTCGAATCCGGCGACCCCACGGCCGTACGCGTGTGGCAGGACGCCGTCGACGCCCTCGCCGACGGCCTCGTCACGGCGCTCACCCTGCTGGACCCCCGCACGCTCATCATCGGTGGCGGACTCGCCGAGGCCGGGGAAACCTTGTTCACACCACTTCGGGCCGCGGTGGAGGAGCGAGTCACGTTCCAGAAGCTGCCCGCCATCGTCCCGGCGGCCCTCGGGGACACCGCCGGATGCCTGGGCGCGGGCCTCCTCGCCTGGGACCTGCTCGCCGAACAGCGCCCCACCGACTCGGAGGTTTCCGCCTGATGGCCGATCACAAGGTTCTCGCCGGCGCACACGTCGTGCTGCCCACCGGGATCGTCGAGAACGGACGCGTGATCGTCGACGGCGACCGCATCGCGGGCGCGGCCCCCGAGGGCACCCCCGCCGTCGACCTGACCGGCCACTGGCTCGTCCCCGGCTTCGTCGACATGCACAACCACGGCGGCGGCGGAGCGTCCTTCACCTCCGGCACCGTCGACGACGTCCTCAAGGGCGTCCACACCCACCGGCTGCACGGCACCACCACCGTCGTCGCCTCCTTCGTCACCGGCGAGATGGACTTCCTCACCCAGCGGGCCGGGCTGCTCTCCGAGCTCGCCGAGCAGGGCGATCTGGCCGGCCTGCACTTCGAGGGCCCGTTCATCTCCCCCTGCCGCAAGGGCGCCCACGACGAGACGCTGCTGCGCGATCCCGACCCGGCCGACGTCCGCAAGCTGATCGACGCGGCCCGCGGCCAGGCCAAGATGGTCACCCTCGCCACCGAGCTGCCCGGCGGCATCGACTCCGTACGGCTGCTCGCCGAGCACGGCGTGATCGCCGCGATCGGCCACACCGACGCCTCGTACGAGCAGACCGTCGAGGCCATCGACGCGGGCGCCACCGTCGCCACCCACCTCTACAACGCGATGCCCGCGCTCGGCCACCGCGCCCCCGGCCCGATCGCCGCCCTCCTGGAGGACGAGCGGATCACCGTCGAGCTCATCAACGACGGCACCCATCTGCACCCCGCCGCCCTGGAACTCGCCTTCCACCACGCGGGTCCCGGGCGCGTCGCCTTCATCACCGACGCGATGGACGCGGCGGGCTTCGGCGACGGCCGCTACATGCTCGGCCCGCTGGAGGTCGAGGTGAAGGACAGCGTGGCCCGCCTCGTCGAGGGCGGCTCCATCGCCGGGTCCACCCTCACCCTGGACCGCGCGTTCAAGCGCGCCGCGACGATCGACGGCCTCCCCGTCGAAGCGGTCGTGCAGGCCATCTCCGCCAACCCGGCCCGGCTGCTCGGCGTGTACGACCGCGTCGGCTCCCTGGAACCCGGCAAGGACGCCGACATCGTGGTCCTCGACGCCGCGTTCGAGATCAAGGGCGTCATGCGCAAGGGCGAGTGGATCGTCGACCCGACTGCGGGCTCAGCCGTCTGATCAGGTGTCACTCAGGAGAGCGGTTGGCCCGGGGGTCTGGGCCAACCGCTTTTCGTTTGACATGATCGGTGCCCGTCGGCGCGGACGTTCCGCAGGACTTCACACGGAGTACGGAGGGTGGACAGGTCTTGATTCTCACGGTCACCCTCAACACGGCGCTGGACCTGACCTACCGGGTCCCCGCGCTCACCCCGCACGCCTCCCACCGTGTCACCCAGGTCATCGAACGCCCCGGCGGCAAGGGCCTCAACGTCGCCCGGGTCCTCGCGGCCCTCGGCCACGAGACGGTCGCCACCGGTTTCGCGGGCGGCGCCACCGGCGCCGTCCTGCGCGAACAGCTCGCCGCGACGCCCGTCCGTGACGCACTCGTCGACACCGCGGGCCCCACCCGCCGTACGGTCGCGATCGTCGACGCCACGACCGGCGACACGACCCAGCTCAACGAACCCGGACCGACCGTCTCGGCCGCCGAGTGGACCGCCTTCCGCGACCGCTTCACGGAACTCCTGGACGGCGCCTCGGCGGTCGCGCTCTGCGGCAGCCTCCCGCCGGGCATCCATGTGGGAGCGTACGCGGAACTCGTCCGGCTCTCCAGGACGGCCGGGGTCCCCGTCCTCCTGGACACCAGCGGTGAACCGCTGCGGCGGGGCATCGCCGCCCGCCCGGACCTGGTCAAGCCGAACGCCGAGGAACTCGCCCAGCTCACCGGCTCCCGCGATCCACTGCGCGCGACCCGCGAGGCACGTGGCCGGGGCGCCCGCACGGTCGTCTCCTCGCTCGGCCCCGAGGGCCTGCTCGCCGCCACCCCGGAGGGCCTGTGGCGCGCGGCCCCGCCGGCGGCGGTGAAGGGCAACCCGACGGGCGCGGGCGACTCGGCGGTAGCGGGCCTGCTCTCGGGCCTGGCCGACGACGCGCCCTGGCCCGAACGGCTGACCCGGGCGGTGGCCCTGTCGGCGGCGACGGTGCTCTCCCCGGTGGCCGGGGAGTTCGACCGCGCGGCGTACGAGGAACTGCTGCCCCGGGTGAAGGTGACCGAGGAGTCGGCGCGGGTGTAGCGACGACCGGGCCGTATCGACCGCGCCGTGGGGTATCAGCCCCACGGAACCGGCCCTACGGGGTCTGTCCTACGGGGCCTGGACGACTTCCAGCCAGTCGAGCAGCACGTTGCACTGGTTGCCCGTCTCGCACGAGATCTTGATCTCGTTCTCGCCCTTCTTGAGGTCGACCGGCGCCCAGGTGGTCTGCCAGTTCTTCTCCAGGTTCGGGTCCGAGGACTTGATGAAGTTCTTCAGTCCGATCGGCTGCGAGTTCGGCTCCCCGTTGACCGTCAGGGTGGCGAAGGCGTCGACCGCGGGAATCGTGTAGCGCACGGTGAGGCGGTACTTGCCGTCCACCGGCATGTTCGCCTTCCACGTCACCGAGGAACCGACCTGGTTGAAGCCGCCGACGTACGTGCCGTCCGCCCCCTCGGCGCCCTTGACGTCCTTGGCCAGGCTCGCGGAACCGCCCAGCTTCAGGGTGGCCGCCTCCTGCTTCGGCAGCTCCACCGGCGTCTTGTCGGGGCTGGGCTCGTCGCTCGGCTTCTCCGAGACCGTCGTGGGCGCGGTGGGGGCGGTGCCGCCGCCGGCCTGCTTGTCCTTGTCGTCGCCGCCAGAGTTGTTGATCACGGCGGCGGTGATGGCGATCACCACGACCGCGACGACCGCGACCGCGCCGATCAGCAGACCCTTGGTGTTCGGGCCGCGGCCGGGGCCGCCGTGGTGCTGCTGCTGCGGGGCCTGGCGGGGCGGCTGGCCGCCGTACGTCTCGGGGGCGGCGTACTGCGCCTGCGGCTGCCCGTAGGGGGCCTGCTGCTGCGGCGGCACGTAGGGCTGCTGGCCCTGCGGCGGCTGCCCGTACTGGCGCTCGCCGACCGTCCTGACCTGGTTGTACGAGGTGCGGGGGACGCCTGGCTGCGCCTGCGCGGGGCCGGGGTAGCCGTAGCCACCGCCCTGCGGGGGCTGGGCGCCCGCCGCCTGACCGTCCTCGTACAGGTAGCCGAACGGGTCGTCGTTCTCGGGCGTGTTCGCGCCGTCGTTACCGGCAGCCATCCGGGTTCCTCTCCATGCTCGCCAGCCGTCGCCGACCGGCCGAGCCTACCCCGAACGGAGCAGCCGCCGAAGCGGGCCCGGGCGTGTCCGGCGCCTCAGCCGGCGCGGCGGTGGACCTTGGCGCGGGAGCGCTTCTCCACGTACATCCGCTGGTCGGCGGAGTTCAGGACCTCCTCCACCGTCATCCCGCATTCGGCCCATCCGATGCCGAAGCTCGCCCCCACCCGAACGGCCCGCCCGTCCACCCGGATGGGCGGAATGATCGCGTTGCGGAGGCGTACGGCCAGGTCAGCGGCGTCGGCCGCGCCGAGGCCGTCGGCGAGGACGACGAACTCGTCACCACCGAGCCGGGCGACGGTGTCCCCGTCGCGGACGCCGGTGGTGAGCCGGCGGGCCACCTCGATGAGGACGGCGTCGCCGGTGTGGTGCCCGAAGCGGTCGTTGATGGACTTGAAGCCGTCGAGGTCGCAGAAGAGGACGGCGAGCCCCTTGGTGCCGTCGTCGACGTCGCCGCCGGTGGGCGCGACGGTGTGGACGTGGTGGTCGTACGGGCCGACGCCGGCCGGCTCGAAACCGAAGCCGTGCTCGGGGGCGTGCTCGTACGGGGAGCCGCCGTAGCCGGAGGGGGTGGCGGGAGCGGGGTCGTGGCCGGGGCGGGCGGGGTCGCCGGAGTCGTACGAGGGGTCGTACGCGGGGTCGTAACCGCCGTCGTGCCCGGTGACGGGGCCGGTTCCGGGCCCGTATCCGCCGTCGCGCTGGGAGTCGTACCCCTCGGTGCCGTACCCCGCCGTCTCGTACCCGCCGTCGCGCTGGGAGTCGTACCCCGGCGTCTCGTACCCGCCGTACGCGACCTCGACGGCGGGGCCGGGCGCCGTCGGGCGCTCGCAGAGCCGGGCGGAGAGCCGGGAGCGCAGCTCGGCGCTGTTGGGGAGGCCGGTCAGGGCGTCGTGCGAGGCGCGGTGGGCGAGCTGGAGCTCGTGCCGCTTGCGCTCCTCGATGTCCTCGACGTGGGTGAGGAGGAAACGGGGGCCGTCGGCGGTGTCGGCGACGACGGAGTTACGGAGGGACACCCACACGTACGTGCCGTCGCGCCGCCCGAGCCGCAGCTCGGCCCGGCCGCCCTCGGCGGAGGTCCGCAGCAGCGTCCCTATGTCCTCGGGGTGGACGAGGTCGGCGAAGGAGTAGCGCCGCATGACGGAGGCGGGCCGGCCGAGGAGCCGGCACAGGGCGTCGTTGGTACGGAGCAGGCGGCCGTGCTGGTCGCCGCCCATCTCGGCGATGGCCATGCCGGAGGGGGCGTACTCGAAGGCCTGCCGGAAGGACTCCTCGCTGGCGCGGAGGGCCTGCTGCTCGCGCTCCAGGCGGACGAGGGCGCGCTGCATGTTGGAGCGGAGGCGGGCGTTGCTGATGGCGATCGCGGACTGGGAGGCGTACATCTGGAGCGCCTCCTGACCCCAGGGGCCGGGGTGCCGGCCGTTGCGCGGGCGGTCGACGGATATGACGCCGAGGAGCTCGCGGCCGGAGCCGGAGGCGTACATGGGGGCGTAGAGGCGGTCGTGGGGGTGCCACTCGTCCTCGAAACGGGGGGCGGGGCCGTCGGTGTGCCACTGGGGGACGTCGTCCTCCATGAGCACCCAGCCCTCGGTGTGCGGGATGAACCGCAGGTCGCCCCAGGCGTCCGCCATGGAGAGGCGCCGGTCCCAGGAGGCGCGGGAGCCGACCCGGCCGGTGATCAGGGCCTCGGCGGCGACGCTTCCGGCGAAGGCGGCGACGACGAGGTCACCGTCGGGGCGTACGAGGTTGACGCAGCACAGCTCGTAGTTGAGACCGGCGACCACACCGTCGGCGACGGTCTGCAGGGTGTCGGCCAGGCTGCGCGCGGTGTTGAGGTCCGCCACGACCTGATGCAGCTGCCGCAGGGTCGAGAGACGGACGTACGGCTCCGACTCGGTCTCCATCGCTCGCTCTCCCCGAGACCTCGACAGCAACTCCAGGGTTCTCATCGGCTTCGTGGTGCACAGTCACGACTTACCGTGCACTGTCATCGCCACTGAATCACAGTGAGCTGCGCACCCGGTACACAGGGTCAGCAAATACTAGCCTCTGTGACTCAAGTCACAGCAGGTCATGGGCGGGTCGCCTACACCCCGGTCGACCCTTGGGTGCCGGGACACCGCCCCGGCACGGGAACACCGGCCCGGCCCGCCGGGACCTAGGACCGGCGGGGGTCCCGGACTGGTCCCCGGGCCCGATGCGGGCACCGGAGGAACCGGACTAGCGTGCGGATGTGCTCCAAAAGACTCCAGCCACTCCCCCCGTGTCCGATCTGGCCATCCCCCATGCTGAGGGGGTGAGCAACGACGAGTTCCGGGCGGCGATGTCCCGCCTCGCGGCGGGTGTGGTCCTGGTGACCGCGCACGACCCCGACGACGGCCCGCGCGGCGAGGACGTCGGCATGACGGCGACCGCCTTCATGTCGGTCTCCCTCGACCCGCCACTGGTCCTGGTCAGCCTCCGCAACGGCTCCCGCATGGACGACCTGCTCGCCGAGGTACCCGTATGGGCGGTGTCGATGCTCGCCGAGAACCAGCGGCACATCGCCGGCCGCTTCGCGATGAAGAACCGCGTGAGCGACCGGCTGCTCTTCGCGGACCTGCCGTACACCCGGGGCGAGGAGAGCGGCGCCCCGCTGATGGACGGCGCGCTCGCGGTCCTGGAGTGCCGCACGGAGAGCAGGGTCGTGGCGGGCGACCACACGCTGGTGGTGGGCCGGGTCCTGACCGTCGACCCGCACTCGGGGGGCGGCCCGCTCATGTACTACCAGGGGAAGTACCGGCACCTGTCCTGAGGCTGGAAGGGGACGGAGAGGCGGTGGATGCCCCCGACGCCATCCGTACCGCCCTGCGGTTGTCGGCCGCCGAGCGCGTGATCGTCAGACGTCGGCTGATCCTGCTCGACGACCGGCCCGTGGAACTGGCCGACTCGTACTACCCCGTCCCCATCGCGGGCGGCACGCCCCTGGCGGAGCCGGGCAAGGTGCCTGGCGGCGCCGTCACCCTGCTCAAGAACCTGGGGTACCCCGGCACCGAGGTCGTCGAGGACGTGAGCGCCGCCCTCGCCACCACGGAGGAGCGCGAGCACCTGGAGCTGCCCGAGGGCAGTGCCGTCCTCCACCTGCTCCGCCTGACGCGGACCGCCGACGGGACTCCGATGGAGGCCTCACTGATGACCATGCCGACGGGCAGACACCTCACGTATCGGCTCGGAAAGCAGGGCGTGTGATGGCGAAGGAGTTCAAGGATCCGAGATCCCCGCACCAGGAGATCGCGGCGGAGCTTCGACGGCAGATCACCCGCGGTGACCTCCCTCCGGGAAGCAAGCTGGGCTCGACCGCCGAGCTGATGAAGCAGTACGGCGACGTGGCCGATACAACCGTCCAGAAGGCCCTCCAGGCGCTGAAGGCGGAGGGACTCCTCGAAGGGCTCCCGGGCAAGGGCGTGTACGTGCGGCAGCACGCGCAGCGGTCCGTCGAGCCGATCGCCTTCATGAGGCCGGCCGGGCCGGGCGAGCCGTACCCCTGGATGTCCGAGGCCGCGAAGCGGCAGCAGGTCGGCAGGTCCCAGCTCCTCGGCGTCGAGGTCGTCGTCCCGCCGCAGGAAGTGGCCGAAGCCCTGCACCTGGAGGACGGCGAGCGGGCCGTGCTCCGCAAGCAGATCCTGTTCCTGGACGGAGAGCCGACGGAACTCACCCGGTCGTACTACCCGCTGAGCCTGGTCGAGGGCACGGCCGTGCTGGAGAAGAAGCGGATTCGGGGCGGTACGCCGGCGCTGCTCGACTCCATGGGCTTCCCTCCACGCGAGTTCGTGGACGAGCTGTCGTCCGAGATCCCGACGGAGGAGGAGGTCGTGGCGCTGGAGCTTCCGAAGGACATGCCCGTGCTGGTCGCCTTCCGGGTGGTCTGCTCCGACGCCCGGCGTCCGATCGAGGTCACACTGATGACGAAGGCGGCACACCGCTACCGGATGCGCTACAGGCTGCCTGTGATGTAGCGCGCACTCCCTGGTACGGGGGCGGCGGCCCGGGGCACAGCCCCCGTCAGCCCCAGTCGCGCGACTGACGGGTCTTCTTCGTCTCCGAGCGCTGTTTCTTCTCCCGCAGGCGGCGTTCGTTGATGCCCCGGGGGATCTTCGTCGGTCTGCGGGGTTTCGGGGGCGGGGCCGTCGCCTCGGCCAGCAGTGCGGCGAGGCGGACCGCCGCCGTCTCGCGGTTGCGCCACTGGGAGCGGTGCTCCGAGGCCCGGACCGTCACGACGCCGTTGACCAGGCGGGACGCCAGGCGCTCCAGCGCGCGGGCCTTCCACACCTCGGGGAGCGATTCCGTGGCGGCGAGGTCGAAGCGCAGCTCGACCTGCGAGTCGCTGGTGTTCACATGCTGTCCGCCGGGACCCGAGGAACGCGAGAAACGCCACTGGAGCTCGGCCTCGGGGAGCGAGACGGAGCCGCGGATGGGATACGGACCGGACATGCCCTCCATGTTCCCCGTACAGGGCCATCGGAGTCATCCTGTTTTCGCACGGAAGCTTCCGGGAACCGCTGGAGGCGCACGCGCGTTCCTCCAGGCAAGACATCACGATGAAAGGGACTTTCCATGGCTGTGAGCCTGTCCAAGGGCGGCAACGTCTCTCTGACCAAGGAGGCCCCGGGCCTCGCCGCCGTCACCGTGGGCCTCGGCTGGGACGTCCGCACGACCACCGGCACGGACTTCGACCTCGACGCCTCCGCCATCGGTGTGGACGCCGCGGGCAAGGTCGCGTCCGACGCGCACTTCGTCTTCTTCAACAACAAGTCGACGCCGGACCAGACCATCGTCCACACCGGTGACAACCGCACCGGCGAGGGCGGCGGCGACGACGAGCAGATCAACGTCAACCTCGCGGCCCTCCCGCCGACCGTCGACAAGATCGTCTTCCCGGTCTCCATCTACGACGCGGTGAACCGCTCGCAGAACTTCGGCCAGGTACGCAACGCGTACATCCGCATCGTCAACCAGGCCGGCGGCGCCGAGCTCGCGCGCTACGACCTCTCCGAGGACGCCGCCGTCGAGACCGCCATGGTCTTCGGCGAGCTGTACCGCAACGGCGCCGAGTGGAAGTTCCGCGCGGTCGGCCAGGGCTACGCCTCGGGCCTCGAGGGCATCGCCCGCGACTTCGGCGTCAACCTCTGACCGACGCCCCGCGGCACCCCTGAGCCCCGGCCGGATTCCCGGCCGGGGCTCTACCCTTTGGCGCGTGATCGTCGAAGCCCTCGCACCCAAGGCCCTGGAGGACGGTGCGGCCCTCCCCGGCCCGCTGCTCACCGAACTCACCGCGCTGTACGCCTCCAACGAGGAGTTCCACCAGCTCAGCGGAGAATTCCCGGACCCGTCCGACGTCCGGCCGGAGCAGATCGCGGCCTCCCTCGCCGACGAACTGGCCCAGCCCGGCTCCGAGGTTCTCCTCGCCCGCTCGGAGGGCCGGCTCGTGGCGGTCGCCGTGACCCTCGCCCACCACCCCGACCCGGCCGATCCCGATCCGTGGCTCGGCCTCCTCCTGGTCCACGGGGACGTCCGGCGCGCGGGCCACGGACGTCGGCTCGCCGCGTACGTCGAGGACCGCTTCCGCGCCGCCGGCCGCACCGGCCTGCGGCTCGCCGTGCTGGAGAACAACCCGAAGGCCCTGGTCTTCTGGACCTCCCTCGGTTACGAGGAGATCGCCCGCCGCCGGGACCGGGAGCGCGACCGCCCGTGCCTGGTCATGCGCAAGAGCCTCACGGAGGAGTAGAGGACCGCCCGCCTCTCGCGTCGCCTTCTTGGTGGCGGCCGGACATCGCCCTGCGCTTGACTGGGGGTCAAGTAATCAGCGATGTAGGGGGGTTGCGGTGCGCGCGACGGTACGTTCGATGGCCATGACGGCGGTTCTCGTGGCCGCGCTGACGGCGTGCGGGGGCGGCGGGGACACGACCGGCCTCGACCCGGTGAACAGCGGGCGGCAGAACGGCGACTCGCTCGAAGGACACGAGGACACGGCCCCGGCCGTGCTGACCGGGACCCAACTGCAGACCGTCCTCTCCGGTGACGCCGGGATCCCCGAGGCGTGGGGCGGTCGCGG
This sequence comes from Streptomyces sp. NPDC001728, assembly GCF_040297565.1. Classification (NCBI taxonomy): domain Bacteria; kingdom Bacillati; phylum Actinomycetota; class Actinomycetes; order Kitasatosporales; family Streptomycetaceae; genus Streptomyces; species Streptomyces sp. NPDC001728. The sequence goes on from NZ_JBEOZK010000020.1 coordinate 47,286, forward strand.
TCCCGAGGCGGCCAAGGAGGGCGCGGAGGCCGTGGAGCGCTGCGGAGCCGACGCGGGGACGGGATGCGCGGGGCTGACGGCGATGGCGCTCAGGGTGCTGGAGAACCAGACGCTGGAGCAGCTCAAGGCGGGCGCCGACGGGCAGACCATGTTCGTCAACGTCTACTCGTTCGACTCCGCCCAGAACGCGGCCGTCACCGCCAAGGCCCTGTCGGCCACCGAACGCAAGGACGCCCGGGACGCCCGGCCTCTGAAGATCACGACGGGCGCGGAGGACACGGACGCCTTCTCGGAGAAGCTCGCCGAGGACGAGTACGGCGCCCATGCCGTTCTGCGGGCCGGAACGGTGGTCATCACCCTGTGGGGGACGGACCTGAAGGGCACCGGGGACATGCAGCCCATCGCGAAGAGGATGGTCGACCGCGTCCTCAAGGTCGCGGCGGGGAAGAACCCCGACGCGTGACCGTTCCTGGCGGCTAGGAGGTCGCCGGACGCTCGTCTCCAAACAGCCACACGTCCCACAGGGAGTCGAGGTTCCGGCCCGCCACGGATTCCGCGTAGGCGGTGAAGTCGGCCGTGGTGGCGTTGGCGTGGCGGTACTTCGCCGGCCAACCGCGCAGGATCTCGTCGAAGGTCGCGTTCCCGACCGTCTCGCGCAGCTTGTACAGGACCATCGCGCCCCGCTGGTAGACCGGCGGGTCGAAGAGGTTCTCGGCGGAGGGCGGTGCGGCCGGCGGGAAGGCCCAGTTGGCCTCCTGCGCGAAGGCCCGCTGGAAGTGCGTCCGCGCGGGGACGTGTTCGTACTCCTCCGTGTACAGCCACTCGGCGTAGGTCGCGAAGCCCTCGTTCAGCCACAGGTCCCGCCAGGTCGCGGGCGTCACCGAGTTCCCGAACCACTGGTGGGCCAGTTCGTGGACGAGCGTCGTCCGGTCGAAGGAGGCGGCGGGGAAGACCGGGCGCGTCTGGGTCTCCAGGGCGTAGTCGAGGGTGCTGTCGGCGGTGACCGTCGCCCCGGCGGCCGAGAAGGGGTACGGGCCGAAGCGCCGTACCTGCCTGCCGATGATCTGCGGGACCTCGTCCCGCAGCGCCGCACTCCGCGCGGCGACCGACCGCTCGGCGGCGGTCAGGACCGGCACCGCCGGGTCCGGGGTGCTCGCCGCCTTCGTCTCGTACCGGCCGATCGCGACCGTCGCCAGATAGCTCGCCATCGGCTCCGGCTCGTGCCACACCGTGGTGACGCGGCCGTCCGGCTCGGTCCGGCGGGCCGTCCTGACGCCGTTCGAGAGGGCTTCGAGACCGGCCGGGACGGTCAGGGTGATGTCGTACGCGGCCTTGTCGGAGGGGTGGTGGTTGCCCGGGAACCAGGTCATGGAACCGGTCGGCTCGCCGACCGCGACCGCCCCGTCTGCCGTCCGCAGCCAGCCCTCCTCGGAGCCGTCCGCGTCCGTGACCCGCTCGGGCACCCCCGCGTAGGTGACGACCGTCCGGAACTCCGCGCCCTCCGCGATCTCCTCGTGCGGCCTGAGCGTCAGCTCGTTCCCCGCCCGGTTGGCCGCGGCGGGCGCGCCGTCGACCGTCGCCCCCTCGACGGTGAGGCCCGCCAGGTCGAGGTTGAAGGCGCTCAGGTCCTGGGTGGCGCGGGCGGTGATCTCGGCGGTGCCGGTGAGCCGACCGGTCCCGGGGTCGTACGCGAGGTCCAGGGCGTAGTGCCCGACGTCGTAGCCGCCGTTGCCGAGCTTCGGGAAGTACGGGTCGCGCACCCCGGCCGAGCCGGGCGTACCCCTGACACCTCCGGTGGAACCACTGCAGCCGCCCGCGAGCAGCGCGAGGGCGGTGAGGGCGGCGGCGAGGCCGCCTGCGGCTGTTCCGGTGCGGCGGCGCTGGGTCACGTATCGATCCTAAGCAGGATGGACACGGAAGAGGCGATGGCGCCCGGCGGGGGATCCGGGCGCCATCACCAGCTGTGGGGTCGGCCGACCGGGAGGTCGGACCGACGGGACGGCCGACGGGTCGGCCTTCCGGTTACCTGCCGAGCGTGGCGACGCCGGCCTGGGCGAACTTCTCGTCGAGGTCGCCGGAGGGGGCGGCGGCCGGGGCGGAAGCGTTCGCGGAGACCGCGCCGAAGGTACCGGCGGTGATGACGGCGGCGGCGGTGGCACCGAAGAGGATCTTCTTCATGAGGGACTCCGTGAGGGTGGATGCGGTGAGGAGGTCTGCCGAGCGGGCGGGGCTTCGTGCTGCTCCTTCGCTCTGCAACCCATCCTGTGGCCGCGACCGGGGCCGCCCGGTCCACGGTCCGGCTGCCCTCCTCGCGCACACTGGAGGACGGCCGGGTCAGCCGATCGGTTGATGCCCTCGTGGCCCCTCCGGGTCAGGATGGACTGATATCCCCAGGTCAGAACGGCCGGCGGGTCAGAACGGCCAGACGGGTCAGAACGGCCGACCAGGTCGGACCGGCCGGACCGGCCACGGGTCAGACCGGCCACGGGTCAGACCGGCCACGGGTCAGACCGGCCAGACAGGCAAGAAGGCAAGGAGGCGGGCGGCTTGAACGTGACACGGCCGACCGGGACCGTGCAGGACCCCGACGCCCGCTGGCTGGCGCGGGTCATGCACATCGCCTTCTTCCTCCTCCTCGGCTCCTCCCTCGCCCGGTTCCTGCTGCGCCATCCCTGGGAGGAGCGCAGCCCGTGGATCATCGCCCTCTCCGGCGCCCTCGCCTCCCTGTACCTCCTCGGCCCCGTCGTCGGGACCCGCGCCGGGACCCGCCGGATCGCGTGGCTGGGCACGGTCGTCGCCGTGTGGATCGTCCTGGTCGTCCTCGCGCCCAGCTTCGCCTGGTGCGCGGTGCCGCTCTTCTACACGGGCCTGCGCACGCTCCCGGCGCGCGCGGCGCTCGGCCTGGTCACGGTGCTCACCGCGTTCGTGGTGTTCGCGCAGGTGCAGCTGGCCCACGGCGGCTGGGACCCGAACCTGATCGTCGCCCCGCCGGCCGTCGCCGCCCTCGCCACCGGGGTGTTCGTGTACTCCGACCGGCAGGCGGCCCGGCAGCGGGCCCTCATCGACGACCTGATCCGCACCCGGCGCGAACTGGCCGCGATCGAGCGCCGCGAGGGCACGCTCGCGGAGCGGCAGCGGCTTTCGATGGAGATCCACGACACCCTGGCGCAGGGCCTGTCGAGCCAGCAGATGCTGCTCCAGGCGGCCGACCGCACCTGGGACAGCGACCCGTCGACCGCGCGCCGCCATGTCCGTACCGCCGAGTCCATCGCCGAACGCAACCTGGCCGAGGCGCGCCGCTTCGTGCACGACCTGGCGCCCGCCGACCTGGCCGAGGGCGGCGGTCTCGAAGAGGCGCTGCGCGGTCTGGCCGGCCGCGAGTCGGCGGCCTTCCGGGTCGACGGGACGGCCGTACCGCTGCCCGAGCGGGTGCAGTCGGCGCTGCTGCGGATCGCTCAGGGCGCCCTCGCCAACATCCGCGAGCACGCGGGCGCCGAATCCGCCGCGCTCACCCTCACCTACCTCGACGACCAGATCGTCCTGGACATCGCCGACGACGGGCGGGGCTTCGACCCGGTGGAGAAACCGGGCGGGGTACGGGGACACGGACTTCCCGCGATGCGCGTGCGGGCGCAACAGCTGGGCGGCACCCTGACAGTCGAGTCCACCCCGGGCGAGGGCACGGTGCTCTCGGTCGCGATCCCGCTCTCCCTGGAGTCCTGATGTCCGTACGGATCCTCCTCTGCGACGACCATGTCGTGGTCCGCGCCGGTCTGCTGGCCCTGCTCGGCAGCACCCCCGACATCGAGGTGGTCGGCGAGGCCGGCAGCGGCGAGGAGGCCGTCGCCATGGCGGCGAAGCTGAAGCCGGACGTCGTCCTGATGGACCTCCAGCTCGGCGCGGGCATCGACGGTGTGGAGGCGACCCGGCGGATCGCGCCGACGGGCGTGCACGTGCTCGTCCTCACCACGTACGACACGGACGCGGACATCACGCGGGCGATCGAGGCGGGCGCCACCGGCTATCTCCTGAAGGCGGAGCGGCCCGAGGAACTGTTCGCCGCCATCCATGCGGCGGCGCAGGGCCGCACCGCCCTCTCCCCGCCGGTCGCCAGCCGCGTCATGGACCGGATGCGGGGCGCTGCGGGCCCGAGCCTCACCGACCGGGAGCGGGACATCCTGGGCCAGCTGGGCCGGGGCCTGGGCAACCGGGAGATCGCGCGGGCGCTGTTCATCAGCGAGGCGACGGTGAAGACCCACCTGGGCCGGATCTACGCGAAGCTCGGCGTCGACACGCGCGCGGGCGCGGTGGCGGTGGCGAAGGAACGTCGGCTGCTGCCGTAGGCGCCGAGTGCCGTGGCCCGTACCCCGCGCGGACGGCGGGACCCGTGCTCCGTCCGCCCGCGCTTCGCCGCCGTGAACGCCCCCCACCGCTGCTACCCTGCGTTGCCATTCGACCGCACGGTGTCATGTCTCAGTGGGAGCGCACGTGAAGTTCGCGATCGTCGGCGGCGGCCCCGCCGGCCTCTACCTCTCGATCCTCCTGAAGCGGCAGGACCCCGCCCACGAGATCGCCGTGTACGAACGGAACCCCGAAGGTTCCACGTACGGCTGGGGTGTCACGTACTGGGCGGGGCTCCTCGACAAGCTGCGCGACGGTGACCCCGAGTCCGCCGCCGCCGTCGCCGAGGCGTCCGTGACCTGGACCGACGGCGTCGCGATCGTCCGCGACGAGCGGACCGTGCACCGCGGCGACGCGGGCTTCGGCATCGGGCGCCGGCGGATGCTCGCGCTCCTCGCCGACCGGGCGGAGCAGCTCGGCGTACGGGTCCGGTTCGAGCACGAGGTGACCGGTCCGGACGCGCCCGAACTGGCCGACGCTGACCTGGTGGTCGCCGCCGACGGCGTCAACAGCGCTCTCCGCGAGGCGCACGCCGGCCACTTCGGCGGCGAGATCGCGAGCGGCCGCAACCCGTACGTCTGGCTCGGCACCACCAAGGTCTTCGACTCGTTCAGCTTCGCCTTCAAGGAGACGGAGCACGGCTGGATCTGGTGCTACGCGTACGGGTTCAGCGGCGAGCGCTCCACCTGTGTCGTCGAGTGCTCCCCGGAGACGTGGACCGGCCTCGGGCTCGACGCGCTCGGCGAGGCGGACAGTCTGCGTCTCCTGGAGAAGCTGTTCCACGACCTGCTCGACGGGCACGAGCTGATCGGCCGGGGCCGGGCCGGCGAGCCCGCCCAGTGGCTCACCTTCCGCACCCTCACCAACCGGGTCTGGCACCGCGGCAACCTCGTCCTCCTCGGCGACGCCGCCCACACCACCCACTACTCGATCGGCGCGGGCACCACCCTGGCTCTGGAGGACGCGCTCGCCCTCGCGGACGCCCTGCGCGGCCTCGGGAGCGGCGACGGCCACCGGGACCTCGACGCCGCCCTCACCACGTACGGGAAGCGGCGCCGCGCCGAACTCGTCTCCGCGCAGAGCGCGGCGCGGTACAGCGCCCAGTGGTACGAGAACCTGCCGCGTTACATGCGCCTGGAACCGGCGCAGATGTTCGCGCTGCTGGGCCAGCGCCACTCGCCGCTGCTCCCCCACATCCCGCCGCAGCTGTACTACCGGATCGACCGGGCCGCCGGGCAGCTGGAATCCCTCCGCCGCCTGAAGCGCTGGCTGGGTCCGAGGGTGGCCCGAGCGGTCCACGGGCGGCGCTGAGGGGAGCGGAGGCCGGGGCGAGGCCGGGGCCGGGGGCGGCGTGAGGCCCAGGCGGCTCGGGGGCGGCGTGAGGCCCAGGCGGCTCGGGGGCGTACGCCCTCACACGTCCCTGCGCCCCACCGCCACGAACGCCACCGCCGCCGCGCCCAGCGCCCACACCGCGTACACCGTCCACGCCCCGCCCGCCGTCCACGGGAAGTCCACCGGAACCGGAGATTCCCCCACCTCTGTGAGCCGCCTCCACGCCCCCTGCGGCAGGGCGTGGAGGAAGGTCGCGCCCCAGCGGTTGCGGTCGTCCATCAGCGCCGGCAGCAGGAGGAGTACGCCGGTGAGGGTGACGATCGTCGTCGCCGTGTGCCGGAGGAGCGCTCCGAGGCCGAATCCGGCGAGCGCGCACACCGGCGCGAGCAGCGCTGACCCGGCGACGGCCCGCAGAGCGCCCTCGTCGCCGATCGCCATGCCCACGCCCCGGTCGTCGAGCACGGCCTGCGTCGCCGCGAACGAGACCCCGGCGACCAGCGTCCCGTACGCCGTCATCACGGCGGCGAGGACCAGCGTCTTCGCCGCGACGACCGCCCGGCGGGCCGGGACGGCCGCGAAGGTCGTACGGATCTGGCCCGTGCCGTACTCGCCGACGATCATCAGCGCGCCGATGGAGCCGGTCGCGAGCGTGAACACCATGGCCCCGCCGAGCGTGAACGCGTCGCGCATGGCCCAGATCGGCACGAAGAGTTCCTTGATGCCGTCCGCGTAGTTCGGGTAGTTGCGGTGGTCGGCGAGGGTCGCGTTGAGGTTGACGCCGAGGGCGGCGACCGCGCCGACGACGAAGGCCCAGGGTGTGGAGCGCAGCGACCACAACTTCATCCACTCGGCGGCGAGGAGGTCACGGAAACGGGCGTCCATCAGCGGTACTCCACGGTGTCGGCGGTGAGTTCCAAGAACGCCTCTTCGAGGGAGGAGGCGTTCGGGGTCAGTTCGGCGAGCGGGACGCCGTGCCGGAAGGCGAGGACGCCGATCCGGGCGGCGTCCGCCCCGGTCACGACGAGTACGGCCCCGGCGGTCTCCGTGCCCGGGGTCTCCGTGCCCGGGGTCTCCGTGCCCGCGATCTCCGTGCCCGCGGTCTCCGTGCGTACGGTCGCCCCCTCGGCCCTCAGGGCGGCGGCCAGGGCCGGCGCGCCTGCCGGGTCGGCCGTCCGTACCGTCACGCTCCGCCGGGTCCCGCGCGCCGCGAAGTCGGCCACGCTCTCCGCCGCGACGAGCCGCCCGCGGCCGATGACGACGAGGTCGTCGGCGGTGTGCTCCATCTCGCTCATCAGATGGCTGGAGACGAACACCGTACGGCCCTCGGCTGCGAGCCGCCGGAACAGTCCGCGCGCCCACAGCACCCCCTCCGGGTCCAGACCGTTGACCGGTTCGTCGAAGAGCAGCACGGGCGGGTCGCCGAGCAACGCGGCGGCGATCCCGAGCCGCTGCCGCATGCCGAGCGAGTAGCCACCGATCCGCCGCCGGCCCGCCTCGGCGAGCCCGACCTCGTCGAGGACCTCGCCGACCCGGCGGCGCGGGATGCCGTTGCCGCGGGCGAGCGCGGCGAGCTGGGCCTCGGCGGTCCGGCCGCCGTGCACGTCGTGCGCGTCGAGCAGCGCCCCGACGTGCCGCAGCCCACGCGGCAGCTCCCGGAAGCGCCGCCCGCCGACGGTGGCGGTGCCGGACGTCGGCTCGTTCAGCCCCAGGATCAGCCGCAGGGTCGTCGACTTCCCGGCCCCGTTGGGCCCGAGGAAGCCGGTCACCCGCCCGGCCTTCACGCCGAAGCCGAGCCGGTCGACGGCGAGCCGGCCCCGGCCCGGACGGCCGTACCGCTTGGTGAGTTCGTGTACTTCGATCATGCGTCCCACGCTCCCGGCACGGCGCCGCCCGGCGCATCGGCCCGCCGGGCACAACCGGGGGGAGGGGGTGGCCCGGGGGCGTACGCCCGTGGGCCGATGTCCCGTCGAGGGGCCGGTGCCTACGATCGGGCCATGCCCGCCACTCCGACCCCCCTCCCTTCCGGCGGGCGGGTGGCGGCGGTCCTCGCCTGGTGCGCGGCCGTCGCCCACCCCTTCGCCCTGCTCTCCGCCCTGCGCGCGGGGCCCTACCGCTCCACCGAACTCCGGCTCTTCCTCGCCGCCGTCGCCGTGGGGCTGACGCTGCCGCTGGCGCGCCGCAATCCGCTCGCCGCGCTCGGGCTGCTGCTCGCCGGGCTGTTCGCGGCGGCGACCACCCGGCCGGACGCCACGCTCCTGTACCTGCCGGTGCTCGCCGCCGACGCCGTCGTCGGGTTGCTCGCCGCCCGGCGTCCGCTCCGGGTGCTGCTGCCCGCCGCGCTCGGAGCGCTCGCCGTGCAGGTGGCCGCCGCGACCTACACCACCTCCGGGCAGGACGTCTTCGTCAGCACCGTGGCGGCCCTCGCGCTCGCCCTGCTGACGGCGGGGCTCCTCGGCCGTTCGGTACGGGACCGGCGCGGCCACGCGGCGGAGCTGCGGGCGGCGACGGCCGCCGAGGCCGTCGCCGCCGAACGGCTGCGGATCGCCCGCGAACTGCACGACGTGGTCGCGCACAGCATCGGCGTCATCGCCATCCAGGCGGGCGTCGGCCGCCGGGTCATCGAGACCCAGCCGGCCGAGGCCCGCAACGCGCTCGCCACCATCGAGACCACCAGCCGCGAGACCCTCGCCGGTCTGCGCCGCACCCTGGGCGCGCTGCGGGCCACCGCGCGGGAGGCCGACGGGCACGCGCCGCCGCCGCGCGACCCCGCGCCGGGCCTCGCGGACCTGGAGCGGCTCACCGCGTCGACGGCGGACGCGGGCGTACGGGTCGAGGTGCGGCACGTCGGGGACCCCGGCCGGCCGCTGCCGCCGGAGGTCGACCTGGCGGCGTACCGGATCGTGCAGGAGTCGCTGACGAACGTCGTACGCCACGCGGCCACGCCCACCTGCCGGGTGACCGTGGAGCGGGGTGAGGACAGCCTGGTCGTCGAGATCGCGGACGACGGCCCGGCGAGGCCGGCGGGCTCCCCCGCCGGCGGCGGGTACGGCCTCGTCGGCATGCGGGAGCGGGCCGCGCTCCTCGGCGGCCGTTTCTCCGCCGGGCCGCGCCCCGGCGGCGGCTTCCACGTCACCGCGCTGCTGCCCCTGCCCACCACCCACCCGGAAGGAACCCGCCCGTCGTGAGCCCGCACACGGATGGCACGGCCTCTACGGCGTCCAGCCCCATGAGCGACCCCACCCAGGCCCCGAGCCCCGCCCCCAGCCAAGTCCCCGGCCCCGCCCCCGTCCGGGTCCTCCTCGTCGACGACCAGCCCCTCGTACGGGCCGGCCTGCGCGTCCTCATGGCCGACAGCCCCGACCTGGCGGTGGTCGGCGAGGCGGGCACGGGCGAGGACGCGGTCCGGATCGCCCGCGGCCTGCGGCCCGACGTGGTGGTGATGGACGTCCGGATGCCCGGCATGGACGGCATCGAGGCCACCCGGATCGTCACGGCCGGCCCCGGCGCACCCCGCGTCCTCGTCCTCACCACCTTCGACGACGACGAGTACGTCTACGGCGCGCTGCGCTCCGGGGCGAGCGGCTTCCTGGTCAAGGACATGGCCCTGGACGACATCCTCGCGGCGATCCGGGTGGTCGCCGCCGGGGACGCCCTGATCGCGCCGGGCGTCACCCGCCGGCTGATCGAGGAGTTCGCGGCCCGCCCGGAGCCCGGCGTCCCCACGCCGCCCCCGGCGCGCGCCCTCGCCGGGGTCACCGCGCGGGAGCGCGAGGTGCTCGCCCTGGTCGGCCGGGGCCTGTCCAACGGGGAGATCGCGGAACGGCTCCACATCAGCTCGGCCACCGCCAAGGCGCACGTGGCACGCCTCTTCGCCAAGCTGGACGCCCGCGACCGGGTGCAGCTGGTGATCCTCGCGTACGAGGCGGGCCTTGCGCCGTGACACCATCGGTGACGTGCTCGACATCGGCTACTCCCTCTCGCGTCGCTTCCCCGACCCGCCGCAGACCGACTACCGCCACGCGGACGTCCACGCGCTGCGCCACGACCTGTTCTGCGGGGACGTGTACCTGGCCGACACCAAGACGGACCGCGAGGTGTCCACAGCCTGGGGATGGGTGCCGGTGCTCGACTTCGCGTGGGCCCTGTGCGACATCGTCGAGCAGCTCGACCAGGACCCGCGCGGCAACCGCGCCTCCCAGCCGCAGTACGCGGAGCTGGACTTCACCGAGTCCAGTGACCGCATGCTCTTCGAGCGCCGCTTCGGCTGGGTGGACGTCGAGGCCGACTGGATGCCGGGCGACGAGCCGCCGGTCACCTTCAACCACAAGCTGCTGCGCCGCGAGTCCCGCGACTTCCTGCACGACCTGATCGCCGACCTCACGGACATGCACGAGGGCCTCGCCGACAACCCGGCGATCTGGTCCCTCCAGGCCCGCTTCCCCCGTCTGCCGTAGCCCCCGCGCAGGCGCACCGTCCCCCTACTCCTCCACCCGCACCCCCAGCTGCGCCGCGAGCACCGGCGCCAGGTCGAGCAGCTGGGCCGTCGAGATCACGGCCCCGGACAGCGAGTCCAGCCCCCGCGCGATCTCCAGCCGCTGGACGCCCCGCAGGTCCACGTCCTTCAGCCGGGCCCCGCTGAAGTCCGCCCCGGTGAGCACGCAGTCCACGAACTCCACCCGTTCGAGCACCGCGCCCCCGAAGTCGGGCTCGCTCAGCACACACCCCTCGAACACGACGTCCTTGAGCTTCGCCGCCCGCAGGTTCAGGTAGTCGATCTTCCCGCCCCGCACCACGACCCTCTCCAGCACCGCCCCGTGCAGCTGCGCCCCGCCGAGCCGCGCCTCCACGAGCTCCACGTCCCGCAGCTGCGCCCCGGCCAGGACCGTGCCCACCCCCCGTACCCCCGTGAGCACCGAATCGAGGAACCGCGCGCCCGTCAGCCGCGCCTCGTCGAGCCCGCAGTCGCGCAGCGCGCAGTCCAGGAACCGCGCGCCCGCCCCCGACTGCCCCGCCAGGTCGAGCCCGGCCAGTTCGAGACCGTCGTAGTCCCCGTCCGCCTCGATCCCGCCCTCGTACGCCTCCAGGGGAGGCAGTCGCACCTCGGGCCGCCGCGCCCCCGCCACGGCCGCCTTCTTCTTCCGATTCGTCGCCATGACCCCATGGTGAGGTACGCCACTGACAACGCCCCGATGTCACAAACGCACCCCCGCTCCCCGTCACGCCTACGGGACCGTACGGAACGGGTCACCACGAGGGAGACGGACATGCGGAAGCTCACGATCATCGGCGGCGGCTTCGCCGGACTCACCGCGGCGATCACCGCCGCCGAGGCCGGACTCAAAGTGACCGTGCGCGAGGCGCACGACACCCTCGGCGGCCGGGCCCGTACCGCCGAGGGCCCGTACGCCACCAACGAGGGCCCGCACGCCCTCTACCGTGGCGGCCCCCACTGGACCTGGCTCCGGCAGCGCGGCCTGCTCGGCCCGCTCGCCCCGCTGCCGGCCGCCGACGCGCTCCGGCTCCGCTTCCACCGGGCGGGCGCCCTGCGCCGCACCCCGCCGCCCGGACTGCTGCGCCAGTCGCTCCGTACCGCCGACCGGGCCCCCGCCGACCTCGACTTCCTCACCTGGGCCACCCGGCTCGCGGGCGAGCGGACCGCGCGCGAGGCCGCCGCCTACGCGGCGGTCGCGCTCTTCCACCACGACCCCGGCGCGCTCTCCGCCCGCTTCGTGCAGGAACGCCTCCACCGGGCCGCCGCCCTGCCGCCCGAGGCGCGGTACGTGCGCGGCGGCTGGGGCCGGCTGATCGAGCGGATGGCCGCCCGCGCCTGGGAGACGGGCGTACGGATCGAGACCTCCTCACGCGTCGGCGGCATCCCGACGGGCGAGGGCCCGGTGATCGTCGCGACCTCCCTGCCGGCCGCCGCCCGCCTCCTCGGCGACCCGGCGCTGACCTGGGAGAGCGGCCGTACGGTCCTGTTCGACCTGGCGCTGCGCACCCGGAGGGGGGACCCGTTCGCGATCTCCGACCTGGACGCACCCGGCTGGATCGAGCGGTTCACGGCCCAGGACCCGTCGCTCGCCCCGGCCGGGCAGCAGCTGGTCCAGGCGCAGCTGCCGATCGCCCCCGGCGCGACGAAGGCGGACGGCGTCGCGCACGCGGAACGGCTGCTCGACCTCGGTTTCCCGGGCTGGCGGGAGCGGACGGTGTGGCGGCGGGAGGCGGTGTCCCAGGGGCGTACGGGAGCGGTGGACCGCCCCGGCACGACCTGGCGCGACCGGCCGGCCGTCGACCGGGGCGACGGCGTGTACCTGGTGGGCGACCAGGTGGCGGCGCCGGGCGTGCTGTCGGAGGTGTCGTTCACGAGCGCGGTGGAGGCGGTGTCGCTGGCGCTGCGCACGGAACGCCTTGACCTCAAGCGCGCTTGAGGTCGGAGGCCCGTCGGCGGAGGCGGCGGACGCCCACCGCGCCCTGGAGACCAGGGGCACGAAGGGCAAGGCGGTACTGATCCCCCGAGCGTGATCCCTGAGCCGGAATCCCTGAGTGCCCTGAGGGTCCTCGGGGTCCTCGGGGCGCGCCCCCAGGGGCCCGGCCCGGCCCTCAGGGTCCTCAGGGCCGGGCCCTCAGACCCCGATCACGTCCCAGGAGTGCGCCTTGTACTCCTTCAGGAAGTCGGGGTGGTCCTCCCACATCCGGGCGACGGAGCGCAGCACGTCCCAGTTGTGCTCCAGCGCCTGGTCCACGACCTGACGCAGCTCCGGCGCCGACTCCCGCTTCTCCACGAGCCCGTTGACGGCGGACGCGGCCTGCACGGTGTAGCGGGTGGCGCGCAGGGCGCGGGAGGTGTCGTCCATCCCGAAACCGTGGTCGCTGCCGTTCGCGGGGTCGAAGAGCGGGGTCAGCCGCGCCTCGATGAAGGCCGTGATCCGCTGGAAGCGCTGCTCGATGTCCTTGTCCATACCCCCTTTCCTACACCCCGTGCGCACCGAGCTCCGCCAGGGCCCCGTCGGTCAGGCGATAGACCGTCCACTCGTCCTGCGGACGCGCGCCGAGGGACTCGTAGAAGTCGATCGAGGGCTTGTTCCAGTTCAGTACGGACCACTCCAGGCGCTCGTAGCCGCGCTCGACGCAGATCCGGGCCAGTTCGGTGAGCAGTGCCTTGCCGTGGCCGCCGCCGCGCGCCTCCGGGCGGACGTACAGGTCCTCCAGGTAGACGCCGTGGACGCCGCGCCAGGTGGAGAAGTTGAGGAACCAGAGGGCGAAGCCGACCGGTTCGCCGTCCTCGGTCTCGGCGATGTGCGCGTAGGCGGCCGGGCGGTCGCCGAACAGGGCCTCGTGGAGCTGCTCGGGGGTGGCGCGGACCTCGTCGAGGGCCTTCTCGTACTCCGCGAGGTCACGGATCAGGGAGTGGATGACGGGAACGTCGGAAGCGACGGCTGTACGGATCATGGCCCAAGACTGCCCCGGGTCAGGCCCTTCCGGCCAGCAGGATCCGCGCGACGGCGACCTGATCGGGGGCGAGCGCGGGCTCCCCGTCCTCGACGTCCCAGAGCCCGTTCTGCAGCACCCGCCCCAGCGTCCACGCCACCGCGCGCCGCCGCTCCCCGACGACCTCGGCAAGGAGGTCGAAGCGCCACAGCACCTCGGCCGGGTCCGGGTCGAACCGGTCCATCAGCGCCGGCAGCAGCTCGAAGCCGGGGTCGCCGGCGAGGGGCTTGGGGTCGATCGCGAGCCACGGTTCCCGCTGCGCCGCGAGCACGTTCCCCAGGTGCAGGTCCCAGTGGAGCAGCCGGTCCCCGGGTTCGCCCGCGACCTCCCGTACGGCCGCCGCGCAGTCCCGCAGGACGGCCGCGTCGGCGGCGCCGAGGCGTTCCGCCGCGCCCGGCAGCGCGTCGAGCATCGCGGCGGTGAGGTCGCCGAGGCCGCGCAGCCCGGCGGGTGCGGGGACGGCCGAGAGCCGTGCGAGCAGCCCGGCGACGACGCCGAGCGCCTCGCGGGTGTCGGGGAGGGAGGTCAGCGGCCGGGCCTCGTCGAGCCGTTCGAGGAGCATCGTGCCGGTGGCGGGGTCGTGGTCGAGGAGGCGTACGGATCCGTTCCCGGCCCAGGCGAGAAGGCCGACCGGTTCGCCCTCGGTCTCGTCGTCGAGGATCTGCATCTTCAGCGCGGCGGGCGCGCCGTCGGAGGCCCGTTCGACGGGCAGGACCAGGGAGGCCACCCCGTGCATCGAGGGGCCGGTGAGACGCAGTCCCCACCGGCCGAGGAAGTCCTCGGCCAGCGCGGGCAGCCCGGCGACGAAGACCCGCCCGGCCTCCCCGTTGTACTTCGCCTGCGACCGGGCCAGTTCCTCGGGTACGTGGATCACGCCACGACCTTAGGGGGTGCTGGGCCCCCAGGGCTCAGGTGCCCCCAGCACCCTGGGAGAGTCCTTCCGGAGCAACGGAATCCGCACGTGGGACGCCACTGACACGCACCCTCGAACCCAGCGCCGGCCCCGTACGGGAAGCGCCGCCGAAGCGCCCGTATCCAGGGGCCCAAGGCCCCGGGTAACGTCCGGCCCACGAACCCGGAAGAGGGATACACATGAGTACGGTCAACGGCGGCATTTCGTTCTGGTACGCGCAGGAGGGCGCCCCCGCGCCCCGCGAACCGCTCCCCGGGGACATCACCGCCGACGTCTGCATCGTCGGCGGCGGCTACACAGGCCTGTGGACCGCCTACTACCTCAAGAAGGCCGTGCCCTTCCTGAACATCACCGTCCTGGAGGCGAAGTTCTGCGGGTACGGGGCCTCCGGCCGCAACGGCGGCTGGCTCTACAACGGCATCGCCGGGCGCGACCGCTACGCGAAGCTCCACGGCCACGAGGCCGCCGTCCGCCTCCAGCACGCGATGAACGCCACGGTCACCGAGGTCGTCGACGTGTGCGAGCAGGAGAAGATCGACGCCGACCTCCACCAGGGCGGCGTCCTCGAAGTCGCCCTCTCCCCCTCCCAGCTCGCCCGCCTCAAGGCGTTCCACGCCGCCGAGGTCGACTTCGGCGAGACGGACCGGGAGCTGTACGGGGCCCGCGAGACCGCCGAACGCATCCGCGTCGCCGGCGCCGTCGGCTCCTCCTGGAGCCCGCACGGGGCACGCCTGCACCCGGTGAAGCTGGTCCAGGGGCTCGCGGACGCGGTCGAGGCGCTCGGCGTCACCATCCACGAGTCGACCCCGGTCACCGAGATCAAGCCGAAGCACGCGCTCACCCCGTACGGGACGGTCCGTGCCCCCTACGTGCTCCGCTGCACCGAGGGCTTCACCGCCTCCCTCGCGGGCCAGCGCCGCACCTGGCTCCCCATGAACTCCTCGATGATCGCGACCGAGCCGCTGAGCGACGAGCAGTGGGCGTCGATCGGCTGGGACGGCCGCGAGACCCTCGGCGACATGGCGCACGCGTACATGTACGCCCAGCGCACCGCCGACGGCCGCATCGCGCTCGGCGGCCGGGGCGTCCCGTACCGCTTCGGCTCGAAGACGGACAACGACGGTCGCACCCAGCCGCAGACCATCGAGGCCCTGCGCGAGATCCTGGTGCGCTTCTTCCCGCAGCTGGCGGGGGTACGGGTGGACCACGCCTGGTCCGGTGTCCTCGGTGTCCCGCGCGACTGGTGCGCCACGGTCACCCTGGACCGCTCCACCGGCCTGGGCTGGGCCGGCGGCTACGTCGGCTCGGGCGTCGCCACCGCGAACCTCGCGGCCCGCACCCTGCGCGACCTCATCCAGCAGGACTCGGGCCAGTCGGGCCCCACGGACCTGACGGCGCTCCCGTGGGTGAACCACAAGGTCCGCAAGTGGGAGCCGGAGCCGCTGCGCTGGCTGGGAGTGCAGACGATGTACGCGGCGTTCCGGGGCGCGGACCGCCGGGAGGCGACGGGCCACACGGCGCGGACGGACCGGGTGGCGGTGGTGGCGAACCGCCTGAGCGGCCGCTGAGAATTCCGACCGGTCACCGGGGGCGGCCACCGCCACGCACCACCGATCGGCCGACCGCCCGGCCGCTCACCACCCACCGGACCCACCGTCCGGTGGCCGGTGGGTCCGGTGGCCGACGGTCACCCGCCCCACCACCGGGTGCGCGGCGGTCACCCGCCCCACCACCCGGTGCGCGGCGGTCACCCATCCCTCCGGTGACCGCCGCGTCACTCCACCTCGATCCCGAAGTCCCCCACCAGCTCCTCAAGACCGCCCCCGTACCCCTTCCCGCCGAGGACGAAGCCCCAGTCGCCCCCGGCGCGCCGCCGGAAGGACCCCAGGACGAGCGCCGTCTCGCCGGGGCGGCCGTCCGAGACGACGAGCCGTTCGAGTTCGACGCCGGAGTCGTCGCGCAGCCGGATGCCCGCATCGGTGAACTCCCCGAGATCGGCATCGGGGTTCACCTCGGGGTCGACGGCGGCGACGAGGACGAGACGGTCGGCGTGCGCCGGAAGCCGGTCGAAGCCGACCCTGACGGCCGCCCGGTCGCCGGGCGGGGCGGCCACGGCGGCGACCGAACCATCGGGTGTGGAGGGGGTGTTGAAGAACACGAACCACTCGTCGCCGAGGACGCGGTTACCGGCGCAGACGAGGGCGCAGACGTCGAGGGCGGTGGACCCGGACCAGACCATGCCGAGCAGGTTGAAGTCGGAGTCGGCCTCCACGGAGGCGGACGGGGAGGCGGAGACGGCGGCGACGAGTTCGAGGTTGAGCCGGTCGAAGGCGGCCCGCTCGACGACGACGGAGGCGACGCAGACGCGTCCGGCGCGCCCGGTGGCGGGGTCGACCCCGCCGATGTGTGGCCGTTGAGGGTGACGGTCTCCAGGGTGCCGAACCGGTCGGCGGCGAAGAGTTCCCGTACGGCGAGGAGGACGCTCTGGGCGAGGACGTCGCGGTAGAGGGCGCGGCGCTGGGTGACGGGCCGGGGAACTTCCTTCTCCTGGTCGGTACCGGGCGGGTACTTCACGCCCCTGGCGTCGGCGTCGCGCTGCTGCCGGTAGGCGGCCCGCTGCTCGTGAGCGACAAGTCTCCCGGACGGAGGGCGTGTTGTCCGCCGGCGGGGCGTACTGTCGGCGGGGTGGAGGAGACAGCCATGGGCCAAGCGCCGTACGTCCGGTTCCAGGGAACGGTGAGGCACCCACGGGGCCACTTCCCGGGCGTCTTCGTCCTCGCCAACGAACTGGCACGCCAGGGAAGGCTGTCGGAGGCGGAGTACCGCTTCTGGAGAACGAACAACGACTGGTACGACACCCACTACACGAACCCGACGGACGTGGACCCCCGGATCTACGCCCCGGAGGTGAACCCGGGAGCGGTGGCCTGGTTCAAACCGACGGCCCACCACCTGATCACCCGAGTGGACGGCTACCTGACCCTGCTGGCAGCCCACGGCATCGAATGCCACCGCCTGGAATCCAGGAACCCGGGGAGAATCCTGTACGAGGACGAACACCAGATCGTGGTGGCCCCTGCTTCCCCGTAGAACCGAAACCGAAGCTGCGGGGAGGGCTTGATGTGGCAAGGGGCCGTTGGTCGGCGCTCCCGGTTACGCCTGGTGGTAGTCGTCGATGGGAGCGCGTGCTTCGTCGAACAGGGCCGGTCCGTCCTGCGCCACCGTCGGCCAGGCGCCTGACTTCGGGTTGAGTTCGATGAGTTGCTCGGTGGAGAGCGCGTAGACGACCCGGCCGAGTCCGGAGCGGATGATGCCGCCGGCGCACATGGAGCACGGCTGGCAGCTGGTGTACAGGGTGGTGCGTACGGCGGTGTCAGGGGCGAGTTCACGCGCCGCCCAGCGGGCGAGTTTCAGTTCCGGGTGGGCGCTGATGTCGTTGTCGCGGCGCACCGTGTTGTGGGCTTCGGCGAGGATCGCGCCGTCCGGGCCGGCCAGCAGGGAGCCGTACGGCGCGTCGCCGAGGGTGGTGGCGCGGGCCGCGATGGCGATCGCGCGGCGCAGGAGAACCGCGTCGGCGGTGGTGATCACGATGGGTTCCTCCACTGGGTGGCCACGGCGGTGAGCGTCTGCCAAGCCGCGTGGGGCCGGCGGGTCTCCTCCGGGTCTCCGTGGTACGGGTCGAGCAGGACGGTGTCGGCGCCGAGCCGGCGCAGTTGGTCGAGGTCGTCGAGGATCTGCTCGAGGGTGCCGGTGCCGGCGAGCCGCTCGGGGTCGTTGATCGGTGTGGTGGTCAGCCGCAGGGCGATCCGGGGCGCGAGCGCCGGCAGCGAGTGGTTCGCCAGGGCCGAGCGCAGTTCCGGAAGGGTGACCCGCAGCGGGTGCCACGCGTCGCCGAACCTGATGGCACGTCGGATCGCCGCCTCGCTGTTGCCGCCGACCCAGATGGGGATCGCGGCGGTGAGGTCGTCGGCCTCCTCGCGCCAGGCCTTCCGCAGGGTGACGAGGTGCTCGTCGGTCAGCCTGCCGCGCGCGGTGAACGGCACGCCGAGCGCCTCGAACTCCTGACGCGCCCCGCCGATGCCCACCCCGAGCACGAGCCGGCCGCCGCTGAGCTGGTTGAGGTTGGTGGCCATGCGCGCCACCAACAGCGGATGCCGGTAGGGCAACACGAGCACGGTAGTGCCCAGCCGCAGCCTGGTGGTGATGCCGGCCAGCCAGGACAGTGTGGTGAACGGCTCGTAGAACGGCTCCGGGTACCGCACAGCCACGTCCGGGGTGACGGCCACGTGATCCGACACCATGAGGAGGTCGAAGCCGAGCCCCTCCACGATCCGGGCCCACTCGCGCAGCACACCGGGATCCGTTCCAGGCCCGAAGTTCGGTACGTTGACGCCAAGTTGCATGATCGTAGGCTATCCCTGCGATCACGGAGCATGGAAGCCACTTCTCCCGGCTACACCCGTGTTCTCCCGGTGAATTGCCGGTAGATTCGGGCCATGGCAGTGAATCTTGACGACGTCGACTGGGCGATCATCGACGAGTTGCAAAGGGAGGCACGCATCTCCCTCAGCGAGTTGGGGCGGCGTGTGAGCCTCAGCTCCTCGGCCACCACGGAACGGGTGCGGCAACTGGAGGCGATGGGCATCATCGTCGGCTATCACGCCGTGATCGACCTGGCCAAGGTCGGCTACCCCGTGCTCGCCGTCGTCCGGTTGAAGTACCCGGGCAACCACCACCAACCGTTGCGCCGGCTGCTCGCCGAGCGACGGGAGATCCTGGAGTGCCTACGCACCACCGGCGACGACTGCTACACCCTGAAGGTGGCCGCGACCTCCATGGAGCATCTCGAGACACTCATGGACGAGCTGGCCGGGTTCGGCAGCACGACCACGAGCGTCGTCTACAGCCAGACGCTCCCCTGTCGCGGACCCACCCGACCTGAGCATCGGTGAGGTGGCGCAGCGCAGTGGTCCGAGCGTCCACGCGGTGCGGTTCCACGAACATGGGGATCGGCTCCGTGAGGTCCTGGGCGACACCGACACCGACACCGACACCGAAGCTTGATCGACAGCTCCTGTTGCTGGGCACACGCAAACGGCCCCGGACGAGGAGTCCGAGGCCGTGCAGGGCGCCGCCCGGGGAAGAAATCCCACGTCGGCGACACCTCGCGCAGAGCCCCCTGTCGGGTTCGAACCGACGACCCCCGCTTTACAAGAGCGGTGCTCTGGCCAGCTGAGCTAAGGAGGCAGCCAGTGCAGTGTAACCAACGCGGCCGCGGCGACGGTCGGAAATCTCACGGGGCCTTGAGTGCTGACAGAACGGGCACCGGCAGGTAGCGTCACCTGCGGTTCACCCAGGTGGACTAGACCTCAATCCTTCCTTTACTCGGATCGTCCGGCACGTTCCTGCCGGTGAAGGGACACACCACCATGGCTTCCGTCACTTTCGACAAGGCGACCCGGATCTACCCCGGTGCCACCAAGCCCTCCGTCGACCAGCTCGACATCGAGATCGCCGACGGCGAGTTCCTCGTCCTCGTCGGGCCCTCCGGCTGTGGCAAGTCGACCTCCCTGCGCATGCTCGCGGGCCTCGAGGACGTCAACGCCGGCTCCATCCGCATCGGTGACCGCGACGTCACGCACCTGCCGCCCAAGGACCGGGACATCGCCATGGTGTTCCAGAACTACGCGCTGTACCCGCACATGACCGTCGCCGACAACATGGGCTTCGCCCTCAAGATCGCCGGCGTCAACAAGGCCGAGATCCGCGCCAAGGTCGAAGAGGCCGCGAAGATCCTCGACCTCACCGAGTACCTGGACCGCAAGCCCAAGGCGCTCTCCGGCGGCCAGCGCCAGCGTGTCGCCATGGGCCGCGCCATCGTGCGTGAGCCCCAGGTCTTCCTCATGGACGAGCCGCTGTCGAACCTCGACGCCAAGCTCCGTGTCTCCACCCGTACGCAGATCGCCGGTCTGCAGCGCCGTCTCGGCATCACGACCGTGTACGTCACGCACGACCAGACCGAGGCGCTCACCATGGGCGACCGCGTCGCCGTCCTCAAGGACGGTCTGCTCCAGCAGGTCGACTCCCCGCGCAACATGTACGACAAGCCCGCCAACCTCTTCGTCGCCGGCTTCATCGGCTCCCCCGCCATGAACCTGATCGAGGTCCCGATCACCGACGGCGGCGTGAAGTTCGGCAACAGCGTCGTCCCCGTCTCCCGTGACGCCATCGCCGCCGCCTCCGCCAACGGCGACACCACCGTCACCGTCGGCGTCCGCCCCGAGCACTTCGACGTGCAGGGCCCCACGGGCAAGGACGGCCTCGCCGTCACCGTCAACGTCGTCGAGGAGCTCGGCTCCGACGGCTTCGTGTACGGTTCCACCCGCGTCGGCGGCGAGGACAAGGACCTGGTCGTCCGCGTCGGCGGCCGTGACGTCCCGTCCAAGGGCACCACGCTGCACGTCGTGCCGCGCGCCGCCGAGCTCCACGTCTTCTCGACGTCGACGGGCGCCCGCCTCAGCGAGTGACCCCGTAACGAAGGCACCCCAGCCCCGCTGGCCGAACGGCCCCGCATCCACCCGGATGCGGGGCCGTTCGCCCATCTGCCGCGCAAGTGGTGGTTTACCCTGGAAAACCCCGGCATTCTGGGCCCACCCCCACCCTCCGCGTCAACACGGGATTCGAAAAGCCGCCTCGAACCATCCCTCGCGAGAGTGACTAAATGTCGCCATATCACTACCGGCCGCTACGCTCGCCTGCGTGACGCACACTGCCCGCCGTATCGGCCGCTCTCTCGCCCTCGTCCTGCCCGTCGTCCTGGTGCTCTCCGGAACGCTCGCGGTGTCCGCCGTTCCGTGGGCCGGCCAGGACTCCGGGACCCAGCTGACGGCCTCCTCCTCCGACGTCTCCGTCCGCGCCAAGCCCCGCGCCCCGCAGGACGTCCTGCGCGACCAGCTCCTCGCCGAGCTCCAGGAGAAGGACCCGGGCACGGCCCTCACCCACCTCCAGCGCGAGGTGGAGAACCGGCCCTCGCTCGCCAAGCACTGCATGTCCATCGCCCGTTCCCTCGGCCGGGCCGCCGTCGAGCAGTACGGCCCCACCCGCGCCCAGTCCTTCTCCCGCCCGGTCTGCGACACCTCGTTCGCGACCGGCGTGATGCGCGCGAGCTGAACCGCCGGACGCTGAGCGCCGTCGCGCGTCCGGACCTCGCGCGTACGGGGCGCCTATCGTTCCCCGTATGCACACCTCTCCGACGCAGGCCGTGGTCCTGGCGGGCGGCCAGGGCTCACGGCTCCGCCCGTACACCGACGACCGCCCCAAGCCGATGGTCGAGATCCCGGGCACCGGGACCCCGATCATCGGCCATCAGCTTTCCTGGCTGGCCGCCGAGGGCGTGACCGACGCCGTCGTCTCCTGCGGCCATCTCGCCGAGGTGCTCCAGGAGTGGCTGGAGGGCGCCGACCTCCCCCTCAAGGTGACCACGGTCGTCGAGACCGAGCCGCTGGGCCGCGGCGGCGGCCTCAAGTACGCCGCCGGGCACCTGCCCGCGCCCGACCAGCCCTGGTACGCCACCAACGGCGACATCTGGACCCGGTTCTCGCTGCGCGAGATGGCCGCCTTCCACACCGAGCGCGACGCCCTCGCGACGCTCGCCCTGGCCCGCCCCCGCATCCCGTGGGGCGCCGTCGAGACCGACAACTTCGGGCACATCACCGACTTCATCGAGGCGCCGCCCTCGCCGTTCCTCATCAACGCGGGCGTGTACGTCTTCTCCGCCGCGTTCACCGAACTCCTCCCCGACCTCGGCGACCACGAGCGGACCACCTTCCCCCGTCTCGCCCGCGAGCGGCGCCTCGCCGGGTTCCCCCTGCCCCAGGGGGCGTACTGGAGGGCCATCGACACCGCCAAGGACCTCACGGAGGCCGCGAAGGAGCTCGCCGCCCAGCGGGGCTGAGCCGGAGCCGCACAGACAGGCACCGGCACAGGGGAAGCCGGCACAGAGAGAACAAGAAGGCGGCACCGCGCAGAACGCGGTGCCGCCCTTTCCGTACGTACGGGGCCGGTGTCCTCAGCCCAGCAGGCCGCCGATCGGGTTCTTCGCCCCACCGGTCGTCGAGCCGGGCTCCGACGGCGTGTCCGTCGTCCCCCCGGACGAGCCGCCGCTCGACCCGCTCCCCGTGCTGCTCGGGGTGTCGCTCGTGGACGGCGGCGGCGCGGGCTTGGACTGCGCGGGCGTACGGGTGGTGCCCGTGCCGCTGCCCTCGGTGGAGGTCGGGCGCCGCTCCTGCGTCCGGGGCGACTCGCGGGTCGTCTCGGTGGGCCGGCTCGTCTCCTCGGTCTTCTCTCGCTTCGCGGGGGCCTCGCTGGTCGCGGCGGGCTCGGGCGCGGTGGACGCGGCCTCGGAGGGGGCGCGGCGGGTCGGCTCCGTGGGGAGCGGGCGGCCGGGGAGGTGGTTGATCGGGTCGTCGTTGGGGCCCGGGACGGTGATCATCTCGGTGGAGCGGACGGCGCCGCCGAGGACGGAGCCGATGAGGAGGGTGAGGCCGACGACCACGGAGGCGAGGAGGGTGCTGCGGCGCACGACGCGGCGGCGCAGGTCCCAGAGTTCGGCGCGGGGGCCGAGGGTGCGCCAGGCCTCGCCCGCGAGGCGGCCGTCGAGGGAGTAGACCGGGGCCCCGGCGATGATCAGCGGCGACCAGGCGGCCAGGTAGATGATGTCGGCGGAGTCGTAGACCGGGACGGTCTTCCAGCTGACGGTCAGGATGAGCGCCGCGGAGAGCAGGGCGCCGACGACGGCCGCGACGCGCTGCCAGAGGCCGAGGACGGTGAGGACGCCGACGACGACCTGGAGGAAGGCGACGGTGAGTCCGGCGCCGACCGGGTGCTGGAGGGCGAAGTCCCGCAGGGGTTCGGCGAGGGCCCAGGGGTGGAGGGAGTTGAGCCACTTCACCATGGAGCCGCGCTCGCCGCCGTCGAAGTAGACGGGGTCGCAGAGCTTGCCCATGCCCGCGTAGATGGAGATGAAGCCGAGGAAGACGCGGAGCGGGAGGAGGACGACGCCGAGGTTCATCCGGCGGCCCGGGTAGTAGGCGTGCCGGACGCTGTCCTGACCGTGGCGCTGGGCCGTCCGGCCGGGCGTCTCGCCGTCCTCGTACGCCTCCGGTCCGGTGGTCCCGGGCCGCATCTCGTACAGGTCGTCGTACGCGCCCTCGGCGCGGCGCATCGGCGGCAGCAGCGGGCCTTCGGCGGGCACCACGGGGGTGGGCATGGTGTCGTCGAAGCGCGGGACGGCCTGGGTGGAGCCGGCGGCGGGACCGCCCCGGCCGCCGTGGCCGACCGCGGGGTCGAGCGTGGAGACGGACGACTCGCGTACGGCCTGGAGGAGACCGGTCGCGCCCGGTGCGGACTTCCCGCTCCACACGACGGGGCGACGGCGCGGTCCGCCCGCTCCCGCCGCTCCGGACAGGGCTGCGATGCGGGCGCCGGCGCCGAACTTCGGCTGCGGGGCCGGCGCGAGCCGCACACGGAAGCTGGCGTGGTTCACGATCACCTGGGCGGGATCGGAATCCACCTTGACCATGCTCAACGCGGGCTGATCGTCGAACCCCGGCCGGGGCGTTCTGGTGTCCACACTCATCTAACCGAGTGATCTGGGTTTAGGACACTGCCTTGACGGATCGCAAATGTCCGAGACCCGTCAAGATCAACGCCGGAACGGGAACCTCCAGCAGGTCACGGGTCGTCACTTCTTCCTAGAATCAGAAGAGTTGACCCGGCCCACGCACGAGGGAGCGCAGCCATGACCGATCCCGCCCCGCGACCGGGGACCGAACAGAGCCCGGACGCCGCACTCGACCGCGTACCGGCGCCCCGGTCCCCCCAGGACTCCGCGCCCCCCACCGCCGCCGGAACCCCCGACACCCCCGCCGCTTCCCTCGCTCCCGTACGGGAGTCCCACCAGCTCGTCTTCGGGGACCTCCACGACTACCCGGTGATGGCCCAGGCCCTCGACAACCAGTGGATGCCCGCCGATCTGGCGAGCGCCCGCCAGCGCGCCTCCGCGCCCGCACGGCCGCCCGTGGAAGCCGTCGAAGCGGCCTCCGCCGAGCTGCGCCGCTCGCTCGTGAACAGCGGCACCCTGGTGGTCAACCGCGCCTTCTTCCTCAACAACGAGGCGCTGTACGCGAACTACCTGCCGTCCGCCGACCCGGTGGAGCGGGAGGCGTTCGTCCGGCTCCTGAACGACAAGGCGCTGATCCCGTACCTGTACACCGAACGGCACCCCGCCGAGGGCTTCGCCTGGGCCCACGACCGGTTCGTCGGCCGCGCCTGGCGCGAGCTGGTGACGAACGAAGCCGACCCCGCCCTGGTCCGCTTCGACTGGGACGACGAGTCCAACCGCGGCAAGGCCGGCCAGATCGGCAACTTCTTCTCCTCGAACCTCTCCCTCCTGCGCCGGCTGGAGGCCGGACAGCTCGCCAAGGACCTCGGCATCCCGGAGGAACTGGCCCGGTCCATGCGCGAGGGCGTCCTCAAGGACATGTACTTCTGGGCCGGCGAGCAGGACAACGACCGGGACATCACCCGCAACGCCGTCTACGAGCGGTTCATCACCCGGCCCGGCACCGATCCGTACCAGAACCTGCTGCGCGAGGGCGATCACGTCGTCCCCACCAAGCAGCTGGTGGACCTGCTCTACAGCCTGGGCGTGCCCCGGGCCGCCGGGGTGATCCCGCTGACCCCGCCGGACTCCCCGCCCCGCTCGACGCTCCAGGAGCTGCGCACCGACCTGCGCCCCCGCGACGACGACCCGGAGGCGATCGGCCTGCTGCTGCGCGATCTGTTCGCGGACGCGCTGCACCGGGCCGTGGACGGCCCGAACTCGTACGCCGGGCTCTCCCTCGCCGACATCAACCGGCTGCGGCGGGAGGAGGAGTGGCGGGCGTACGTGGACTCCCTCGACGCCTTCGTCCGGGGCGGCGGCTTCGACAACGGGCGGATCCCGTCCCCGGAGGAGTTCGCCGCGGGCACCACCGAGGTGGCACGGCGGCACGCGCGGATGCTGAAGACCGCGCGGGCGACGAGCGCCAGCGGCAGCGGCGGGTACACCCGGGACATCGTCACGGCCCTGGTGGTCGAGGCCGGCGGGGTCGCCCTGCAGATCACCAGCGGCGAGGAGGTGTCGCTCGTGGCGGGGCTGGTCCAGGGGCTGACCGCGGTCGCCGGCACGCTGACGATCCGGCTGGAGTTCTTCGACCGGGGCGCGAAGAGCCGGCGCGGAGGACTCGGGCACTCGCTGACATTGCCGTCCCTGCGGCTGGGCAACCTGAAGCGGGACTGGGAAGCGATCCTGGGGGCGTACGGCGGCCCGGTCGTCCGGACGGGGCGGCCGGTCGGCGGACTCCGCCAGGCCGACCAGCAGCGTCAGCCCGACTGAGCAGGGGCACGGGAGCGGGCACCCGCACCGGGCACCGGAACGAACCGGCCGGAGGGGCCGGGAAAGGCAGGGCCCATGAGCAGGGAGCCCGCGAACCGCTACGCGCGACTGCGCGCCGAGCGGCCGGAGCTGTTCCGCAACGAGCCGGGCGGCATCGAGATCCTCAGCGACCCTGCGGCGGTCGCGGCGGCCGGCGGGGTGCTCTACCAGGACCCGTACGTCCTGCTCGTCCGGGACCCGGTGCGCTTCCCGGACGGCCGGGAGGGCACGTACATCCGCTCGATGAGTGCGGCGCCCGAGCCGGGCTGTGTCGTACTGCCGCTGCTCGGCGACCGGATCGTGCTGATCGAGCACTACCGGCACGCCACCCGGTCCTGGCAGTGGGAGCTGCCCCGGGGCTTCGGCACCCGGGGCCTCACGGGCGAGGAGAACGCCGCGAAGGAGCTGGACGAGGAGATCGGGGCGCGGGTGCGTGAGCTCATCCCGCTCGGCGAGCTGCATCCGGACAGCGGGATGACGGGCGACCGGGTGCTGCTCTTCGCGGCCCGGATCGACGGGATCGGCCGGCTGGCGGAGTCGGAGGCGATCCGGAGTTCGCTGACGCTCCCGTTCGCGGAGGCGGAGGCGATGATCGCCGACGGCCGGGTCACGGACGGCTTCACCATCGCCGCGATGACGCGCGCCCGCCTGGCAGGCCTGACGGCCTGAGGCGGGCGCGGGTACGCATGCGGGTACCGATACGGCGGGTCGGGCGCTGAACCGGATCGGGCCGGGTCAGCGCCTGAGCCGGGTAGGGCGCTGAGCCCGGTCGGGCCGGGGCCCGATGCCGCGGGTCGGGCACCGAGCCCGGTCGGGCCGGGTCAGCACCTGTCGCGGCAGGTCAGCCCATGCGGCGGCGGGCCGCCTCGTACAGCACCACGCCCGCCGCGACACCGGCGTTCAGCGACTCGGCGCCGCCCGGCATCGGGATGCGGACGAGGTAGTCGCAGGTCTCGCCGACCAGGCGGGACAGGCCCTTGCCCTCGGAGCCGACGACGATGACGACCGGGCCGGACAGCGCCTCCAGCTCGTGGACCTTGTGCTCGCCGTCGGCGGCGAGGCCGACGACGGTGATGCCGGCCTTCTGGTACGCCTCCAGGCAGCGGGTCAGGTTGGTGGCGCGGGCGACCGGCGTACGGGCGGCGGTGCCGGCCGAGGTCTTCCACGCACCGGCGGTCATCCCGGCGGCGCGCCGCTCGGGGACGACGACGCCGTGACCGCCGAACGCGGCGACGGAGCGGACGACGGCGCCGAGGTTACGCGGGTCGGTGACGCCGTCGAGCGCCACGATCAGCGGGTCCTCGTGGTGGTCGTACGCCGTCGCGGCGAGGTCCTCGGGGTGCGCGTACTCGTACGGCGGGACCTGGAGGACGAGACCCTGGTGGTTGAGGCCGTTCGTCATCCGGTCGAGCTCGGGGCGCGGCGCCTCCATGATGTTGATGTTGCCGCGGCCGGTGGCGAGGTTCAGGGCCTCGCGCACGCGCTCGTCGTTGTCGATGAACTGCTGCACGTACAGCGTCGAGGCGGGCACGCCGTCGCGCAGGGCCTCGAAGACCGGGTTGCGGCCGACGACCATCTCGGAGGTGCCCTTGCCGCCGCGGCGGGCGACGGGCTTGCGCTTGGTCACGTTCCGGGCCATCGCGTTGGAGACGCGGAACGCCTTGTGGCCCTTGCGGTTCTCGGCCTTGGGGGTCGGGCCCTTGCCTTCGAGGCCCTTGCGCCGCTGGCCACCGCTGCCGACCGTCGCACCCTTCTTGTTGGACGTGCGTCGGTTCCTGCGCTGGCTGTTCCCGGCCATGACTACCTGTTTCCTCTACTGACGTACAAAGTCTGTAATTGAAGTGTGCCGCCCGGTGTCCCGAGCGGCACGTCTTCTAACGGTTGCCCAGCGTCCAGCGGGCGCCGTCGGGGCTGTCCTCGATGGCCAGCCCGGACTGGTTGAGCTGGTCGCGGATCGCGTCCGCCGTCGCCCAGTCCTTCCGCTCGCGGGCCGACTCGCGCTGCTGGAGCACGAGCCGTACGAGGGTGTCGACGACGCCGTGGAGCTCCTCGCCGCCACTCGTGTCCTCGGCCCAGTGCGGGTCGAGCGGGTCGAGGCCGAGGACGCCGAGCATGGCACGGACCTCGGCGAGGCGGGCGATGGCCTCGTCCTTGTCGTCCGCGGCGAGGGCGCTGTTGCCCTGCCGGACGGTGGTGTGGATGATCGCGAGCGCGTGCGGCACGCCCAGGTCGTCGTCCATGGCCTCGGCGAAGGCCGGCGGCACCTCGTCGGCTGGGGCGACGGTCGCCCCGGCCTTCTCGGTGGCGCGCTGGACGAAGCCCTCGATACGGGCGAACGCCGACTCGGCCTCGCGCAGGGCTTCCTCGCTGTACTCGATCATCGAGCGGTAGTGCGGGGTGCCCAGGTAGTAGCGGAGGACGATCGGGCGCCAGTTCTTCACCATCTCGGACACCAGCACGCTGTTGCCGAGCGACTTCGACATCTTCTCGCCGCTCATGGTGACCCAGGCGTTGTGCACCCAGTACCCCGCGAAGGAGTCGCCGAAGGCCTTGGCCTGGGCGATCTCGTTCTCGTGGTGCGGGAAGATCAGGTCGAGGCCGCCGCCGTGGATGTCGAAGGCGGAGCCCAGGTACTTGTGGGCCATGGCCGAGCACTCCAGGTGCCAGCCGGGCCGGCCGCGGCCCCAGGGGGTCTCCCAGTCGGGCTCGCCCGGCTTGGTCGCCTTCCACATCGCGAAGTCGCGCGGGTCGCGCTTGCCGGTGATGCCGTCCTCTGAGGGCTGGCGCAGGTCGTCGATGTCCTGGTTGGACAGCTCCAGGTAGCCAGGGAAGGAGCGCACGTCGAAGTAGACGCTGCCGTCGGCCTCGTACGCGTGACCGCGCTCGATGAGGCCGCGCATCATCTCGATCATCTCGGGGACGTGCCCGGTGGCGCGCGGCTCGTAGGTGGGCGGCAGGCAACCGAGGGCCTCGTAGCCCGAGTTGAACGCGCGCTCGTTCTCGAAGCCGATGGACCACCAGGGGCGGCCCTGGTCCGCACCCTTGGCGATGATCTTGTCGTCGATGTCGGTGACGTTGCGGATGAACGTGACGTCGTAGCCGCGGTACGCGAACCAGCGGCGCATGATGTCGAAGTTCAGCCCCGACCGGATGTGCCCGATGTGCGGGGCCGCCTGGACGGTGGCGCCACAGAGGTAGATCGAGACGCAGCCCGGCGTGAGCGGGGTGAAGTCACGGATCTGCCGGGCGCTGGTGTCGTACAGGCGAATAGTCACCACTCCAGGGTAGTGGGCGTGTGGTAGTGCCCCGATACCCAATCCGCGTCTCCGATGACGTTTTTCACCCGGCACCGGGGCCTGCCGGCCCTTCAGGGGCCCCCGGGCCGCGCCCGGACGGGGGCTGACGGGCGTCCACCCGGTAGACGAGGGCGGTCGCGAGCGCCGCCAGGCCCTCGGCGCGACCCGTCAGGCCGAGCCCGTCCGTGGTCGTGCCGGAGACGGAGACCGGCGCCCCGGCCGCCTCGCCGAGCGCCTTCTGGGCCTCGTCGCGCCGCTTGCCGACCTTGGGGCGTACGCCGATGACCTGGACGGCGATGTTGCCGATCTCGTACCCCTCGGCGCGGACGATCCGGGCGGCCTCGGCGAGCAGGGTGACGCCGGAGGCGCCGGACCACTCGGGGCGCGAGGTGCCGAAGTGGGCGCCGAGGTCGCCGATGCCGGCGGCGGAGAACAGGGCGTCGCAGGCGGCGTGGGCGGCGACGTCGCCGTCGGAGTGCCCGGCGAGGCCGTACCCGTCGCTGTCGGGGCCTTCCCAGAGGAGGCCGGCGCACCAGAGTTCGCGGCCCTTCTCGAAGGCGTGGACATCGGTGCCGATGCCGGTACGGGGGAGATTCATCGGCTCAGAAGCCATCGTTGGCCCTCCTGCGGGCGAGTACGGCCTCGGCGAGGACGAGGTCGAGGGGACGGGTCACCTTGAAGGCCTCTTCGTGGCCGGGCACGACGACGACCGGCGCGCCGAGCCGCTCGACCATGCCGGCGTCGTCGGTGGCGCCCTCACCCGTCGGGGCGATGGTGGCGTGGGCGTTGACGAGGGTGTCGTGGTCGAAGCCCTGCGGGGTCTGGACGGCGCGGAGCCGGGCCCGGACCGGGGTGGCGACGACCTGCTCGGGGTCGCCCGGCTTCTCGGCCGGCTCGACCTCCTTGACGGTGTCCGCGAGGGGCAGCGCGGGGACGACGGCGACGGCCCCGTCCCGTACGGCCTCGATGACGGCGTCCACGGTGTCGACGGGGACGAGCGGGCGGGCCGCGTCGTGGACGAGGACGGTGGTGACGCCCTCGGGGAGCGCCTGGAGGCCGAGGTGCACGGACTCCTGGCGGGTGTCACCGCCGGGGACGACGAGGTAGTCGGTCCGGTCGGGGAGGGCGTGGGTGTCGAGGAGGTTCTTGACCTCGGCGGCACCGTCGGAGGGGGCGACCACGACGACCAGCGAGACGGCGCGGGAGGCGGCCATCGCCCGGACGGCGTGGATGAGCATGGGGGTGCCGTTCAGCGCGCGCAGCGCCTTGGGGGCGCCCGGACCGAGGCGTACGCCCCGTCCGGCCGCCGGGATCACCACAGCGGTACGAGGAGGACGCGCATCGTCTGACATCGGTTGCACTCCGGCAGGTTTGTTTCCGCGGCCGACATGGGTATGGCCTCACCGTGCCGGACGCCGAGCCTTGACCGGGCCCTTTCCGTGACGACGGTCGAGGCTTCGACGCCCAGGGCACAGGGGTTCGGACATGAGTGAGCAAGAGGGGGACGGGGACGCACGTACAAGCGTGCGCGTACGTGGCGTACGCGCACATGACCATGCGTACATGAATATGCCGCAGCGCCCGGCAGCAGCACTGTGTGGATCACAGTGCGCCAACGGGCACCACGGCATCATTTCACTTGGTAGCGCGCTCGGATGTCGTCAGAGCACGCTCAGGACGCGAGGACCTCGTCGAGGAGAGCCTCGGCCTTGTCCTCGTTCGTGTTCTCCGCGAGGGCCAGCTCGCTGACCAGGATCTGCCGAGCCTTGGCGAGCATGCGCTTCTCACCGGCGGAGAGACCGCGCTCGCGCTCGCGCCGCCACAGGTCGCGGACTACTTCGGCGACCTTGATGACATCGCCGGAGGCGAGCTTCTCGAGATTTGCCTTGTAGCGACGGGACCAGTTCGTCGGCTCTTCTGCGTACGGTGCGCGCAGCACCTCGAAGACCCGGTCCAGCCCGTCCTGACCGACCACGTCGCGAACACCGACGAACTCCGCATTGTCCGCCGGCACACGAACCGTCAGGTCGCCCTGCGCGACCTTGAGCACCAAGTAGGTCTTGTCCACGCCTTTGATCTGGCGAGTTTCGATGGCCTCGATCAGCGCGGCCCCGTGATGGGGATAGACCACGGTGTCGCCAACCTTGAACGTCATGTGACAGGTACCCCTTCCGTGGCTATCCAGGGTAACACGGATACAGCTTCTTCTGAATGGCGTTTTCGCAGGTCAGGGCATATCTCAGGGCTTGACAACAGCAACACGATCGTGCTGCGGAGGGCTTCCGGAAGGCGGT
This sequence comes from Streptomyces sp. NPDC001728, assembly GCF_040297565.1. Taxonomy (NCBI): domain Bacteria; kingdom Bacillati; phylum Actinomycetota; class Actinomycetes; order Kitasatosporales; family Streptomycetaceae; genus Streptomyces; species Streptomyces sp. NPDC001728. Next base: position 78,486 of record NZ_JBEOZK010000020.1, read on the forward strand.
ATTCGCAGGTCGGAGCGGCTGCGCGGACGGAGAGAAACGCGCACACTACACCTACTCGGAGGTCCTCGAAGATGGGGCGATGCCCCGGTTTGTCTGCTTCGGAGCGACCTTCTTCGCCTACTCCGTTCGAGGATCGTCCACCCGTACGGATGCATCGCGGGGTGATTCCGCAATTGATCAGCCGAGCAGGGTCCGGGATTTACCGGAGGTACGGCTCCGGGGAATGCGGGGGCGCCTCGAATTGATCAAGGCGCTTATGTGAACAACAGGTCAATGGGTCGTGATCCAGCCACATCGGCCGACACGCGGCGGGGCGGCCCGCTCGGCCGCCGGACCGCCCCCGAGACGCCCGTGGGCGCTTAGGGGCGGGTCGAGTGCGGGACGGAGAGTAGGGCTCGGTAACCTAAGCGCGCTGACGCACCTTTGGTCGGACCTTGGTTCCGAAGCCTGTCCATAGCTAGCCCGTCCGTACGTCATAGGAGATGCCGCCGCCGTGAGCCGCAGCCTTCGACGCGGCGCCCTCGCCGCCACCGCCATCGTGTTCTCCATCGCCGCGCTGTCCGCCTGCGGGGCGGGCAACGACGCACAGACGCTCGGCGTCCGGCCGGACAACGCCGCCGTCACCGTGGACGACGTCAAGATCCAGAACGCGCTGGTGATCACCCAGCCCGTACTCGGCGCCAAGGGCCCGGCCGCGGTCTCGGCCACCGTCTTCAACAACGGCCGCCTGCCGCAGACCCTCGACGCCATCAGCCTGCCCGGCAGCCGCGCCCTGGTGAAGCTGACGCCGGCCGGGGGCACCGGCCCGATCACCGTCCCGGCCGGCGGCTCCGTCGTGATCGGCGGCGAGGGCAACGCCTCCGCCATCATCGAGAACGGCAGCGAGTCCGCCCGCGCCGGCGACGCGCAGGAAGTCGTCTTCAAGCTGAGCCGGACCGGCGACGTGAGCCTGAGCGCCTTCGTCGTCCCGGCCACGAGCTACTTCAAGGACTTCGGCCCGACCGTGATCCCGGCGCCCCCGGGCACCGGGCCCTCCGCCTCCGCGACGCCCTCGGGCGAGGCGAGCCACGCGGCCGGTCACTGACCGTACGTCCACGTGAAGGGCGCCCTCCCCGACCGGGGAGGGCGCCCTTCACGTATGCGTGGCGTGCGAGGCCGGAGAGCCGCGTCCGCGCCACGGATCGGCCTCGTGACCGGGGTCTACGGCTCGAACTTGTAGCCCAGGCCCCGGACCGTGACCAGGTAGCGCGGGGCGCCCGGGTCCGGCTCGATCTTGGCGCGCAGGCGCTTGACGTGGACGTCGAGGGTCTTCGTGTCGCCCACGTAGTCCGCGCCCCACACCCGGTCGATGAGCTGCATACGGGTCAGCACACGGCCCGCGTTGCGCAGCAGCATCTCCAGGAGGTCGAACTCCTTCAGCGGCAGGTCGACCTTGCCGCCCGCGACCGTCACCACGTGGCGGTCGACGTCCATCCGGACCGGGCCGGCCTCCAGGGCCGCCGGGGTGACCTCCTCCGGCTCCCCGCGGCGCCGCAGCACCGCGCGGATGCGGGCGACCAGCTCCCGCGAGGAGAAGGGCTTCGTCACGTAGTCGTCGGCTCCTATCTCCAGCCCGACGACCTTGTCGATCTCGCTGTCCTTGGCGGTCACCATGATGACCGGGACGTTCGAGCGGCCGCGCAGCTGACGGCACACCTCGGTACCCGGCAGCCCGGGAAGCATCAGGTCGAGGAGGACGAGGTCGGCCCCGTTGCGCTCGAACTCGTCGAGACCGTCGGGCCCGGTCGCCGCGACGGCGACCTCGAAACCCTCCTTGCGAAGCATGTAGGACAGGGCGTCGCTGAAGGATTCCTCATCCTCGACGACGAGCACTCGGGTCACGGAAGGACCTCCGGGGCAGGAAGCGGTTCGGTCATGAGATCAGGGGTGGGGGACGAGGCGGGCCGGCGGTCCCGTACGGCGCCCGCCTCGGGCAGCCGCAGGGTGAAGGTGGAGCCCTGACCCTCGGTGCTCCAGACGGTGACCTCCCCGCCGTGGGAGGCGGCCACGTGCTTGACGATGGCCAGTCCGAGTCCCGTACCGCCGGTGGCACGGGAACGGGCCGGGTCGACCCGGTAGAAGCGCTCGAAGACGCGCTCCTTGTCCTTGTCGGGGATGCCGATGCCCTGGTCGGTGACGGCTATCTCGATCAGGTCGCCGGACGGGGCGGCCACATGGCGGGCGGCGATGCCCACCCGCGTACGGGCCGGTGAGTAGTTGACCGCGTTCTCGACGAGGTTGCCGAGGGCGGCGGCGAGCTGGCCGCGGCTCCCCCAGACGCGCAGATCGGCGTCGCCGCCCGAGACCATGGTGATCTGCTTGGTGGAAGCGGTGTGCCGGGAACGGTCGATCGCCTCGGCGACCAGTTCGTCCACGGACACCGGCTCGGAGTCCTCCAGCGGGTCGTCGTTCTGCACGCGGGAGAGGTCGATCAGCTCCTGCACGAGGTTGGTGAGGCGGGTCGCCTCAATCTGCATCCGGCCGGCGAAGCGGGTGACCGCCTCGGGGTCGTCCGAGGCGTCCATGACCGCCTCGGAGAGCAGGGAGAGCGCCCCCGTCGGCGTCTTGAGCTCATGGCTCACATTGGCGACGAAGTCGCGCCGTACCGCTTCGATACGGCGGGCCTCGGTGAGGTCCTCGACCAGCAGCAGCACGAGTCGCGAGCCCAGCGGGGCGACCCGGGCGGAGACGGCGAGGGCCTCACCCCGTCCGGTGCCGCGCCGGGCGAGATCCAGCTCGACCTGCCGTATCTCCCCGTCGCGGCGGGTGTCGCGGGCCATGTTGAGCATCGGCTCCACGGCCAGCTTCCCGCCCCGGACCAGGCCGAGTGCGTACGCCGCCGAGCTGGCCTTCACCACGGAGTCGCTCTCGTCGAGCACCACCGCGGAGGAGCGCAGCACGGACAGCACGGTATCGACGCCGGGCGGGAGCACGGCGTCGGTGTGCAATGAGGTTCGGGTGGGTCTCGCCTGGTCGCGTTCGCTCCAGCGGAACGCCAGCATGGCGATCACGCCGGTGCACACTCCGGCGATCGCGGCCAATGCGGCGACCGCCGCGTTCACGTCCATGCCTCAAGGTTATGCGGGCCGACGGACACTCTCCCAGCCGTCCGAGTGGCTGCTCGAACACTCGTCGCTCAGAGTTCACCCTCAGGACCGGGCCGGTTCACTTGTCCTGGGAGGGGTGGTGGCGCACGTAGCCCAGAGTTCACCTAGGGGAAAGAGATGGTTCATGTGTGCGGGTGGAACCGGACGCGTACAGGGCCGAACGTGGGAGCGTGGGGGTCCGAAGCCCCACCCGGACCCCGGAGCATTGCGTAGAGAGGGACATCCATGCGGGACGCGTACCACGAGGAACTTGACTCGATCGGCGAGGGCCTGGTCGAGATGGCCCGACTCGTCGGGTCGGCGATCGGGCGCGCCACGACGGCGATGCTCGACGCGGATCTGAAGCTCGCGGAGAGCGTGATCGCCGCGGACCAGAAGGTCGACGACCTCCAGCACGACCTGGAGGCACGCGCGATAGCGCTGCTCGCCCGGCAGCAGCCGGTGGCGACGGACCTGCGCATCGTGGTGACCTCGCTGCGCATGAGCGCCGACCTGGAGCGCTCGGGCGACCTGGCGCAGCACGTCGCGAAGCTGGCGCGGCTGCGGTTCCCCGAGACGGCGGTGCCTCGGGACCTGCACGCGACCATCCTGGAGATGGGGCAGCTGGCGCAGCGCCTGATGGCGAAGGCGGCGGAGGTCATCATCACCAAGGACGTCGACCTGGCGCTCCAGTTGGAGCAGGACGACGACGAGATGGACCTGCTGCACCGGACGCTGTTCCAGCACCTGATCGACGACCGCTGGAAGCACGGCATCGAGACGGCGGTCGACGTGACGCTGCTCGGCCGCTACTACGAGCGTTTCGCGGACCACGCGGTGTCGGTGGCGAAGCGTGTCGTGTACCTGGTGACGGGCGAGCACGCGGACGAGCTGCAGGCGGCGGACGCGCCGGTGGAGGGGGCGTAGCCCTGTCGCGGTGGGGGGGGTGGGGTCCACCGTAGGGGCCCGCGCGCGGGCGCCGATGCGCCGTTGATGCGCCGGTCCGAGTGGGCATGCAATGGGGGGAGGCGATGTGCGCCTCGAAAGGGAGGGACCTCCATGGCCGAATCCCCCATGACGACCGACTCCGGGGCGGAGGCGCCGCGCGACGCGGTGCAGCTGCCCGTACTGGGCGCCTGCGGGTGCGGCTCGGGCTGCGGCTGCGGCTGCCAGTCGGGGTCGCCGTGCCAGTGCGGTGGCTGCTCGGGCTGACCTGAACCGAGGGGGTGGGGTGCGGAATCGTCCGCGCCCCACCCCCTTGCCCTTCCTACGCTCCTCGCACTTCGTCCAGCTCGAGTACGCCGACGGTCTCGTCGCCGCTGGTCTCGCCGGTCGGGCGGAAGCCGAGCCGGTGGTAGAAGGCGCCGGGGCCGTCCTCGCCGGGTTCCCAGGTGACGTACAGCCGCTGTTCGCCGCGGCGCAGCAGTTCGTCGCGGACGGCGTCGACGGCGAAGCGCCCGTACCCCTTGCCCTGTGCGTCGGCGGAGATGTTGAGCCGCCAGAGACCGCTGCGGCGGTCGTCGGGGTCCTTCTTCTCGTTCCACCGGATGCCGAGGAAGGCCATCAGGAAGCCGACGAGCCGGTCGCCGTCGAAGATCAGCCGCGGCCAGGCGGTGGCACCGAAGGCGTAGGCCTCGGCGAGGGAACGGGCGACGGGGGCGACGTTCCGCTCCTGGTGGGGGTGGACGCGCAGGGCGAGGGCGGCGTCGATGTTCGCGGGGGTGATCGGCTCCAGGCGGAGTGACGTGCTCATGGGCTGGACGGTAACGAGTCGGCGGGGCGGACGCGGGTGAATATCGGGCGCCGGCGTGCTGTGCGCGTATGGGGGTCGGGGGAGCGCGGGCGGGCGGTCGGTCCAGGGGGGGGGAACGGGCCGGTCGGGCGAGCGGCACGGTCGAGCGGAAGCGACGGCGGCGTTACGGCGTGAACACCTGCTCAAGGCGGTGGATGGCGCCGTCGTCACCGACCGTGTACCGGAAGACGAGACCCGAGTCGGGGTGGGCGTCGACCCAGTCGATCAGCTCCTGGACCCCGATGCGCTTGTTCTCGGCGCTGGTGACGACCGGGTCGGTGACGATGACGTACGCGGCCTGGTCGAGGGCACGAAGAAGCCCCCGCCCCACGGGGAAACCGCGGGACGGGGGCCTTCTCGTGCGTCAGGGCTACTTCTTGCCCTGGTTCTTGACCGCCTCGATGGCCGCCGCCGCGGCCTCCGGGTCGAGGTAGGTGCCGCCCGGGTTCAGGGGCTTGAAGTTCTCGTCCAGTTCGTATGCGAGCGGGATGCCCGTCGGGATGTTGAGGCCCGCGATGTCCGCGTCCGAGATGCCGTCCAGGTGCTTCACCAGGGCGCGGAGGCTGTTGCCGTGGGCGGCGACCAGGACCGTGCGGCCGGTGAGGAGGTCCGGGACGATCGCGTCGTACCAGTACGGGAGCATCCGCTCCACGACGTCCTTCAGGCACTCCGTGCGCGGGCGCAGCTCCGGCGGGATCGTCGCGTAGCGCGGGTCGTGCGCCTGCGAGTACTCGCTCTCGTCCGAGAGGGCCGGCGGCGGGGTGTCGTACGAGCGGCGCCACAGCATGAACTGCTCCTCGCCGAACTCGGCGAGCGTCTGCGCCTTGTCCTTGCCCTGGAGCGCGCCGTAGTGGCGCTCGTTGAGGCGCCAGGAGCGGTGGACCGGGATCCAGTGGCGGTCCGCGGACTCCAGCGCGAGCTGGGCGGTGCGGATGGCGCGCTTCTGGAGGGAGGTGTGCAGCACGTCGGGCAGCAGGCCGGCGTCCTTGAGCAGCTCGCCGCCGCGCGTCGCCTCCTTCTCGCCCTTCGCGGTGAGGTTCACGTCCACCCAACCGGTGAACAGATTCTTCTCGTTCCACTCGCTCTCGCCATGGCGGAGGAGGATCAGCTTGTACGGTGCGTCGGCCATGCGTACGAGCCTAATGGACCTCTGACGATTGACGCGCGCAGTCAATTCGCTGGCGTCCGGCACATGAGATGCGTAAGTTACGACTGCCGTCAGTGGGACTTACATATTCAGGGGGCCTGCCACACATGTCCATCGACTCGCTCAGACGATCAGCCCGCGAGACGGTCTCCGGGCTCCCGCAGGGCTTCTGGTGGCTCTGGCTGTCGACCTTGGTCAACAGGACCGGGGCTTTCGTCCTGACTTTCCTCTCCCTCTATCTGACGGTCGAGCTCGGGCACTCCGCCTGGTTCGCCGGACTCGTCGTCGCCCTCCACGGCCTCGGCGGCGTCGCGGGATCCCCGCTCGGCGGCGCGCTCACCGACCGCTGGGGCCGCCGCCCCACCATGATCACCATGCACCTCGCGGCCGCCGCCAGCGCCGCCGCCCTCGCCGTCGTCACCAGCGCCTGGGCCATCGCGACCGTCGTCCTCCTGATGGGCGTCGCCATGCAGGCCGTCCGCCCCTCCATCAACGCCACCATCGCCGACATGGTCCCCGCCCACGAGGTGCGCCGGGCGTTCGCCCTCAACTACTGGGCCCTCAACCTCGGCTTCGCCATCGCCTCCATCGGCGGCGGCGCCGCGATCTTCCTCGGCTACCGCACCCTCTTCGTCGTCGACGCCGTCGCCACCACCCTGTGCGCGGTCATCGTCTTCCTCCGGCTCCCCGAGACCCGCCCCGAGGCCCGCACCGACAAGGCTGGCGAGCCCGTCGTCGAGGCGAAGGTCAGCATGCTCACCGTGCTGCGCGACGCCCCCTTCCGCACCCTCGTCCTGCTCAACCTCCTCGTCTGCCTCGTCTTCACCGCCCCCTGGATCGGTCTGCCGCTCACCATGGCGGACCAGGGCCTCTCCCCCTCCTCGTACGGCGTCGTCATCGCCGTCAACGGCGTCGTGATCGTCGGCTTCCAGCTGCTCGTCAACCGGCTCACCGACAAGCGCTCCCCGGTCGTCCTGCTCACCCTCTCCTCCCTCCTCTTCGCCCTCGGCACCGGCGCCACCGCCCTCGCCGGCTCCTCCGTGGTGGCCTTCGCCGCGACCGTCGTCGTCTGGACGGTCGGCGAGATGATCCACGTCCCCACCAACGCCGCCGCCACCGCCCGGCTCGCCCCCGAGCACGCCCGTGGCCGCTACCAGGGCGTCATGGGGATGTCCTGGGCCGTCGCCGGTTTCGTCGCCCCGATCGGCGCGGGCGCGATCGTCGACGGTCCCGGCCCGACCGTCCTCTGGGCGGCGACCTTCACCATCGGCGTCATCGCCGCCGTCGGGTACTCCATCCGGCTGCGCAAGGCCCTCTCCGAGGAGACGGCCACCGGAGCGGACACCGCCGCTGACGACGCCGCAGAGATCAATGGCGCCACCGGCACAGAGCAGCCCGTCGCTCCCGTCAGCGCCTGAGTGCCCGCTGCGCCTCGTACAGGGTCCCCGGCCGTACCGATCCCGGGCTTCCCCGGAGTGGGCGCCACCCCGGAGTGGGTGAGCGGCGCCACCCCGGAGACGAGTCGGGGGTCCCACTCGGGGCGTACGTCGAGGGGGAGCGGACGTTCCAGGGTGGCCTTCCCGCCGCGTACGGCGGTGATCCTCACGGGCCGCTCGTAGGGGACGTAGCTGGTCAGCTTCGTCTTGTCGTCCCAGGTGTACGCCTCCGCTCCCGGGCCGCCGCCCGCCATGTGCTCCAGGAGGGTGTGGCCGGCATCGTCGGCCAGCCGGAGGACCACCAGTTGACCGCACGTCAGGGCGGAGGGGTCCTCGACGGTCACTGAGCGGTCGCACCCCGGCGGGCCGGGCGGACGGCGGTGAGCGTGGTCCACTCCTCGCGCAGGTACTCGTCGATCCGAGCGGTCAGTCGCCGCGCTGCTCGGACGGCTTCCGGGACGGCTTCTGGGACGGCTTCTGGGACGGCTTCTGGGTCAGGTTCTTGAACGCGTCGAGGTTCCGGGTCGACTCGCCGCGCGAGACCCGCCACTCGTACTCCCGCCGGATCGCCGAAGCGAACCCCAGTTCGAGAAGCGTGTTGAAGTCGCCGTCCGCCGCCTCCAGGACCGAGCCGAGCAGCCGGTCGAGTTCCTCGGGCGTGACGGCGGAGAGCGGCAGCTTGCCGGCGAGGTAGACGTCGCCGAGGCCGTCGACCGCGTAACCCACCCCGTACAGCTTGAGGTTGCGTTCGAGCAGCCAGCGGTGGACGCCCGCCTCGTTCTCGTCCGGGTGGCGGATGACGAAGGCGTTGAGGGAGAGGGAGTGGCGGCCCGCCCGGAGCGAGAGCGTGGTGAACAGCTTGCGCGTGCCCGGGAGCTTCACGACGTACGAGCCGGGCTCCGGGGACTCCCAGTCCAGCTCCGCGTCGTTGAAGGTGTCCTCGATGATCCGCCGAACGTCCTCAGCCATGGTGGGAGCGTACGCGACGGCGGTTCTCCCGCAGCCGGTGGTCGTGCATGGCGGCCGTGTACACGTCCGCCGTCCCCGAGGCCGCCGTGTCCCAGCCGAAGGACCCCGCGTGCAGGGCCGCCGCCGCGCCCATCCGGTCCACGAGCGAGGGGTCGGCCACGAACCGGCCGAGCGCGCGGGCGTAGTCCGCCGGGTCGTGCCCCTGGACGAGGAAACCGGTCGAGTCGTCCCGTACGGCCACGGGCAGACCGCCGACCGAGGCCGCGACCACCGGGGTGCCGGCCGCCTGCGCCTCGATGGCGACCAGGCCGAAGGACTCGCTGTACGAGGGCATGACCAGGACGCTCGCCGCGCGGAACCAGTCCGCGAGCCGGTCCTGCCCGACCGGCGGGTGGAAGCGCACGACGTCCGCGATGCCGAGCCGGGCGGCCAGCTTCTGCAGGCCCTCCGGCTTCGCGAGGCCGCTGCCGCTCGGACCGCCGACCACCGGCACCACCATGCGCGAGCGCAGCGACGGGTCCTGGTCGACGAGCAGCGCGGCGGCCCGGAGCAGGATGTCCGGCGCCTTCAGCGGCTGTATCCGCCCGGCGAAGACCGGGATGAAGGCGTCCTGCGGCAGCCCGAGCCGGGCGCGGGCGGCGGCGCGGCCGTCGGCGGGGCGGAATCGGTCGAGGTTGACGCCCGGGTGGACGACCGCGATCTTGCCGGGGTCGGCCTCGTAGAAGCGGGCCAGCTCGTCGGCCTCCTCGGCCGTGTTCGCGATCAGCCGGTCGGCGGCGGAGACGATCTGCGTCTCCCCGATCACCCGGGCCGCGGGCTCGGGGGTGTCGCCCTCGGCGAGCGCCGCGTTCTTGACCTTCGCCATGGTGTGCATGGCGTGGACGAGCGGGACGCCCCAGCGCTCGGCGGCGAGCCAGCCGACGTGGCCGGAGAGCCAGTAGTGGGAGTGGACGAGGTCGTAGTGGCCGGGGCGGTGACCCGCCCACGCCTGCATCACGCCGTGCGTGAAGGCGCAGAGCTGCGCGGGCAGCTCCTCCTTGGCCAGGCCCTCGTAGGGGCCGGCGTCGACGTGCCGGACGAGGACGCCGGGGGTCAGCTCGACGACCGGGGGCAGCCCGCCGGTCGTGGCCCGGGTGAAGATCTCGACCTCGATGTCGATGGCGGCGAGTCGTTTCGCCAGCTCGACGATGTAGACGTTCATGCCGCCCGCGTCTCCCGTGCCCGGCTGGTGCAGCGGGGAGGTGTGGACGCTGAGCATGGCCACGCGGCGCGGGGTGCGGTTCCGGCCGGGGAGCCGGAGCCGGGTCGGCGCCGGATGCCGGTGCCGGGTTCCGGCGAACCGGGACACGTACTGGCTCACGTCGGCGGTCCTTCCGCTCGGGGGCTGACATGTCGGCCCTTCGGAGGCCGAACACGTCATCCTTGAGATGTCGGGGCGGTGCTCGGGCGCCGCGGGCATGACGGCGGGAGGACGTAGTACGTCCTCCGGCCCCGTCAACACCGGAATGGGTCCTTTCATTTCCTCCACCGGTGCCGCTTTGCCAATTAATTACCGGGGTGCGCCGCCCCCGACCCCCACCCCGTAACCTTTTCGGCATGGCCCCGCGCACCACCCGCCCCGTCGGCAACCCGACCCGCGGGACCACCAACCCCAACCGGCTGCGCCGCATGGACCGCTGGATCGCCGCCGTCCACGGCCCCGCCCTGCGCCGCTCCCCCGAGCCGCCGCTCGCCGTCGACCTCGGTTACGGGGCCGCCCCCTGGACCGCCGTCGAACTCCTGGCCCGGCTGCGCACCGCCGAACCCCGTACCCGCCTCTACGGCATCGAGATCGAACCCGCCCGGGTCGAGGCGGCGAAGCCGTACGAGCACGAGGGCCTCTCCTTCCTGCACGGCGGCTTCGAGGTGCCGGTGCCCGGCCGGGTCGCCCTGATCCGGGCGGCGAACGTGCTGCGCCAGTACGACGAGGAGCGGGTCGCGGCCGTCTGGCGGCGGCTGTGCGGGCGGCTCGCGCCCGGCGGACTGCTCGTCGAGGGGACCTGCGACGAGATCGGACGCCGGCACGTGTGGGTGGCGCTCGACGCGGACGGGCCCCGGACGGTGACCTTCGCGACCCGGCTCGGCTCGCTGGAGCGCCCCTCGGACCTGGCGGAGCGGCTGCCGAAGGCGCTCATCCACCGCAACGTGCCGGGCGAGCCGGTGCACGCCTTCCTGCGGGACTTCGACCGGGCGTGGGCGGCGGCGGCCCCGTACGCCTCGCTCGGCGCGCGGCAGCGGTGGATCCGCTCGGTCCGCGACCTGGCGGCGGACTGGCCGCTGACGGACGGGCCGCGGCGGTGGCGGCAGGGAGAGGTGTCGGTGCGGTGGGAGGCGCTGGCGCCTCGGTGGTGAGCCCCGGGGGCTCGCGCCGCCACCGCGCTTCCCTCTCCTTCCCCAACTCCCGCTGAATTTCCCGTACGTCGGGAACGCCACGCGCGCACCACTCGTCCCCCGTGAGGGAAGCAGGCCGACAGGCCCCGGTTTCCCCTGTTGCTTTGCGGTTTCGCATGGCACTATCGCCAAGGTCACCGTCAAGTTACTGACGGTAAATCAGATCTGGTCACTCGAGGGGGAGCTCGTGAACCGACGCCGCCACGCCACCGCCGCGATCACCGTGATCTGCGCCCTGACCGTGCTGGCCTCTCCCGCACTGACGCTCCAGGCCTCGGCCGCGCCGCTGCCGCCTCCGCCGCCGAAGAAGAGCCTGGAGGAGGTGCGCAAGGAGATCGAGGTCCTGTACCGGCAGGCCGCCGTCGCCACCGACGCGTACAACCTCGCGGAGGAGAAGACCAAGGAGCAGTCCGCCGAGATCGTCCGGGTCGCCCGGATGATCGTGGAGGGCCGCGAGAAGATCGAGGACCTCAAGGCCAAGGCGGGCGCAGCCGCCCGCGCCCAGTACCGCAACGGCGGGCTCCCCGAGGGCGCGCAGCTCGTCCTCACCGATGACCCGCAGCTCTTCCTCGACACCGCGGGACGGCTCAAGGCCGGGGCGAAGGCCACCACGGACCTCCTCGGTGAGATGGACCGCACCCAGGCCCAGTTGGACGTGTACGCGAAGGACGCGGGCGTCAACTGGACCAAGCTGGAGGCCAACCGCGTCCGGCAGGCCCAGGCCAAGAAGCAGATCAACGACCGGATCGAAGCGGCGAAGAAGCTGGAGTCCACGCTCGCCGCCGAGGAGCGGGAGCGGCTGCGCCGCCTTGAGGAGCAGGCACAGTACCGGGCCCAGACGACCTGGCTCGGCACGGGCGTCCTCGCCGGTCTGAAGGCCGACACGACGCCGGAGGCCAAGAAGGCGATCGAGTTCGCCACGGCCCAGATCGGCAAGCCGTACGGGTGGGGGGACGAGGGCCCGAGTTCGTACGACTGCTCGGGGCTGACCCAGAGCGCCTGGGGTTCGGCCGGGCGGCCGATCCCCCGCACCTCGCAGGAGCAGTGGCGCCTGCTGCCGCACGTGAACATCAAGGACATGCGGCCGGGCGACCTGATCGTCTACTTCAAGGACGCGAGCCACATCGGCATGTACGTCGGCAACGGCGCGATCGTGCACGCACCGCGCCCGGGACGGAACGTGACGATCGCGGGAGCGGGCTCGATGGAGATCCTGGGGGTCGTACGCCCGATGTGACGGGCGGGCGCGCTTGTCGAAGGACGGGCGCGCGTGCCGGTGGACGGGCGCGCGTGCGGACGGGCGGGTGGGCCGACGGCCGGGCGAGGGGACATGCGCCCGGCCGCTGTCGTGGGGCCCGTACCCGCCGGGCCGCGTTCGTGGAGCCCGCGTACTCACCCGGCCGCCCTCGCCGAGCCCGTACCCGCCCCCGCTCGCCGTCGCCGAGCCCGTGCCCGCCCCCGGTCGCCGTCGCCGTCGCCGGGCCCGTACCCGCCCCCGGCGTGACGTTTCTCATTGGGTTTCGGGGTGGCCCGGCGGCCCCGCGGGGGCGAGTACCTCCCCTTCCGCGGCATATGCCAAGCCCGGCGCGGCCTTCGGTCGGCTGATCACCATTCCGCTCCCCACCGCCCTACCGCTATGGTCCGGGACGGGCGGGGCGCCACCCGGCGCACCGCGCACCTCGGGGGGAGGGAAGGGAACCCGGACCGATGCCCGTATCCGTACCGCGTCAGAGAAACGTCTCTGCCGTTGCGGGACCCGGCGACGTCACCGTCACGGACGCCACCGCCATGGACGCCACCGCTATGACAGGCACAGTCACAGGCACCGACCGCACCGATCTCACTCTCCTGGTCGTCGAGGACGACCCGGCGGGTGCCCTCGCCGTACCCGAACTGCTCGACGCGGCCGACGCCGCCGGCACCCGGGTCCGCATCCGGACGGCGCGCAACCTGACCGAGGCCGAGCGGCTCCTCACCGACGACGTCCACTGCGTGCTGGTCGACCTCTCCCTGCCAGGCCCCCGCGCCGCCGCCGGCGACGACCCGCTCGCCCCGCTGCGGCACATCCTGCGCCTCGCCCCGCGCCACGCCGTGCTCGCGCTCGCGGCCTCCGCCGACGCGGAGCTGGCGGCCGAGGCGGTACGCGTCGGGGCCCAGGACCACCTGTTCCGCGAGGAGCTCGACGGGCGGCTGCTGAGCCGGGCCATCCGGTACGCGGTCGAGCGCAAGCGGGCCGACGCCGTACAGGTCAAGCTGGCCGAGTCACGGCTGCGGGCGCAGGAGAACGCCCGCCTGGAGCGCGGACTGCTCCCGACGCCCCTCCTGGACGGCTCCGACCTGCGGTTCGCCGCCCACTACCGGCCGGGCCGCTCTCGCGCCCTGCTCGGCGGCGACTTCTACGACACCGTGCGCACCCCCGACGGCACCGTCCACGCCATGATCGGCGACGTCTGCGGGCACGGCCCCGACGAGGCCGCGCTCGGCGTCGAGCTGCGGATCGCCTGGCGGGCCCTGACCTTCGCGGGACTGTGCGGGGACGAACTGCTCTCGACGATGCAGCAGGTCCTGGAGCACGAGCGGGAGAGCGACGAGATCTTCGCGACGCTCTGCACCGTCGACATCGCACCCGACGGACGCCGCGCGGGCCTGTGCCTGGCCGGCCACCCGTCCCCGCTGATCGCCCGGCAGGGGCGGGCCGCCCGGCTGCTCCCGTACGAGGACGGCGGCCCGGCCCTCGGACTGCTGCCGCGCGCCCGCTGGCCGCGCCGGCAGGTCGAGCTGGGCGGGGCGTGGAGCCTGCTGATGTACACGGACGGACTGATCGAGGGCCGCTCGGCGGGCCCCGGTTCGCCGCGGCTCGGCCAGGACGGGATGGTCGGGATGATCAACCGGCAGCTGGCGGCGGGCCTGCGCGGCGAGGAACTGCTGGAGGCGGCGGTCACGGAGGTCCGCTCGCTGAACGGCGGCGAGCTGACGGACGACGTCGCGGTCCTGGCGCTGGAAAGGGACAGGACCCGGGGGCAGTGATCCCCTCGGGCCCTGTGTCCGGCTGGTTCTGTGTCCGGCCGGCTGGTTCCGTATCCGGCTCGACCTGTGTCCGGTCGTCCAGCGCCGGCCGGTTCCGTGTCCGGGCGTAGTGCTGCTATCGGCCGCCGTTGTAGGGGCCGTACGGTCCGTCGCTGCTCGAGCCGCCGCCACGGCGGCCACCACGGCCGCCGCCCGAGACCTGCGCGAGCGCGGGACGGACGTCCACCATGAAGACGATGGCGGCGATCAGGCCCGCGATCTGCAGGAACAGCATCGGCAGCAGCAGGTTCAGGACGAGGTTGATGCCCAGGATGATCAGCCAGAACTTCTTCGTCTGCTTCTCGGCGGCGCGGTAGGCGTCCTCGCGCGCCATGGCGGCGAAGACGAGCGCGGCGACGGCGAAGCCGGTGAAGACCAGGAAGATCACCAGGGAGAGGAGGGAGTCGAATCCCGCGCGCAACATGCTGAGCACCGCCTAGTGAAGAGGGGAAGAGCGCCTCGCGGTCAAGGTACCCGGTTCAACGCACCGGGTACCCGTAATGGTGCCCGGACCTACTCCTTCTCGGCGGTGACGCCCGCCTTCTTGGCGGGGGCCTTGCGCGCGGCGGCCTTCTTGACGGGCGCCTTCTCGGCCGCCACGGGCTCGTCCCCGGCCGCGCTCTCCTCGGCCTTCGGCTCCCCCGCCTTGGTCTCCCCGGCCTTGGTCTCCCCGGCCTTCGTCTGCTCCGGCTCCACGACGACGGCGATCTCGACGATCTCGTCGGCGGCCTCGCCGCGCCAGGCCTTGACGGCCTCCTCGCCGTGGGCGGCGACCTCCTCGTACTTCTCGCGCGCCTTGACCGCGTACTCGGCGGCGACGCCGACCCCGCGCAGAGCGAGGTCCTGGGCGGTCTCACCGAGCTTCTTGAGGTCCGTGTCGAGACCGCCGACGACATCGGCGAACTTCGACTGGACGGTGGCCTGGGCCTCCTTGGCCTGCGTGGTCACCTTCTCCTGCACGGCCTTCGGGTCGGCCTTCCGTACGGCCTCGATCCGCGCGGGCGCCTCGGCGGCGAGCTGCTCGATCAGGCCGGGAACCTTCTTGGCCTGCTGTGCGACGAGGTCGGCGGTGCCGGCAGCGAAGTAGAGAGGGGTACGCAGTTCGTCGATGATGGCCATGCTGGTGGTCCTCCCGGTGGTGACGTACGAGCGAGGGTCTGGGGTCACGGACTAGCTCTGGGGTGAGGGGGCATCGGGCGCGGCGGCTTCGGCCCGGCCCGCTTCGGCCGGTGCGGCTGTCGCGGCGGCTTCGGCCCGGCCCGCTTTCGCTTCCGCCTCCGCCGCTGCTGCGGCGGCTGCGGCGGCGGCCTCGACGGCGTTCTCCTTGCGGAAGGAGTCGTAGATCTGGAGCAGCACCTGCTTCTGCCGCTCGTTGATCGAGGGGTCGGCCAGGATGACGGCGCGCGTCTCCAGCTCGTCCCGCTCCTTCTCGTCGAGGATTCCGGCCCGTACGTAGAGCGTCTCGGCGGAGATCCGCAGCGCCTTGGCGACCTGCTGCAGTACCTCGGCGCTGGGCTTCCGCAGCCCGCGCTCGATCTGGCTCAGATACGGGTTCGACACCCCGGCGGCGTCGGCGAGCTGCCGCAGGGACAACTGCGCGGTCCGCCGCTGCTCGCGGAGGTACTCACCGAGGTTGCCGAGATTGCCGACGTTGAGCGATGCCATGCTCCGACCATGCCAGCCTTTGCTAACTATTGCAAGCAGGCGCTTGCAAGAGTCACCCTGGTCCCCGCGCGGACCTGTCGGCCGGGCCGGTGTCAGTGGCACCCCGTACGGTCTGCGCATGATCGACCGGTGGGCAGGGGTACGGGAACGGATCGCGGCGTTGGGCACTCAGCCCGAGCGCGATCGGGTCTTCGGGGCGTTCGGGCACCGGTGGGCCTTGGAGGAGCCGCTCACCGAGCTGGAGCTCTCGGGGCTCGAGGCCCAGATGGGTGTGCGGCTGCCGGAGGAGTACCGGACCTACCTCCTCCATGTCGCCGCGGGCGGCGCGGGGCCGGCCTACGGCCTCTTTCCCGTGCGGCGCGTACAGGACCGGTGGCGCTGGGAAGGCGACGGAGCCGACCTGGCGGACCTCTCCACGCTCGCGGAGCCCTTCCCCGCACGGGGACCGGACCCCAAGAGCCTCGACGGGCTTCTCACCCGGCGCCCCGAGGAAGAGGACTTCGAGGAGATCGAGGACTTCGACGACGCCATCGAAGCGTGGGACGAGGAGTGGTACGCCCTCGTGTACGCCCCGGAACGCACCGCCGGTGCCATCGCGATCTCCCATCTGGGCTGTGCGCAGCGGGAATGGCTGGTCCTCAGCGGCGTTCACCGGGGCACGATCTGGTCCGACCTCCGGGCGGACGACGGCGACGTGACGCCGCTCCTCGACGGTGACGGGAAGCCGGTGACGTTCGCCCGCTGGTACACCGCCTGGCTGGAGGAAGCCGAGCGTCTCGCGGCGGCGTCTCCGTCGGATGCCTGAGACCTGTTCCGAGGCTCCGGCGAGCGGAACGGGACCGGTCGGCAGGGTCGCGCGCATGCGGGTGGGACTGGATGCGGTCGACTGGGCCGGGCTGGAGCACAACTACGGGTCCGCCGAGGACGTACCCGGTCTGCTGCGCCGGTGCGGCGGGGTGGACGCGGGCGGTGGGGGCGACCCTGGCGAGACCGGCGGCGCGGGCGGCGCGGGCGATACGGGTGCGGCTTCATCGACGACGAGGACATCCGCACCGCCGTCGGAGAGCTGCTCATCGCCTGCGGCTGAGGTACGGCGCGCCGCCCCACGTGCCATCCTGGGAGCGTGACGCTGGAGGATCTCGTACGGCTGCGCCGGGCGCGGGACGTGATGGACCGCGATTACGCGCTGCCGCTGGACGTGCCCGCGCTCGCCTCCGTCGCCCTGATGTCGACCGGGCACTTCGCCCGCGGTTTCCGGGCGGCTTTCGGCGAGACGCCGTACAGCTATCTGATGACCCGCCGTGTCGAGCGTGCGAAGGCGTTGCTCCGGCGGGGTGATCTGAGCGTGACGGACGTCTGCTTCGCCGTGGGGTGCACCTCGCTCGGTTCCTTCAGTTCCCGTTTCACGGAGCTCGTCGGCGAGTCGCCGTCCGCCTACCGGGCCCGCCGGCACGACGACGGCGCCGCGATCCCGGCCTGCGTCGCGAAGGTCCGTACCCGGCCGGTACGGAAGCCGTGACCGGCTCTCTCTCCGTACGGCCCCCATCGGTCAGGATCGGAGAAGCGGGATCAGCCGTTCCGCCGTAGCTTCGATCGCATGAACGTCAAGCTCTCGCAGTGCTTCATCGCCGTCGACGACCACGACAAGGCCCTCGCCTTCTACCGCGACGCCCTCGGTCTGGAGGTGCGCAACGACGTCGGTTTCGAAGGGATGCGCTGGGTGACCGTCGGGTCCCCCGCGCAGCCCGACGTCGAGATCGTCCTCGAACCGCCGCTCGCCGACCCCAACGCCTCCCCCGCCGACCGCAAGGCCGTGGCCGAGCTGCTCGCCAAGGGCATGCTGCGCGGCGTGATCTTCTCCACGGAGGACGTCGACGCGACCTTCGAGCACGTCCGCGCGGCCGGTGGCGAGGTCCTCCAGGAGCCGGTCGACCAGCCGTACGGCGTCCGCGACTGCGCCTTCCGCGACCCCGCCGGCAACATGCTCCGGTTCACGCAGCCCCGCGCCACCTCGTAACCCACCTGCCCGGCGGCCCTCCCTCGCGCCAGCATGTGACCCGGTCGAACAGGGAGGGTCCGCATGACAGTTGTACGCATCCGGCGGGGGTGTTCCGTACGCCGCCCGGCCCGTCCGCTCCGCCCGGGAGCGGTCGTGGTGAGCCCCCCGCCCCGGCGTCGCGGGGATGTCCTCGACGAGGACGAGCCCGGCGGTACGGCGGTCCCGAACCCGCGTTTCTCAGGGCCTGCGACCGGGGACGGGCGGCAGATGCTCGCGATGTTCCTCGCGGACCAACGGAAGACCCTGGTCCTGAAGTGCGCGGGCCTCGACGAGGAGGGGGAGTCGATCGCCCGGCGGGCCGCCGAACCGTCGACGCTCTCTCTGCTCGGCCTCGTCCGGCACCTCACCGACGTCGAACGCCACCGGACGGGGTGAGGGGGCGGCGAGGAGGGGGCGCAGGCCGGACGGCCACCTCACTCCACCGGGTCCACCGGGTCCACCGGACCCACCGGACCCACCGGACCCACCCCCTCCCCCACTCCGCAAGCGCCTCGAAGTCCGCCGCCCCGAGTCCCCGGCCGGGGTCCACCCGATGGAGCAACGCCCGCCCGGGATGGTGGCCGGCGACCCAGGCCCGGTCCGCCGCACCGATCTCGTCGTCCACCCCACCGTCCTGCGCCGTCGCCCCGAACAGGTGTCCGCGCCCCTCACAATGGCGGCATGAGAGCCGATCGACTCGTCGCCGCCCTGCTCTTCCTCCAGACCCGGCAGCGCGTCACCGCCGCCGAACTCGCCGCCGAACTGGAGGTGTCCGAGCGCACCGCACGCCGGGATCTCGAAGCTCTCGCGAGCTCCGGGATCCCGGTGTACTCGCAGGCGGGCCAGGGCGGCGGCTGGTCGCTCGTCGGCGGAGCCCGTACCGACCTGACCGGTCTGACCGCCCCCGAGATCCGCGAACTCTTCCTGCTCACCGGCCCGGACGCCGAGGCGAGCCCGCAGACCCGGACCGCCCTGCGGAAGCTCGTACGGGCCCTCCCCGCGCCCCTCAGGGAGGGAGCCGAGGCCGCCGCCCGCGCGGGGATATCCGACGGCACCGACTGGTCGGGCGCGGGGACGGAGGAGCCCCGACTCGGCCCGCTCCAGCGGGCGGTGGTCGAGTCGAGGGAGGTCAGGATCGGGTACGCGCGCCCCGGCCGCGAGCCGAGCGAGCGGACCGTCCACCCGCTGGGGATCGCCGCGAAGGCCGGGGTCCGCTACCTCGTCGCGGACACCGCGCACGGTCTGCGCACCTTCCGGGTCGGCCGCGTCACCTCCGTGACGGAGACCGGCGCCCCCGCCGTACGGCCCGAGGGCTTCGATCTGGCCACCGCGTGGCGGGCGCTCGCCGCCCGGATGGAGGACCGGCTGATCGCCGCGACGGTACGGGGCCGGGCCGCGCCCGGCACCGAACAGGTCCTGGAGGGCCTGCTCAACGGGCGCGTACGGTACGGGGAACGCGCCCCCGACGGCTGGATCCCCATCGAGGCCGACGGCCCCTCACCCGAGGTGATCGCCGCGCGGCTGGCGGGCCTGGGAGCCCGGGTGGAACTCCTGTCCCCACCGGAGGCCCGTACGGCCCTGGCCCGCATCGGCGCGGAACTCACGGCGATGTACGGGCGGGAGGAGGCCGAGGAGAGGCCGGGGCCGACCGGTCCGCAGGCCCCGCCGACGGCTACCCCCTCAGCCACTCCGGCAACTCCTCCTCGTGCACGAGCGTCAGCCGCGACACCGCGCGCGTGAGCACCACGTACAGCCGGTTCGCGCCCCGCGCCTCGGCCGCCACGATCGCGGCCGGTTCGACCACCACGACGTGGTCGAACTCCAGCCCCTTCACGGCACTCGCCGGCAGCACGGTCACCCGCTCCCCGGCCTTCCCCGCCGCCTGCCCCAGCGCCTCCAGACACCCCGTCACCGCCTGCCCCACCTCCCCGAACAACTCCGCCGCCGTGATCACCCCCACCGAGCCCTCCGCCGCCAGTGCCGCGCGTACCGCCTCGCCGGTCGCCGTGCGGAGGTCCGTCGTCCGGTGGACCGTCACCTCGCCGTCCTTCCTCACCGACCGGCCCGCCGGCACGTCCGCGCCCAGGTGCGGAAGGAGCCGGTTCGCGAGGTCCACGATCGCCGCCGGGACCCGGTAGCCGAGGGTCAGCGGCACCACGGGCGCCCCGGCCCTGCCGAGGTGGGCGAGCTGTTCCGTCCAGTCGCGGGCCGCCCACGGAGTGGTGCCCTGGGCCAGGTCGCCGAGGACGGTGAGCGAGCCGAACTCGGTGCGGCGGGCGATCGCCCGGCACTCCATGGGCGAGAGGTCCTGGGCCTCGTCGACGACGACATGGCCGTAGCTCTCGGGGCGTTCGATCAGGCCCGCGAGCTCGTCGAGGAGGACGAGGTCGGCGGCGGTCCAGCGCGCCGAACGGTACGAGCGCGGCGGGCGCTCCCAGCGGATCGCCGCCCGCTCGGCCTCGCTCAGCGCCGGGTCGGCGGGGTCCGCGAGGAGGCCCGCGAGGACCTCCTCGGGCGTGGTCCTCGGCCAGCACGCGTCAAGGAACACGGTGACCGGCCGCGCCCGTTCGATCCGCCGCGCCCAGGCCGCGCCCATGGGCCCCCAGCGGCGTTCGGCACGCAGTTGGAGGGCCCGTACGATCCGGGCGCGGACCCGCTCGCGGCCCGTCGCGTAGGGCGGCGCCTCCTCCCGTACCGCCGCGACGATCTCCGCGAGCCGCGCGGCCGGCAGCCGCCAGTGGTACGAGCCGTCCGGCACCGCGAGGTCGTCCGCGGGGGCCGGGTCGACCCGGCCGTACAGCGCGCGGTGCAGCACCTCCGCCATCCGGGCGTCGTGCTTGACCAGCGCCGCCGCCCCGCCGTCCTCGGCGCGTACCGGATGGCGGGCGATCTCGTCGTCGAGGGTGGCCTGCCGGATGCCGGTCTCGCCGAGCGAGGGCAGCACCTCGGAGATGTACGAGAGGAACGCCCGGTGCGGACCGAGGACGAGGAGACCGGAACGGCGGATCCGCTGCGGATGCGTGTAGAGCAGGTACGCGGCCCGGTGCAGCCCCACCGCTGTCTTGCCGGTGCCGGGCGCGCCCTGCACGCACAGGGAGGCGGCCGGGTCGGAGCGTACGAGGTCGTCCTGCTCGGGCTGGATGGTGGCGGCGATGTCCCGCATGGGCCCCACCCGGGGGCGCTCGATCTCCCCGGCGAGGAGGGCGCTGACCGTCACCGCCCCGCCGGCCGTGAGCTGTTCGTCCTCCAGGGCGGTCAGATCCTCCGACGCGCCCCGGCTGTACGGGGCCCAGCCGAAGCGGCGGCGCCGGAGGACGCCCTGCGGATCGTGGGCGCCGGCCTGGTAGTAGGCGCGGGAGACGGGGGCGCGCCAGTCGACGACGAGGGGCGGGGCGGCGTGGTCCTCGGCGATGCGGCGGCGGCCGATGTGGTGGCTCTGGCCGTCCTCGCGGTCCAGGCGCGCGAAGAACAGCGGTCCCGGCGGCTGCTCCCGCATCTCCTTGGCGCGGCTGCGGAGGTGGCGGCCGAGCGCCTCGGCGTCGGCGCCGGAGGCGGCGGTGTCCTCGCCGGTGACGACCTGCCCGGCGACGTCCTCGGTCATACGGATCAGGGCGGCGCGGCAGGCGTCGTGGTGGGAGCGTTCGCGGGCGAGCTCAAGGTCCAGTGACGTCATTCCGAGAAGCCTAACGGAAAACGTTACCGGGTTACATTTTTTACTCGTCTACGAATGCTCGGACGCAGGGATCACCCGCCGTACGGGTCCTCCCGTACGGGTCCGTCAACGCTCCTTCAGTACGGGAGCCCCTCCCGCAGCGCCCGGAAGGCCAGTCCGGCGGCGGCCACCGCGTCGGCCTCCACCTGCTCGGCCGTCTCCCCGGCCGCGATCCGGGCCGTGTTCTCCTCGGCCAGGACGCGGAGCACGGCCACGATCTGGCCGGCGGCGAGCCGCGCGCCCAGGGGGTCGCCGCCGAGCGCGCCCGCGAGGACCGCCTCCGACCTCCGCTGGTACGCCTGCATGCGCGCCGCCAGGGCCGGGGTGTCGTACAGGAGCCGGAGGTACGCGAGGACCGCCGGATGGTCGCAGAGTCCGGTGACCGGGTCGCGCCGGGAGAGCCCGTCGAGGAAGTGGGCATGGAGCGCGTCCAGCGGGGCGGTCCCGGCCCGGCGCCCGGCGGTCACCACCCGGGCCGACTCGTCCTCGTGGTCCGCGAACCGGTGCAGGACCAGGTCTTCCTTGGCGGGGAAGTAGCGGAAGAGGGTCGGCTTGGACACCTCGGCGGCGGCGGCCACCTCGGCGACGGAGACGGCGTCGAAGCCCCGCTCCAGGAACAGCGCGATGGCGGCCTCCGAAAGGGCCTGCCGGGTCCGCTCCTTCTTCCGCTCACGCAGACCGGGCGCGGACGCACCGCCGCCCCCGGCCGTACCGGCCGCACCGGACGTTTCCGCAGACTCCGAGGTCACGACATACCCCTTTCCACCTGCGGCCATCCTAGTGAGGCGGCCGTACGGGGCTCAGAAGATGTCGGGCGAGAAGGCCCGCAGCGGGGTGCGGAACAGCAGGTCGGCGCGGGCCGCCGCGCCCGCCGTCAGCTCGTCCACGCGCCCCAGCCGGGAGAGCCGTACCGCCGACTCGTCACCGAACGCGAGCGGGCCCAGCTCGGCGATGTCGAAGGCGAGATCGGCGGACTCGGCGGTACGGGCGCAGGAGACGCCGTCCGGGGAGGCGTCGAGGCGGTAGCGCCCGCCGGCGAATCCGCCCGCGTCCCGCACGTCGAGCACGAGACCGTCCGTCACCGGGTACGTACGGGTCTCCAGGACTCGGACGACGTCCAGGACACGGACCCACAGCATGTCCGCGTGCGTCACGACCTTCGCGGCGCGCGGGTCGGGCAGGAGCATCGGCAGCGGGTCGTCGGGCGCGCGGAAGCCGGAGCGGACGGTGGAGATCCAGTCGATGGAGCAGAGGTAGTTCCAGAGGGCGCGCTCGGCGGCCGGGGTGCACGCGATCAGATCGCGCACCTTCGCGGTGTTCACCGGCTGCTTGGCGTCGTCCCACTTCCCGTCGGAGCCGTAGGCGACGTATCCCTCGGCCTCGCCGGACTCGTTGCGGTAGAGCGCGTAGTACGGCTCCGTCCATGGCTCGGTCTGCACGCCGAGGCCGGTGCCGAACTCCCAGTCTCGGGTGCTGCGGTGGGTGACCCCGGCGCGGAGGCCGGCGAGCCGGCGGTGCACCTCGGGCCCGGCCTTGCGGATCTCGTCGGCGTCGGTGAGATCGATCCGGCCGCCGTCCTCCGGGCGGCCCGAGCGGCGCGGGTCGAGGCCCGCGCGGCGCAGGTCGACGCTCCACTCGGTGGCCCAGCTCGCCGGGCCGAAGCCGAAGCGCCCGTAGATCGGGTACTCGGCGGCGATCAGGGTCGCGAGGGCGTCGCCGCGCTCCCGGGCGGCGCCGAGGTCGTGGCCCATCATCCGGCCGAGCAGTCCGCGCCTGCGGTGCGTCGGGGAGACGGTGACCTGGGTGATGGCGTCGGCGGTGAGCGTGCCTCCGCCGACCGTGCCGACCTCCTGCCGGAACGACCGGAAGGTGGCGACGACGCGGTCACGGTCGAAGGCGGCGAGCGTCCGCCCGAGGTCGGCGTGGGCCAGCCGGTCGGCGGCCTCCGCGTCCGAGACGACGGGCGGGCGGAGGAACCCGGTGCGCAGGGCCCGAAGCCAGTCGGGGAACTCGGACTCCGCCACCGTGCGTACGTCGACAGTCATCCCTCGACCCTACGCACGGTGGGGGCACGACCGCACCCGACTTTTCCGGGGGTCCGCGCGCGCGGGGCGGGGTGCGGGCGGACAGGCGCTCCGCCCGCCTCGTGGCCTCAGGCCAGCAGGTCGTCGACCTGGGCCTCGCCCTCGCGGTAGCGGCGGGCGATCTCCGCGCTGCATCCGTCGGCGGTCCGCTGGAGGTGCTGGCGGCGCCGCGAGATCTGCTGCTCGTACCCGGCGAGCCGCCCCATCCCCGCGTGCAGCTCGTCGTCCGTGCGGGCCGTCAGGTCCGACAGCTCGACCTCCGACAGCATCTCGGCCGCGAGCCGCCGGTACTCCTCGCTGCGGGGCGTCGACAGGGTCACGTGCCGGGCCGAGCTGCGGTGCCGCGAGGGCACGTCGGCGAGGATCTCGGAGAGCCGGTCGAGGACCGGGGCCTCCGGGTCGGTCCGCCGCGCCAGCTCGGCGCGCAGGATGTCGATCCGGCCCTGGAGCATCCGGCGTACGTAGCTCAGGTCGGCCTCGTCGCTCTGGGCGTCCCGGCGCAGCGCGCGCAGTTCGGGCAGCCGCAGTGCGCCGAGGTCCGGTTCGGCCCGGTCCGGCAGCGCCGGTTCGGCGGTTCGCTGCACGGGTGGGCGTGTGACGGGGCCGGCGCCCGGTCCTCCGCCCCCGGTTCCGGTGCGGATCAGCGGTACGGGGCCGGACGGCGTCGGCCCGGTGCCAGGTGCACTCATGAGAATCGTCCCCTCGACCGGTGCGGAGCCGCACCGCCTGACACGCATGGTGCCACTCCTCTACGCGCACGTGCAGGCGCTCTGCACCCGTTCGGCCCCTCATCCGTCGGACTGGGAGCGGATCGGTAGGTTGGGGCGTATGCGTGCAGTGGTGCAGAGGGTGGACGGCGCGAGCGTCGTCGTCGCAGGGGAGACCGTCGGTGAGATCGCCGGGGAGGGCTTGTGCGTGCTCGTCGGGGTGACGCACGACGACACCCCGGAGAAGGCGGCCCAATTGGCCAGAAAGCTCTGGTCCGTCCGGGTACTGGACGGCGAGAAGTCATGCTCGGACGTGAACGCGCCCCTGCTCGTCATCTCCCAGTTCACCCTCTACGGAGACGCCCGCAAGGGCCGCCGCCCCACCTGGAACGCGGCGGCCCCCGGCCCGGTCGCCGAACCCCTGGTGGACGAGGTGGTGGCAAGACTCCGCGACCTGGGCGCCCACGTGGAAACGGGCCGCTTCGGAGCGGACATGCGCGTCTCCCTCACGAACCACGGCCCGTTCACGGTACTGATCGAGGCGTGACGCCCTGCGCCGCCCCACGCCCGACCGTCCTACGGCTCGACCACCGTCTCCTGTGCCGCCGCCGTCGTGCCCGCGATCAGGGGTGCGTCCACCGGGACGTTGCGCTTCACCAGGGCCAGGGCGATCGGGCCCAGTTCGTGGTGGCGGACCGCCGTCGTCACGAAGCCGAGCTGGCGGCCCTCCTCGCCGTCGGACGCCAGGCGGAGCGGGGTGCCGTGGGCCGGCAGCAGGACCTCGCTGCCGTCCAGGTGCAGGAAGACCAGGCGGCGCGGCGGCTTCCCCAGGTTCTGCACCCGGGCGACGGTCTCCTGGCCCCGGTAGCAGCCCTTCTGGAGGTGGACGGCGCTGCCGATGAGGCCGACCTCGTGCGGGATGGTCCGGTGGTCGGTCTCGAAGCCGAGCCTCGGGCGGTGCGCCTCGACGCGCAGCGCCTCGTACGCGAGGATGCCGGCGGCCGGCCCGTGCGAGGCGGCGAAGGACTCCAGGTCGGCGCGGGGCAGGAACAGATCGCGGCCGTGCGGGGTCTCCCGTACGGCGACTCCCTCCGGCACCTCGGCGATGGAGCCTGCCGGGAGGTGGACGACGGCGATGTCCTCCGTACGGTCGGCGACCTCGACGCGGTAGTAGAACTTCATCGACTCCAGGTACGCGACGAGTTCCTCCCGCGTCCCCGGCTCGACGTGCGCCCACAGCGTCCCGCCGTCGTCGACGAGGTACAGCGCGTGCTCGATGTGCCCGTTCCCGGACAGGATCAGCGCCTCGGTGGCGCGGCCGGGCGCCAGGTCCGTCATGTACTGGGTGACGAGCAGGTGCAGCCAGCTCAGCCGGTCGTCACCGGTGACGGCGACGACACCGCGGTGCGAGAGGTCGACGAAACCGTGTCCGTCGGCGAGGGAGCGCTGCTCACGGAACAGGTCGCCGTAGTGCGCGGCGACACCTTCGTCGCGGCCTTCGGCGGCGACGGCACCAGGGAGGGACAGCAGAGGGCTGGTCGTTGAATGTCGCTGCATGAGAAAAGCCTACGACTCGGAGGCCCGGTCCTTCAGGGCGCGGTCCTCGTCGGCCCGGGCGCGCTCCTCAATCCTGCCGGGCGCGCTCCTCCGCCGCCTTCTTCGTGCAGTCCGCGCAGCGGCCGAAGATCGCGAAGTGCTTCATGTCCGTCTCGAAGCCGAAGGTCTCCCGGAGCTTCCCGGTGAACTCGGCGGCGACCTCGACATCCGCCTCGATCACCCCGGAGCAGTCCCGGCACACCAGGTGCAGGTGGTGGTGCCGGTCGGCGAGGTGGTACGTCGGAGCCCCGTGCCCCAGATGGGCGTGGCTCACGAGCCCGAGCTCCTCAAGGAGCTCCAGGGTCCGGTAGACGGTGGAGATGTTCACCCCGGAGGCCGTCCTGCGGACCTCCACCAGGATGTCGTCGGGCGTCGCGTGCTCCAGCGCGTCGACGGCCTCCAGGACGAGCTGACGCTGCGGCGTCAGCCGGTAACCGCGCTGCCGCAGGTCGCTTTTCCAGTCGGTGCTCACCACGCCCCCCAGTGTAGGAGGGCGCGGCGCGCCGCCCCAGACCTCCTAGCGGAAGAAGGCGATGCCGTCGTCGGGCATGTCGGGAAGGTTGCGGGCCATCTCCGCGACCTCCTCCGGCGTGACGACCTTCTTGAGGTGCGCCGACATGTACGGCCGCAGCGGGACCTCGGGGGTCGCCTTCTCGCCCACCCACATCAGGTCGCTCTTGACGTAGCCGTAGAGGCGCTTGCCGCCGGAGTACGGGCCCGAGGCCGCCGTCCGGGCGACGGCGTCCGTCGCCAGGTCGATCTGCGGCTTCTGGTCGGCGAGCTCGCCGTACCAGATCTCGATGATGCCCTGGTCGCGGACCATGACGATCTCGACCTGGCGGTCCTTGTCGATCCGCCAGTAGCCGCTCTCGCTCTCCAGCGGGCGGACCTTGTTGCCCTCGGCGTTCAGGACCCAGGAGTGGGACGTGTACTCCAGGAAGTCCCGGCCGTCGTGGCTGAACGTCACGGACTGGCCGAAGTTGCACTTCTCGGCGCCGGGGAAGTCGGCGACGCCCGCGCCCTCCCACGTGCCGAGCAGGAACGCGAGGGGGACGAGGCCCGGGTTGAGGTCGGAGGGGATCTCGATCATGAGCGGCTCTGGCGTTCTCTAGGAAGTGGTTGGCGAGAAGGGGGTTAGCGCTGGCCCTGGTACAGCTTCTTCACGGCCAGACCGGTGAAGGCGAGCACGCCCACGCAGACCAGGACCAGCAGCGTTTCGAAGAAAAAGATCACAGGGTGCTCCTCGACTGAGCGGTGAAGGCGGAACGGGCCGGACCCCAGCTTAGTGGGCGGGGGCCCGGCCCACTCGGTGAGGTGGGTCTAGCGGAGCACGGCTACCCGAGCAGCTGGTTCTGCAGCGTGACCGTCTGCTGGAACGGCACGCCGAGCGCCTCGCCCTTACGGGTCTGGGTGATCAGCGCGAGGGTGTCGCCGGCCTGGACGTAGGCCCAGCGGACCTGCTCGGGCCCGTAGGGCTTCTTCTCCCGGTAGGAGTACGCGCGCGTCTCCGGTACCTCGATGTCGTCCGCGAAGGTCTCCGGGACGACGTTCTCGACTCCGTCGGGCAGCGCCTTCGGGCCGTCCGTGAAGTCGATCTGCAGGGCCTCGTCCTGGTACGCCTCGGCGTACGCGACGGAGCTGAACCGGAGCAGATGGATGGTGGTCCGGGTGCCGTCCGGGGTCGTCCACCCCCGGGCGGCGACGTGCCGCAGCGTGGAGTCCGCCAGGCTCTGCCGGAGGGCGCCGCGGAACTCCTTCCCGTAGAGGGAGAGGTACGCCTCCGTGGACACGAACCCGCCGTCCAGCTTCGGGTCGGGCGTCGCCCCGGCCGGCGGGGGCAGCAGCAGCTCGCGCACATCGGCGTAGTGGATCTCGCCGTCGTTGGCCGCGGTGAACGGGCGGGGCCGGTCGGCCGGCAGCGCCGGGAGGCGGAGCTTCGGGTACTCCCAGCGCCCGTCGTGCTCGGTCGCGAGTCCGGGGACCTCGTCCCGGTCGAGCCCGGTGATCCCCAGGGCCGTGCCCGCGCCGACGCCGCCGCACACGACGACGGCGGCCGTCCACCGGGCGACGGCCCACAGGACGCGCCGGGTCCGCCGGGGGGCGGGGGCGGGAGCGGCGTCGTCCACGACCGGTTCCGGGGCGGGCCGCACCGCTTCCGCGGCAGGCTCCACCACGTCGGCCACCGTCTCGGCCGTCTCGGCCGTCTCGGCCGTCTGCTTCGTCGACTGCTGGGTCATACGTACTCCCCCGGGGACTCGATGTGGCGGAGCTGCTTCTCGACGAGGGCCGCCACGGCCTTGGTGTCGAGGGGCGGGACGCCGTACGCCGTGACGGAGACCATCACCTCGCCGTCGTACGCCACGCAGATCACCGCCCGGAGGTCGGGGGTCCGCTCCTCGCCGTCGTCCTCGGGGGTCCCGGGCTCGGGGCTCAGGTGGCAGAAGGCGTTCCGCGCGTGGTCCTCGATCTTCGGGCCCTTGTCCAGGTCGAGCAGCTCGGCCAGGTCCTTGCGGACCTCGAAGAACTTCCGGACCGCCTTCTTGTCCTTCATCCGCAGGATGGACACCTCCGCCTGGAGGCTGTTGTCCACCCGGGCGTACGAGCGGACCGCCATGCCCTGGATGCCGAGCGCGTCGACCGCCTTCTCGTACGTCCGGCGCTCCTTGCCGTAGACGCCCTTGCTGCTCTTCTTGAAGAGGGCCGCGGCCTGCCTGGCGCCCAGTTCGTCGTCGTTGCCGTAGCCGGCGAGGTCCGCGCCGAGCACGTAACCGTCGGGTACGGGCAGCAGGAGCTTGCTCATCGGCGTGGAGGCGCGGCCCTTGTCGACCGATGCCGCCGGGTCCTCGGGGGTGGCGGTGGCGGAGGGCTCCCGCCACCCGACGGTGGGCGCCGTGCGGTCGGCCCCGTCGACGGTGGTGGCGGTGTACGCGACCCCGCCGCCCACCGCTCCGAGCACGAGCACGGCGGTCAGTACGTTCTTCAGGAGGCGGCGAGCGCGGCCCCCGGACTTCTCGGTCACAGGCGCCCCAGCTGCCGCTCGGCCAGGGAACGGATCTCGTCCCCGGAGATCTTCCGCGTGTCGGAGATGATGATGGTGATGGCGATGTCACCGCGCTGGATGAAGGCGCGGGCGTCGTAGTCGTCCAGGTAGCCGGCCCTGCGGTCCACCGGATAGACGAAGTAGCGCCCGTTCCCCGAGCCCTTCACCGGCTCCCCGATGGAACCGGACTTGCTCTCGCGCATGGCGATGCTCTGCTGACCCCGCACGTGCTCGTACGCGCCCATGCCCGAGTTCGAGCGGTACTGGGCCAGTTCGATCTTGACCCACCGGTGCTCGCCCGACCGCCAGGTGCGCACGGCGGCCCGCCGGAAGCCCTGTTCGAGCTGGAAGTCCAGCGCCCCGTCGGGCCGGGTGAAGTCGTTGGCGTACTCGACCAGCGACTGCCAGCCGTCCTCCTCCCCGGCCCGCGCGCCCGCGGGCCGGGGCAGCAGCAGCTTCCGCAGGTCGCCCTGCGCCTTGGTCTGGAGGTCCTCCTTCGCCGACAGTGCCTCCGGCTCCTGCCCCTCGGGGAGCGGCTCGGCCGGGTAGGCCAGGCCGGGCTGGTTCAGCGGCGGGAGCGCGACCGGCTCGCGGTCGGCCTGGACGCGGTAGCCGACGGCCGTGCCGCCGACGAGGCCGAGGACGGCGGCGACGGCGATCAGTCCGACGGTACGCAGGACACGGCGGCGCGGTCGTACGGGCGACGGCTCGGGCGACGGCTCGGTGGGCGGTGTGGCCGGAGACACATCCGGTGCCGCGTCCCCGGTGCCGACCGGAGGCGCGGTTTCCGTCGCCGCCTCCGGGTCCGGCGGTGGTGCCGTATCCGTATTTTGGATACTTTCTTCGATGCTCAAGAGTCCCCCCACGAGACCAGAAGCGCGGATTCCGTCACCCGCGCACCCAGCTGACACATGAGGGGCGCGGGGGGTTGCACCGCCGCGCATTACAGTTCCGCATATGGCGAAGAAGCTCGTGATCAAGGTGACCGCGGGGGCCGACGCCCCCGAACGCTGCTCCCAGGCCTTCACGGTGGCCGCCGTCGCCGTCGCCAGTGGCGTCGACGTGTCGCTCTGGCTGACCGGCGAGTCCTCGTGGTTCGCGCTCCCGGGCCGGGCGGCGGAGTTCGAGCTCCCGCACGCGGCGCCGCTGCCGGACCTGATCGACTCGATCCTGGCCTCCGGGGGCCGCATCACGGTGTGCACCCAGTGCGCGGTCCGCCGTGGGATCGAGGAGAAGGACCTGCTGGAGGGCTTCCGCATCGCCGGCGCGCAGGTCTTCGTTCAGGAAGCCATGGCCGACGAGACCCAGGCCCTCGTCTACTGACCTCTGACGGCCGGTCGGCCGACCCCTGACGGCGTCCGGCGCCTCAGCGCTCCCTGGGGGGCTTCTTGCCGTCGAGTTCGTCCCACCACTCGTCCGACTTCGGGTCCCCCGAGGGGTCGTCCCACCAGCGGTCCTCGGGGCCCCGCCGGTTCGCGACCATCGCGGCGACCGGGGGGATGACCATGGCCACCACGCACATGCCGATCGCCACCGGCATCGAGAAGAGCCGCACGACGGCCCAAGCGCCCACGAAGAGTGCCAGGCAGGCGCCCATCATCCAGAAGTAGACGTGCCTACGGCGTGCGTACACACCTCAAGCCTACGACCGGGAGCGTCACCCGTCACCGGCACGGGAACGGGAGCGGGCAGACCGAAGGGCCGTGCCTCTAGTCCTGGAAATGGCGTCCAACCCCCCAGGAGGCACGGCCCTTCGGCCGGTTCAGCGGTGCGGGATCACACCGCGATGGCGACCTCGGCGAGGCCACCCTGCTGCGCCACGACCTGGCGGTCGGCGGTGCCGCCGGGGACCAGGGCGCGGACGGTCCACGTGCCCTCGGCCGCGTAGAAACGGAACTGGCCGGTGGCGGAGGTCGGGACCTCGGCCGTGAACTCACCGGTCGAGTCCAGGAGGCGGACGTAACCGGTGACGGGCTGGCCGTCCTTGGTCACGAAGCCCTGGATGGTGGTCTCACCGGGCTTGATCGTCGAGGCGTCGGGGCCGCCGGGCTGCGCTCCACACATGTCGTTCTGTCCTTACGGTCGAGGGGTCCGGAGGAGGGAGGGTCCGGGGTTACTTGTTGGCGCCGAGCTCGATCGGCACGCCGACGAGGGAGCCGTACTCGGTCCACGATCCGTCGTAGTTCGTGACGTTCGGGACCTCGAGCAGCTCGTGCAGGACGAACCAGGTGAGCGCGGAGCGCTCGCCGATGCGGCAGTAGGCGATGGTGTCCTTCGCCAGGTCGACCTGCTCGGCCTCGTAGAGGGCCTTGAGCTCGTCGTCGGACTTGAAGGTGCCGTCGTCGTTGGCGTTCTTCGACCACGGGATGTTGCGGGCGCTCGGCACGTGGCCCGGGCGCTGCGACTGCTCCTGCGGGAGGTGCGCCGGGGCGAGCAGCTTGCCGGAGAACTCGTCGGGCGAGCGGACGTCGACCAGGTTCTGCGTCCCGATCGCGGCCACGACGTCGTCGCGGAAGGCGCGGATCGAGTTGTCCAGGGCCTGGGCCTTGTACGCGGTGGCCGGGCGGGCCGGGATCTCGGAGCCGTCGACCAGGTCGCGGGAGTCGAGCTCCCACTTCTTGCGGCCTCCGTCGAGGAGCTTCACGTCCTGGTGGCCGTAGAGCTTGAAGTACCAGTAGGCGTACGAGGCGAACCAGTTGTTGTTGCCGCCGTAGAGGACGACCGTGGTGTCGTTCGCGATGCCCTTGGCCGAGAGGAGCTTCTCGAAGCCCTCCTGGTCGATGAAGTCGCGGCGGACCGGGTCCTGGAGGTCCTTGGTCCAGTCGATCCGGATGGCGTTGCGGATGTGGTTCTTCTCGTAGGCCGAGGTGTCCTCGTCGACCTCGACGAGGGCGACCTGCGGGTTGTCGAGGTTGGCCTCGACCCAGTCCGCGTCGACCAGGACGTCGCTGCGAGCCATGCTGTTCTCCTCCGGGGCAGTGTGCGGCGGTGTGGTGCGGGTGTGGCTGCGTACGCGCCATCGTGTGCATGAGGGACGTGCGGGACGGACATGCGTACGGCTTGCACGGGCGGCCCCGACCTCGGTCGGAGGGCCTGAGGAATACGGGAGTGGTGGGTCCCGCTCAGACGGAACGACAGAGCATGGCGGCGACGCGGCACAGGTCCACTGCCCGCCGCTTCGTGAGATCCGCCTGTCGCTTCATGCCCTCGATCGTAGGGACGGACAGGCGGCCGTGTCACCGGTGTGTCGTATTTTGAGACACGATCGTCCGAGATGCGAGACGGGATCACGATACGGGTCGGCTCCGGACGCCTCCGTACCGAGGCGTCCGGTTCCGTTTCTGCGGATCGGACAGCTGTGTCTCAGCATGTGACCAACGAGTACGTTCGGGGGTGTCCGGGCCCCCGGAAGGCGCCGGGCCTCAGCCCGCCAGGACGATGTCCTTGCCGGTCACCGTCACGGCCAGGCCCTCGGGCCGCGGCTCGACCTTCTCCACCTTCATGCCGGCGATGTCGCCGATCGGGCGCTCGAAGTCGGTGCGGGCGCGGACCAGGTCCTCGATGCCGGGGATGCCCTCGCCGGGCACCTCGTCGGCCCGGACCTTGATCGTGTCGCCGTTCACCACGGTCACCGTCGAGAGGACGGTGCGGGTCAGGGTGCGGCCCATGACCTTCACTCCGCCGGTGACCTTCACCTTGCCGTTCCCGCCGTAGGCGACGGTGGCCTGCTGGTCGGAGGCGGCCGTGAGGTCCGCGTACGAGACGAGGGCCGTCCCGCTCGCGGAACCCGCCTTCGCGCCCGACCAGTCGCCGGTCACGGTGACGTCCCGCAGCGCCACGGTCAGCTCCCCGACCCGGACGCGCTTGTCGCCCGCCGTCGCCCGGACGCCGGACGCCTTCACGTCGACCTCGTCGAGGTGCTTGCCCGCGACCTGGGTGAGGAAGGGGAAACCCTTGATGTCGACCTCGATGGAGTCGCTGTCCACGGCGGCGAGCTTCACCCGGCCCGCCGCCTCGTCCTCGGCCCACGCCACGGCCAGCCGGTCGATCCCCACCAGGACCCCGCCCAGCACGACGGCCACGATCAACAGAATCCGCAGTGCTCGCATGGGTTGTGCGTCCCCCCGATGGAAGTGGATATGCGTTCGGCCCCCCGACACGAAGATCGACGTGCCGAGGGGCCGGTTGGTTCCCTCGCCCCGCCCGGATCAGGGTCCGGTCAGGGCCGTGTCGGGGCGGCGTCGGGGTCAGGCCAGGGCCCGGCCCAGCAGGTAGACGGCGGGCGCCGCGGCCGTCAGCGGCAGCGCGACCCCGGCCGTCATGTGCACGAAGCGCGACGGGTAGTCGTAGCTCGCCACCCGCAGGCCGATCAGCGCGCAGGCCCCGGCCCCGAGGCCGAGCAGCGCCCCGGAACCGCCCAGGCCGGTGAGGCCGCCGGCGGCGATCCCCGCGCCCGCCGAGGCGAGCAGCGCGACGACCGCGGAGACGGCGCCGGGCAGCGGCAGCGCCCGCGCGAGGACGGCGGCGGCGACCGCGACCCCGCCGACGACCACCGCGTCGGGGTCGGCGCCGAGGTGCCCGGTGGCGACGACGGTGAGCGCCGCCGAGGCGATGGTCGCCATCAGGCCGTGCATCCGCTCGTCCGGGTCGGCGTGGCTGCGGAGCTGCAGGACCAGGCAGAGCAGCACCCAGACGCCGAGCGTCCCGAGGATCGCGGCGGCGGCGTGCTCCCGGCCGGTGGCGAGCAGCGCCGCGTCGGCGGCGAGACCGCCGGCGAAGGCCAGCGCGATGCCCTGACGGGCGGGCCACATGCCGTTGAGCCGGAACCAGCCGGCGGCGGTGACAGCCTGGAGCAGCACGAGCGGGACGAGCAGCCCGTACGTGCCGAGCGCGGCGCCGCCGGCGAGCAGCAGCCCGAGCAGGGCGGTCAGCGCGGTCGGCTGCATACCGGGCTCGATGATCGGGGACCGGCCCTCGGCACGCGCACGCTGGGCGTCGGTGATCCGGGTGTTCCCCGAGGTGGTGGGCGAGGACCAGCCGGGACCGGCCTCGGCCTCGGCGGCGGGGGCCTGCACCGGAGCGGGAGCGGGTACGGGTGCGGAGACCGGGGCCTGGGCGTGCGCCGGGGCCTGCGGCTCGGCGTAGTACGCCTGCTGCGGCTCGTACCCCTGGTGCTGCTGGTGCTGCTGATACGCCTGAGGCTCGGCGTACGACGGCTGCGGCTGCGGCTGCGGCTGCGGCTGCGGCTGCGGCTGCGGCTGCGCGTAAGGCTGCGGCTCCACGTACGGCTGCTGGTACCCGTCCTGCGGCGCGTATCCCTGCTGCGGCGCGTATCCCTGCTGCTGCCCGCCCGCCGCCCGTGCCGCCCGTGCCTGGTCGTACGTGACGGCCGGCTGGTACGTGGTGTCCCAGGTCTGGCCCTCCCACGTCTGCGTGACGTCGGCGGCCTGCGGCGCCTGCGGTACCTGCTGTCCCTGCCCGTTCGCGTACGGGTCGTACTGCTGACCGCCGTAGTACTGGTCATTGCTCATGCTCTGGGGTTCACCCTCCTGCGAACGGGGGGAGCACCTCGACGGTGCCGCCCTCGGCAAGCCGTACCGTCTCATGGCTCCGGGTGCCGACGGGGTCGCCGTCGACCAGGAACGAGCACCGCCGGAGGACCTGGACCAGCTCGCCCGGGTGCTCCGCGCGGACCGCGTCGAGCGCCTCCGCCAGGTGCTCCGCGGTGTACGGCTCCTCCGCGACACCGGCGGCGGCCTTGGCCGCGGCCCAGTAGCGGATGGTTCCCGCTGCCATAGCGGCGCTCCCTTCGTTCGTGTGCGCGCCGCCCACCATGATGGGCTATGCGCGCGTGAGCCAGTCCCCGAGCCGGGCAAGCAGCTCGTCCCCGGCCGCGTTCTCGGCGTGGCCCATGCCCCGCTCCAGCCACAGTTCCGCGTCCGAGGCCCCGGCGAGCATCCGCGGGTGGTCGAGCGGGAAGTACGGGTCCCGGTCGCCGTGCACGATCAGCAGCGGCGTCGGCGCGATCAGTGGCACCGCGGCCACCGGGGAGAGCGGTACGGGGTCCCAGGCGCGGCTCTCGATCCGGGTGCGGAGCCCGTACCGCCCGACGAGGCGGCCCGCCGGGCGGGTGACCACCCAGTGGAGGCGGCGCATCGGAGCCGTCCCCCGGTAGTACCAGCGGGCCGGCGCGGAGACGGCGGCCACCCGGTCGGCGTATCCCGCTCCTTCCCGGTCGAGGGCCGCGTGGCGCAGGACCACGGACCCGCCCATGGAGAAGCCGACCGTCGCCACGCGCGCGTGGCCGAGCTCACGGGCCCAGCGGACGGCGGCGGACAGGTCGAGGACCTCCCGGTCGCCGACGGTCGAGCGGCCCCCGGAGCCGCCGTGGCCCCGGAAGGAGAAGGTCACGACGGCGGCGGCGCCGCGCTCCGCGAAGGCGCGTGCGGCGCGCCGGACGGCGGGCCGGTCGGCCGACCCGGTGAACCCGTGCGCGACGACCACGGCCGTATCGGTGACACTTGCCTTGGCCGGTTCGTAAACCGCCTCGATCCGGACATCGTCATCCGTACGCAACATGGCCCGCCGGGAGCCGGAAGTGATCAGAGAGACATCCGCCATATGAAATCCGCCCTCTCCCTCTGAACTCATGTGGGCTATTCTCCTGTGCAGAGGATCCGGGCGACGCAGCCCCCGGGTCCTTTTGCGTTTTCCGACCGTTGTTACGGACGGATGAACAAAAGCTCTCAGGGCGCGAGAGCCGGCAG
Source organism: Streptomyces sp. NPDC001728 (assembly GCF_040297565.1). Classification (NCBI taxonomy): domain Bacteria; kingdom Bacillati; phylum Actinomycetota; class Actinomycetes; order Kitasatosporales; family Streptomycetaceae; genus Streptomyces; species Streptomyces sp. NPDC001728. The sequence continues at coordinate 114,060 of NZ_JBEOZK010000020.1, forward strand.
TGAGCTGTACGGAACGACGTACGAAGCAGTGCCACGTCCTCGCAGGGACCGAGGAGGAACCGAACGATGAGCGAGCGAACGAAGCACGACCGACCGGTGGCAGGAGGAGCACGATGAGCTCCCTGCTGCTCCTGACCAACGCCCTCCAGCCTTCCACCGAGGTGCTTCCCGCCCTCGGTCTGCTGCTCCACAGCGTCCGGGTCGCCCCGGCGGAGGGCCCCGCCCTCGTGGACACCCCCGGCGCGGACGTCATCCTCGTGGACGGGCGGCGCGACCTCCCCCAGGTGCGCTCGCTCTGTCAGCTGCTGCGCTCCACCGGGCTCGGCAGCCCGCTGATCCTCGTCGTCACCGAGGGCGGCCTCGCGGCCGTCACCGCCGACTGGGGCATCGACGACGTCCTCCTCGACACCGCGGGTCCGGCCGAGGTCGAGGCGCGGCTGCGGCTCGCGACCGGCCGCCGGCAGATCGTCGCGGACGACTCCCCCATGGAGATCCGCAACGGCGACCTGTCGGTCGACGAGGCGACGTACAGCGCGAAGCTCAAGGGCCGGGTCCTGGACCTGACCTTCAAGGAGTTCGAGCTCCTGAAGTACCTGGCGCAGCACCCCGGGCGGGTCTTCACGCGCGCGCAGCTCCTCCAGGAGGTGTGGGGGTACGACTACTTCGGCGGCACCCGGACGGTCGACGTCCATGTGCGGCGGCTGCGGGCCAAGCTGGGCCCGGAGCACGAGTCGCTCATCGGAACCGTCCGTAACGTCGGCTACCGCTTCGTCACCCCAGAGAAGGTCGAGCGGGCCGCCGAGGAGGCCCGTGCGAAGGAGGAGGCCCGCGCCCAGGCGGCCAGGGACGGCGCCGGCGTCAAGGACGCCACGAGGGACCGCACCCGCCCGGACGACAGGAACGTGGCGGATGCCACAGTGCGACCTGCCGGTAGGTAGGTCACCCCGCGTAGACTGCCGCGCGTGGCCAAGGTGACGCGGGATGACGTAGCTCGACTGGCGGGTACATCGACCGCGGTCGTGAGCTATGTCATCAACAACGGACCCCGGCCGGTCGCCCCGGCCACGCGCGAGCGTGTCCTCGCCGCGATCAAGGAACTGGGCTACCGCCCGGACCGGGTCGCCCAGGCGATGGCGTCGCGGCGCACGGACCTCATAGGCATGATCGTCCCCGACGCCCGGCAGCCGTTCTTCGCCGAGATGGCGCACGCCGTCGAACAGGCCGCGGCCGAGCGCGGGAAGATGGTCCTCGTCGGCAACTCCGACTACCGGACCGAGCGCGAGGTCCACTACCTGCGTGCGTTCCTCGGCATGCGGGTCTCCGGACTGATCCTGGTCAGCCAGGGCATGAGCGAGCAGGCCGCGAGCGAGATCGAGGCCTGGGACGCGCGCGTGGTGCTGCTCCACGAGCGGCCCGAGGCGATGGACGACGTCGCCGTCGTCACCGACGACATCGGCGGCGCCCAGCTCGCCACCCGGCACCTCCTGGAGCACGGCCACCCGTACGTGGCGTGCCTCGGCGGCGTGCCGAACACCCCGGCCGTCGGCGACCCCGTCGCCGACCACGTCGAGGGCTGGCGGCGCGCCATGCTGGAGGCGGGCCGGTCGGTCGAGGGGCGCCTCTTCGAGGCCCCGTACAACCGTTACGACGCCTACCAGGTGGCCCTGAAGCTGCTCGCCGGGCCCGACCGCCCGCCGGCCATCTTCTGCTCCACCGACGACCAGGCCTTCGGTGTGCTCAGGGCGGCGCGCGAGCTGCGCATCGAGGTGCCCTCGGAGCTGGCGGTCGCGGGCTTCGACGACGTCAAGGAGGCGGCGCTCACCGACCCGCCGCTGACGACGATCTCCTCGGACCGGCCGGCGATGGCGCGGGCGGCCGTGGACCTGGTCCTCGACGACTCGCTCCGGGTGGCGGGCTCGCGCCGCGAGCGCGTGAAGCTCTTCCCCTCGGGCCTGGTCGTCCGCCGCTCCTGCGGCTGCCACGAGTAGCGGCACGGAACCGCCGCCCTGAGGAGCGGCACAGAACCGCTGCCACGAGTAGCGGCACAGGACCCGCCCTTATATCGGGCATACAGGCTTCTGTCGGGCTTCTCAGCCGGTCCTCAGACGGTTCTCATGTACGGCTCCGAGAGTCGTACCCATGACGGACTTCCAGCAGCAGCCGCAGCAGCCTCACCACCCGCCGAGGCCGCCGTACGACCCGGCGCAGCCGATCACCACCGAGCCCGGCACCACGATCTGGCCGTCCGGTGGGCAGGTGCCGCCGCCGGTCGGACCCCCCGTCGCCGCCCCGGCCGGCGGCGCCCCCGGCGCCCGGCACCGCGCCAAGCGCGGGGTCGGCCTCCTGGTCGCCGTGGCCATCGCCGCCGCCGCGGTCGGCGGCGGTACGGCGACGCTGGTCCAGCAGCTCACCTCCGACACCCCCGCCGCCGCCTCCTCCGCCGTGAGCGGCACCAACGTCTCCGCCGGCAACACGGGCACGGTCGCCGGGGTCGCCCAGGCGGTCTCCCCCTCGATCGTCGAGATCTCCGCGAGCTCGAACGCCGGCAAGTCCACCGGCTCGGGCGTGATCATCACCTCCGACGGCGAGATCGTCACCAACAACCACGTGGTCTCCGGCGCCTCCGAGATCACCGTGCAGCTCAGCGACGGCAAGTCATACCCGGCCTCGGTGGTCGGCACCGACCCCGACAAGGACCTGGCGCTCATCAAGCTGCGGGGCGCCTCCGGCCTCAAGGCCGCCACCCTCGGCTCCTCGAAGGACGTCAGGGTCGGCGACCAGGTCGTCGCCATCGGCTCCCCCGAGGGCCTGACCGGGACCGTCACCAGCGGCATCGTCTCCGCGCTCGACCGGGACGTGACCGTCGCCAAGGACGAGAGCGGCCAGGACCAGCAGCAGGGTCAGGGGCAGCAGTACGACCCGCGGCAGGGCTGGCCGTTCGAGTTCGGCGGCCGGCAGTTCAACGGCGACACCGGCTCGTCGAAGACGACGTACAAGGCGATCCAGACCGACGCCTCGCTCAATCCGGGGAATTCCGGCGGCGCGCTGATCAATATGAACGGCGAGATCATCGGAATCAATTCGGCCATGTATTCGCCCAGTTCTTCGAGCGGTTCGACGGCCGGCAGCGTCGGTCTCGGATTCGCCATCCCGGTCGACACCGTGAAGGCCGACCTGGACGGTCTGCGGGCGGGCGGCGGCAACTGAACGCCGTACCCGCCGTCGAACGGGCCGCGTGCGACGCTGAGCCCATGACCGACCAGCGACACGAAGCCGAACGCATCCTGATCGTCGACGACGAGCCCGCCGTACGGGAGGCCCTGCGCCGCAGCCTCGCCTTCGAGGGGTACGGGACGCAGGACGCCGTCGACGGCCTGGACGCGCTCGCCCGGATGGAGTCGTACGCCCCCGACCTCGTCGTCCTCGACGTCCAGATGCCCCGGATGGACGGGCTGACCGCGGCCCGCCGCATCCGGGCCTCCGGCTCCACCGTGCCGATCCTGATGCTGACCGCCCGCGACACCGTCGGCGACCGTGTCACCGGACTCGACGCGGGCGCGGACGACTACCTCGTGAAGCCCTTCGAGCTGGACGAGCTGTTCGCCCGGATCAGGGCACTGCTGCGGCGCAGCTCGTACGCCTCCGCCCGGTCCGGCGGCCCGGCCGACGCCGACGTACTGTCCTTCGAGGACCTGCGGATGGACCTGGCCACCCGCGAGGTGACCCGGGGCGGGCGGACCGTGGAGCTGACGCGGACCGAGTTCACGCTCCTGGAGATGTTCCTCGCGCACCCGCGCCAGGTGCTCACCCGCGAGCAGATCCTCAAGGCCGTGTGGGGCTTCGACTTCGAACCGAGCTCGAACTCTCTGGACGTGTACGTGATGTACCTGCGGCGCAAGACGGAGGCCGCCGGCGAGCCGCGCCTCGTGCACACGGTGCGGGGCGTCGGGTACGCGCTGCGCGGAGGAGGCGGGGAGTGACCGGTCCCCTGACGTGGTTCCGTTCCCGGCCGCTGCGCTCGCGGCTCGCGCTGCTCACGGCGGTCGCGGTGGCCGTCGCGGTGGCGGCGGTCTCGCTGGCCTGCTGGTTCGTCACCCGGGCGCAGCTGGAGGCCGAGTTGGACAACTCGCTGCGCGGCACCCGGCTCGACCCGAACGGGGTGCAGAGCCTCCTCTCGCTGTGCCGGCAGGGCACCACACCGCCGCCGGTGGCGGGCTCGTACACCGTGCAGGTGATCCTCGCCGACGGCAGCGTGTGCACCTCGGGGAAGGCCGCGATCCCGGCCGGGGCCGGTGACCTGGCGGTGGCGCGGGGGCAGCTGGGGTACGTGCTGCACACCGTCAAGGACGACGCCGGGCGGGAGATGCGGGTCTACACCTACCCGCAGGAGGGGCCGATCGGGCTCGCGGTCTCCGTCGCCCGCCCCCTCGACGAGATCGACAACTCGATGTCCACCCTGCGCTGGGTGCTGTTCCTGGTCTCCGGGATCGGGGTCGTCGGCGCGGGCGCGGCCGGGCTCTGGGTGGCGCGGACCGGCCTGGAGCCGGTCAACCGGCTCACCGGGGCCGTCGAGCACGTGGCCGCGACCGAGGACCTGACCGTCCGCATCCCGGTGGAGGGCGAGGACGAGATCGCCCGGCTCTCGCGCTCCTTCAACGCGATGACGGCGGCGCTCGCGACCTCCCGGGACCGGCAGGCGCAGCTCATCGCGGACGCCGGCCACGAACTCCGTACGCCCCTGACCTCGCTGCGCACCAACGTCGAACTGCTCGCGCGCAGCGAGGAGACCGGCCGGGCGATCCCGCCGGAGGACCGGCGGGCGCTGATGGCCTCGGTGAAGGCGCAGATGACGGAGCTGGCCGCGCTGATCGGCGACCTCCAGGAACTGGCCCGCCCGGACACGGCCGAGCCGGGGCCGCTCGCGGTGGTCCCCTTCCACTCGATCCTGCGGACGGCCCTGGACCGCGCGCGGCTGCGCGGCCCTGAGCTGACCTTCGTCACGGACCTGGCGCCCTGGTACGTACGGGCGGACGCGGCGGCCCTGGAACGGGCCCTGGTCAACGTCCTGGACAACGCGGTGAAGTTCTCGCCGCCCCGGGGCACGGTCGAGGTGACCCTGATGCGCGGCGAACTGACGGTCCGCGACCAGGGCCCCGGCATCCCCCCGGACGAACTCCCGCACGTCTTCGAACGCTTCTGGCGCTCCCCGTCGGCCCGCAGCCTCCCGGGCTCGGGCCTGGGCCTGTCGATCGTGGCCCGCACGATCGACCACGCGGGCGGCACGGTGACCCTGGCCCCGGCACAGGGCGGCGGGACGGTGGCGACGGTACGACTGCCGGGGGCGCCCACACCGCCGCCGGAGTACTGAGGGGGCGGGGGCATCGGGCGGCATCGCGGGGCTCGCGGCGGCGGATGTCCCGGGACCGATGTCCGGAGACGCCCGGCGGCCGTCACGGACAAGGTGTCGGCATGGACGAACGCGGCCTCGCCCCCGACGGAACGATCGCGCGCGAAGGCGCCCGGAGCGGGTGGCCCCGGCGTTCGCGCCGGTCGTCGGGGCCGCGCGGGCTGCCCCCCTACCGGCCGACCCGGTCATGCCCCGCTGGGGCGGCCGGACCAGCGATCTCGACCGGTCGGCGGCGGTGTTCGGCGGCTACTACGCGGAGCGCGCCGCGCGGATGCGGCTCGCCGTGACGACCGGCCGCGCGACCGCGCCCGACCCGGCCGTCCTGGACGTGCTGGTCGACGACCTGGGTCCCTGGCTGGCGGCCGAGTACACGGCGGTGCACGGCGAGAAGACACCGAGGGCCGAGCGGCCGACCCGAGGCGAAGGCCCGAGCGCCCGCCCCGAGCCGGGCGGGCAGCCGACCATGCGAGCGCCCGCCCCGAGCCGCTAGTTGTGCCGGAGGAGTGCCTCCACGAGGCCCGAGCGGGTGTTGGGGAAGTCCATCGGGACGATTCCCAGGCCCGTCCGGCCGGCCATCTCGGCGCCGTCGAGGAAGCCGTGCACGCGCGGGTTGAGGCGGTCGGAGTTCCAACGGGGCGGCAGGGAGGCGGAGGTGCTGACGAAGTTCACGTAGAGCCTGCCGGGCTGTGCGACGGCCGTGCGGAAGTGCGCCTCGATCTTCGGGTACTTGGCGTCGGGCAGCGCGTTCCAGTCGTCCTGGAGGGCGAGGGTGGAGCCGTCGCCCCAGCGCAGTCCGCCGGGAAGCCCGCCGTTGTCGGCGATCAGGACGACCTTGCCGCGGGCCTCGCCGAGCAGCGGCACCCCGTTGCCGATCCGGAAGAGGGAGCGCCAGCCGCGTCCGTCGAGGTAGTCGTCGAAGACCGCGCGGAAGGTGGCGTCGGACTCCTCCGAGTACTCCTGCTTGACCCGCATGAGAACGGTCTCGGAGGGATGGGCGGCGAGGAAGTCCCGGCAGGCGACGAGGACGTCACCGAACATCATGTTCTGGTACGAGGGCCCGTGGTGGATGGCGAAGGAGCCGCCGGTCACCCGGCACCGGACGTCCAAGAACCGGATGCCGCTGTCCAGCTGCTGGCCGATGGTGGTGTTCTGGCACTCCGACCAGGGCCCGCCGAACCGGGCGCCGGAGTCGTGCGTACCGGGGATGGTGAGCCGCTGGAGCGGGGTGCCGTCTCCGTGCGCCCCCATCCACGCGCGTACGTCCACGGCCGAGGCGGCTGGCGCCCCGAGCATCACTCCGGCCCCCGCAGCGAGGGCCCCCACGAGAAAGCTTCGTCGCTCCATGCGCCGCAGCATGACAGGTCCAGATCAAAACAGGGAAGGGGGCGACGGCCCGCCGAAATCCGGCGGTCCGCCACCCCCTTCCCCGGGGTGCCCCTCGGTCCGTGACCGGGGGGCTACTTCACGACCGTGATGCGGTCCGCCGCCGGGACCGGCAGCGGGGCGGTCGCCGAGGAGCGGCCCGCCAGGTAGGCGTTGAAGACGTCCAGGTCCGAGGCGCCGACCAGCTTGTCGGTGCCGGTGGCCAGGGCCCCGAAGCCGTCGCCGCCGCCGGCGAGGAACTCGTTCATCGCGACGCGGTAGGTCTTCGACGGGTCGATCGCCTCGCCGTTCAGCTTGATCGTGCCGTCGACGACGCGGTCCGCGCCCGTCTTCGTCATGTCGAGCGTGTAGGTGAGGCCCTTCGAGACCTGAAGGATCTTGACGGAGTTCAGGTTCGAACCGCTGACCTGCTGCTTCAGCGCGGTGATCAGGTTCGCGCCGGTCAGGTCGACCACGTTCATCATGTTGGTGAAGGGCTGCACGGTGAAGGACTCGCCGTACGTCACCACACCGTCGCCCTCGGCGCCGGACGCCTTGAAGACGAGGTCGGAGCGGATGCCGCCCGGGTTCATCAGGGCCAGCTGCGCGCCGCCCTTGTCCGCCGGGGCCAGGCCCTCCAGCTGCGCGTCGGCGATCAGGTCGCCGAGCGGCTTCTCGTACGCCGTGGAGCCGCGGCCGTTGATGTCGGCGGCGATGAAGCCCTGCGGGCGGTTCGCGACCGGGGCGGCGATCGTCTGCCAGTCCTGGATCAGCTTGGTGACGTCCGCGGCCTTCGGCACGTCACGCGTGACGACGTGGTTGGCCGAGGCGACGGCGGTCCGCACGATGTCCTTGGTGGCGCGGTCGTACGTCAGCGTCGTGTCGGTGTACAGCTTGCCGAACGAGGACGCCGAGGTGACCAGGCGCGGCTTGCCCGCCGGGTCCGGGATGCTGCACACGTACGCCTGGTGGGTGTGGCCGGTGACCAGCGCGTCGACCTGCGGCGAGACGTTCTTCGCGATGTCGACGATCGCGCCGGAGACGCCCTCGCCCGCACCGTCGCCGTCACCGTCGCAGTCGTAGTTGTACGAGCCGGAGGCCGGCATGCCGCCCTCGTGGACCAGGGCGACGATGGACTTGACGCCCTTGCGCTCCAGGACCTTCGTGTACTTGTTGATCGTCTCGACCTCGTCGCCGAACTTGAGGCCCTTGACGCCCTCGGCGGTGACGACGTTCGGGGTGCCCTCCAGGGTCACGCCGATGAAGCCGATCCGGACGCCGTCCTTCTCCCAGATGAAGTACGGGTCGAGCACCGGCCTGCCGGTCTTCTCGTTCGTCACGTTGGCCGCGAGGTACGGGAAGTCGGCGCCCTCGAACTCCTTGCCCTTGACGAAGCAGCCGGCGGTCGGGTGACAGCCACCGTTCTGCATCCGGGCCAGCTCGACGGCACCCTCATCGAACTCGTGGTTGCCCACCGAGGTGACGTCCAGGTCCAGCTTGTTCAGGGCGCCGATGGTCGGCTCGTCGTGGAAGAGCCCGGAGAGCAGGGGCGAGGCGCCGATGAGGTCACCGGCCGCCGCCGTCACGGAGTAACGGTTCCCCTCACGCGCCTGGCGCAGGTGCGTGGCCAGGTACTCGACGCCGCCCGCGTCGATCTTCTCGGTGGTGCCGTCCTCCTTGCTCCGGGTGACCTGGCCGGACGAACCGGCCGGCGGCTCCAGGTTGCCGTGCAGGTCGTTGAAGGACAGCAGCTGGACGTCGACCATCCGGCCCCAGCCCTTGCCGTTGCCGTGCCCGGCGGCGAAGGTGTCGCCGGCGGCTCCGGCCGACGGCATCGCGGCGACGAGCGCCCCGGCCGTCGCAAGTCCCGCCCCAGCGGCCAGAACACGCCGCACGGTCTTGTTCTTCCTCGGTGTCGCCATCTCTCCCACTCGTCCCCTTGCCCCTTTTGTGGCGTTGACATACTCCCCGTCTGCCGGTGCAGCCTAGAGTCAACGCGCGTAGCGCAACAGGGGGTAGCGGGTTACAAGACAGTTGCCGCCGCCTTTCCCCGGGCCGGCGACGTGTCGCCGTAAGGTCGTGCCCATGACTTCCGACGCGGCGCCGGCCCTCGAACCGGGACGGCAGATCCACACGTATGACGAGCTCACGCCCGAGCAGATCCAGGACGTACTGGACCTGCTGGAGGCCTCGGACAGCGCCGACGGCGTGCACGCGGTCTCCGAACAGGGGCGGCTCTACCTCCGTCACGGCAGCCGCGAAGGGGTCCGCCACTTCCTGCTCACCGTCGGCACCCACCTCTACGGCTACGCCCAGCTGGAGGAGACCGACCCCATCGAGGCCCCCGCCGCCGAGCTGGTCGTCCACCCCTCGCACCGCGGGCGCGGTCACGGCCGGGCGCTCGGCACCGCCCTGCTCGCCGCCTCCGGCAAGCGGCTGCGCGTCTGGGCGCACGGCGGGAAGTCGGCGGCCCGGCACCTCGCGCAGGTGCTCGGCCTGACGCTCTTCCGCGAACTGCGGCAGCTGCGGCGGCCACTGGCCCCACTCGACATCCCGGAGCCGGTGCTCCCCGAGGGCGTCACCGTCCGCACCTTCGTGCCCGGCCAGGACGACACGGCCTGGCTCGCGGTCAACGCCACCGCGTTCGCCCACCACCCGGAGCAGGGCTCACTGACCCAGCGGGACCTGGACGACCGGATGGCGGAGACCTGGTTCGACCCGAAGGGCTTCTTCCTCGCGGAGAAGGACGGGAAGCTGGTCGGCTTCCACTGGACGAAGACGCACGGCGAGGAGCAGCTCGGCGAGGTGTACGTGGTCGGCATCCTGCCGTCCGCCCAGGGCGGCGGCCTCGGCAAGGCGCTCACGGCGATCGGGCTGCGGCACCTGGCGGCGCAGGGGCTGCCGACGGCGATGCTGTACGTGGACGCCGACAACACGGCGGCGGTGACGGTGTACGAACGGCTCGGCTTCGTCACGCACGAGGTGGACCTGATGTACCGCACGGAGTCGTAGACCCGTAAGTCCGGTTCGCAAGGGGGCGGTTGACACCGCCCCCTTCTTTCCACCACCCTTCCACTACTTGATTAGTGAAAGGGTGGTGGAAGGGATCGTGGTCGAGTACCGCATCGACCGGCGCGGTGGCGTCGCCACCTACCTCCAGATCGTCCAGCAGACGAAACAGGCCCTCCGGATGGGCCTCCTGGAGCCAGGCGACCGACTGCCCACCGCACGCGAGGTCGTCGAAGCGACGGCCATCAACCCCAACACGGTCCTCAAGGCCTACCGCGAACTCGAACGCGAAGGCCTTGTCGAGGCCCGCCGAGGCCTCGGCACCTTCGTCCGCGCCACGCTCGGCACGAACCCGGCCGACTCGCCCCTACGCGGCGAACTCACCGACTGGGCCCGCCGGGCACGAGCGGCGGGCCTGGAGCGGGAGGACGTGGCGGCGCTCTTCACATCCGTACTGAGGGAACAATTCGAGGGGGACGAATGACCGACCCGGTCATCAAGGCCGAAGGACTCGGCCTGCGCTACCGAAGGCGCGGCACCACCTGGGCACTGAGGGACTGCACGTTCGCGCTGCCGGCCGGCCGCGTCGTCGCCGTCGTCGGCCCCAACGGCGCGGGGAAATCGACCCTCCTCGGCCTCGCCTCCGGGCTGCTGCGCCCCACCGAGGGCCGGATCGCGGCTCCCGGACGGGACCGCGTCGCATATGTCGCCCAGGACAAGCCCCTGTACGGGGCGCTCACCGTCGACGAAACGCTGCGCCTGGGCAGGGAACTCAACCCGGACCGCTGGGACCCGGCCGCCGCCGAGAGCGTCCTCGCCACCGGCTCGCTGCCCCGGAAGGCCCGCGTCCACTCCCTCTCCGGAGGTCAGCGCAGCCGCCTCGCCCTCGCGCTCGCCCTCGGCAAGCGACCCGAACTGCTGCTCCTCGACGAACCGATGGCCGATGTCGACCCACTCGCCCGGCACGAACTCATGGGAGCTCTCATGGCCGACGCCGCCGAGCGCGGCACGACCGTCGTCCTGTCCTCCCACGTCCTCACCGAACTGGAGGACGCCTGCGACCACCTGCTCCTCGTGCAGGACGGCCGTATCCGCCTCGACGGAGCGATCGACGAACTGATCCCCGCGCACACCCTGCTGACCGGACCGGTGGCCGACCTCGCCCCGCACACCGTCGTCGACTCCCGCACGACGGGCCGTCAGCTCACCGCGCTGATCCGCCACGAGGGCCCGGTCGAAGGACCCTGGGAAACCACCGAGCCCTCCCTGGAGGAACTCCTCCTCGGCCACCTGCGCGCCTCCCGCGCCCTTGAAGGTGCCTCCGCGTGAGCGCCCTCGCCCTGAGGGGCCCCTACTGGGTGACGATCCGCCAGCACCGACGGTCGCTGTGGGTGGCCCTCGCCCTCGCGGCCCTCGCGGTGGCGACGCTGATCACGTCGAGGCTCTGGTCCGACAGCGCGACGGAGGCACTGCGCGCGGCGGGCTGCACCTACGGCGACGACCGGTCCTGCTACGACCCGGTCCTCGTCTACACCGCCGACCAGTGGTTCGCGCGGCATCTCGTCGAGTACACCGCCCTCGGCATGCTCGTGCTCCCCGGCCTGCTCGGGGCGTTCCTCGCCGGCCCGCTGATCGCCCGCGAGCTGGAGTCCGGGACGTACAGACTGGCCTGGACGCAGTCCGTCAGCCCGGCGCGCTGGCTCGCCGCCAAGCTGGCCGTGCCCGCCGCGCTCGTCGTGACGGTCGTCCCGCTGCTGGGCCTGGTCTTCCACTGGTCGTGGTCGACGGGACCCGCCCGCGACTTCCCTACGTACTGGTACGAACCCACCATGTTCGCCTCGTACGGCACCGTACCCGTGACCAACGCCCTGCTGGGCCTGGCCCTGGGCACCGCCGTCGGCCTCCTCGTCCGGCGCACCGTCCTCGCGATGGGCGTCGCCGCACTGGTCACCGGTGTGGCCGTGGCGGCCCTGGCCTGGCTGCGCCCCGGTCTGTGGCCCGCCGACACCCTCACCGGTCGTGAGCTGTCCTTGCGCGTGTCCGACGCCTGGGTTCTGAGCAACGGCATGATCACCTCGTCCGGCGAGCGCGTCGGCTGGGAGTACTGCTCCATCTCGGCGGAGACAGAGCGTGCCTGCATGATCGGACGCGGCGGTGTCACCGACTACGCCGACTTCCACCCGTCCTCCCACTTCTGGCCCCTCCAGCTGGTCGAGTCCGGCATCGCGCTCGCCCTCGCCACCCTCGTCCTCCTCGTCACGTTCCGCGTCCTGCGCACCCGCCACCCCTAGAAACCCCGTACGAAACCATGGGCCGCGGGGCCCGCACACGGCCCCGCCCCCGATTCCCGTACGACATGTCGTCGTTACCGGCCATTCAGACGCGCTTGCGACGCTCACGCAATGAAGCGCTCCGTGTCCGCCCTCCCCAAGGGGAGACTTCCCTCCCCCACGGCCCGCTCCGACGCGCCCCACCACCCCTTCGCGCGGAAGAATGGGGCCATGAGCCAGCAGCCTGCCGAGGTCCCGGTCCAGTCCTCCGCCACGTCGTCGTCCGCGGCGGCGTCCGCGCCGTCCCTGGGTTCCATAACCGCGCATCGCGCGCAGATCGTGAACGGCGCCGTCGTCACCGACCTCGACGCCGATCTCGACGCGGATCCCGACACCTACAAGGACGACGGCGCCCTCGGCGACGAGCTGCCGCAGGGGCGTTTCCTCGACCGCGAGCGCAGCTGGCTCGCCTTCAACGAGCGCGTCCTCGAACTCGCCGAGGACCCGACGACCCCCCTCCTCGAACGGGCGAACTTCCTCGCGATCTTCGCCTCGAACCTCGACGAGTTCTTCATGGTCCGGGTCGCCGGCCTCAAGCGCCGCATCGCGACCGGCGTCGCCACCCGCTCCGCCTCCGGCCTCCAGCCCCGCGAGGTACTGGAGCTGATCTGGACGCGTTCGCGCGAGCTCATGGCCCGGCACGCCGCCTGCTACCAGCAGGACGTCTCCCCGGCCCTGGCCGACGAGGGCATCCACCTCATCCGCTGGCCCGAGCTCACCGAGAAGGAGCAGGCGCGGCTCTTCACCCTGTTCCGGCAGCAGATCTTCCCGGTCCTCACCCCGCTGGCCGTGGACCCGGCGCACCCCTTCCCGTACATCTCGGGCCTGAGCCTGAACCTCGCCGTGGTCGTACGCAATCCGGTCAGCGGCCACCGCCACTTCGCGCGCGTGAAGGTGCCCCCGCTGCTGTCCCGCTTCCTGGAGGCCTCCCCGCAGCGGTACGTCCCCCTGGAGGACGTGATAGCGGCGCACCTGGAGGAGCTGTTCCCCGGCATGGAGGTGCTGGCGCACCACATGTTCCGGGTCACCAGGAACGAGGACCTGGAGGTCGAGGAGGACGACGCCGAGAACCTCCTCCAGGCCCTGGAGAAGGAGCTGATGCGGCGCCGCTTCGGCCCCCCGGTGCGTCTGGAGGTCGAGGAGTCCATCGACCCCTACGTCCTCGACCTGCTGGTCCGCGAGCTGAAGATCTCCGACGCCGAGGTGTACCCGCTGCCCGGCCCGCTGGACCTGACCGGGCTCTTCGGGATCTCCGGGCAGGACCGGCCGGAGCTGAAGTACCCGAAGTTCGTGGCCGGCACCCATCGCGACCTCGCCGAGGTCGAGTCCGCGTCCGCGCCGGACGTCTTCGCGGCGCTGCGCGAGCGGGACGTCCTGCTCCACCACCCGTACGACTCGTTCTCGACGTCCGTGCAGGCCTTCCTGGAGCAGGCCGCCGCCGACCCGGACGTCCTCGCGATCAAGCAGACGCTGTACCGGACCTCCGGCGACTCCCCGATAGTGGACGCCCTCATCGACGCCGCCGAGTCCGGCAAGCAGGTCCTCGTCCTCGTCGAGATCAAGGCCCGCTTCGACGAGCAGGCCAACATCAAGTGGGCCCGCAAGCTGGAGGAGGCCGGCTGCCACGTCGTGTACGGCCTCGTCGGCCTGAAGACCCACTGCAAGCTGTCGCTGGTCGTCCGGCAGGAGGGCGAGCTGCTGCGCCGCTACTCCCACGTCGGCACCGGCAACTACCATCCGAAGACGGCCCGCCTCTACGAGGACCTGGGCCTGCTGACCGCCGACCCGCAGGTCGGCGCGGACCTGTCCGACCTGTTCAACCGGCTCTCCGGCTACTCCCGCCGCGAGACGTACCGGCGTCTGCTGACCGCCCCGAAGTCGCTGCGGGACGGGCTGGTCTCCCGGATCACCAAGGAGATCGCCCACCACCGCGCGGGCCGGCCCGCGTACGTGCGGATCAAGGTCAACTCGATGGTCGACGAAGCGATCATCGACGCCTGCTACCAGGCCTCCCGGGCCGGGGTCCCCGTCGACATCTGGGTCCGCGGCATCTGCGCCGTCCGCCCCGGCGTCACCGGGCTCTCGGAGAACATCCGGGTCCGCTCGATCCTCGGCCGCTTCCTGGAGCACTCCCGGGTCTTCGCCTTCGGCAACGGCGGCGAACCCGAGGTCTGGTTCGGCAGCGCCGACATGATGCACCGCAATCTGGACCGCCGGATCGAGGCCCTCGTACGGGTCTCCGACCCGGCGCACCGAGCGGCGCTCACCCGGCTCCTGGAGACCGGGATGTCCGACACCACCTCCTCCTGGCACCTCGGCCCCGACGGGAACTGGACGCGGCACGCGACCGACCCCGAGGGCCGCCCCCTACGGCACGTCCAGGAGATGCTCATCGACGCGCGGAGGCGCCGGCGTGCACAACCCTGACCACTCGCAGGACGTCTCGGCGGGCGAGGTCCTGGCCCCCTACCTGCACGCCCGTGCCGCGGACTTCCTCCGCGGCCTCCGGCTGCACGGCGAGAGCGGCTCGGACACGGCCGGGGCGGAGGAGGCGGCCCGCACCCTGCGCGGCGCCGCCCGCCGGATCAGCGGCACCCTCCACACGTTCCGGCCGCTGCTGGACACGGCCTGGGCGGACCAGCTCCGCACCGAGCTGGTCTGGCTCTCGGGCACGCTGGCCGTGGAGCAGGCCTGCACGTCCCGGCTGTTCCGCCTGGTGGACGCGCTGTCCCGCCTGTCGAACGGCACGGGAGGCCCGTCACCGGTCATCGGTACGAGCTCGGGCAGGGGCGCGGCCAAGGGCGCGGGCGCGGGCGGCGGCACCGTCACCCGCCCCAACGGCGCGAGTCCCGTCCCCGCCGCCCGCGGCAGCGAGTCCGCCGGGCTGACCGTGGGCGCGGCACGGGCCGGCGCCCTCCTGGAGCGCCAGCTCACCCTGGCCCGGACGCGCGCCCACTCGGCGTCCCTCCAGGCGCTGGGCTCTGCCCGGTTCCACGCCGTCGCCGACGCCGTCGCGCTGCTCGCCTCCGAGGTGCCGCTCGGCCCCGTCGGCACCGCGCCCGCCGTCGAGGTCCTGGACGGGCCGGCCGAGCTCGCGGAGCGGCGCCTCCTGGACGCGGTGGCCGCGCTGCCCCTGACCCGCGCGGCCCACCCGTACAACGCGGAGGCGCTCGCGCTCGCCGCCGGGGAGGGCCAGGACGCGCCCTGGCACCACACCCGGCTCCTGCTCCGGCTGCACCGGTACGCCACCGAGGCCCTGCACACCGGCGGCGAACCCGACTCGGTCCTGTACGAGGCCGCCCGCGCCCTGGACCGGCACCGCGACGCCGCGGAAGCCGCCGCAGCCGCCGCAGCCGCGGCCCGCACCCCGCGCATCGCCCCGGCGACCGCGTACGCCCTGGGGGTCCTCCACGCCGACCAGCGCCACGAGGTCGAAGCGGCCCGCTTCGCCTTCCAGCGCGCCTGGCGAAGAACGACGGCACCGGTCCCGTGACGCAGCCGCGCCGGGAACCGGTCCGTGCCGCCGGGTGCGTGCTCTGGCGCCCGGCGCCCACCGGTCACGGCATCGAGATCGCGCTCGTACACCGCCCGAAGTACGACGACTGGTCGCACCCCAAGGGGAAGCGGAAGCGCGCCGAGACGGCGGAGGCGTGCGCGCTGCGCGAGGTGTACGAGGAGACGGGGCAGCGCTGTGCCCTGGGGTCCCGGCTGCCGACGGTCCACTACACCGTGGACGGCCGCCCCAAGGAGGTCGACTACTGGGCGGCCCGTACCCTCGGCGGCACCTTCGTCCCGAGCCGCGAGGTCGACGCCCTCGTCTGGCTGCCCCCGGCCCGGGCGCGCGCCCGCCTCACCCAGCCCAGGGACCGCGAACTCCTGGACGCGGCGATGGCGACGAACCACCGCTGAGCCGGGCCCGACCGCCCACCACCGAGCCGGCACGGCGCCCACCACCGAGCCGGCACGGCGCCCACCACCGAGCCGGCACGGCGCCCACAGCCGCGCCCGCACGACGCGTACCCCTCGCTGAGCGCCCCGGCCCGCGCGCACCACCGAGCCCTGCCGGCCCCGCCCACCACCGGGCCCCGCCGGCATGCCCGTCCACCGCCGCCCCGGCCTGATCTCTCCGCTCGCAGCCCTCCCAAGACCCCCGGCGAAACCCTCCCCCGACACCCTCCCGCCGCCCACCCGAGCGCCCCGCACCCGGGCTTCCGGCACGGTTCACTTTCCGTTCACCCTCTTCCGTCGACCGCTTCACCTGATCTGCCTAATTTCGGCCTTACACGGTGCACAGAGCACAGCGATGCACCACCAACCGACACACGCCGCCGTAGAACGTTCAGGACACTCGGTCCGCGGCAGGGCGGCTTCTGGAAGGAACACCCGAAAGTGAAGCTTTCGCGCAAGAACGGGCTTCGCGCCTCCGCGATCGGTGCCCTCGTCGTCTCCGGCGCCTTCGTCCTCTCGGCGTGTGGCTCGGACAACAACGCGGAGACGCCGACCAAGGACAACGGCACCAAGTCCTCCGCCGCGGCGTCCAACATCAAGTGCGACGGCGCCAAGGGCCAGCTGCTCGCCGCGGGCTCCAGCGCGCAGGAGAACGCGGTCGACCTCTGGGTCAAGAACTTCCAGGCTGCCTGCTCGGGCGTCGAGGTCAACTACCAGGGCATCGGCTCCGGTGGCGGCATCACCAAGTTCAACCAGGGCCAGGTCGCCTTCGCGGGCTCCGACTCCGCCCTGAAGGACGAAGAGGTCGCCGAGTCCAAGAAGGTCTGCACGGGCGGCACCGGCATCAACCTGCCCATGGTGGGCGGCCCCATCGCCATCGGCTACAAGCTGGACGGCGTGGACAACCTGGTCCTGGACGCCCCCACCATCGCCAAGATCTTCGACACGAAGATCACCAAGTGGAACGACCCGGCGATCGCCAAGCTGAACCCGGGCGCCAAGCTTCCCGACTCCACCATCCAGGCGTTCCACCGCTCGGACGAGTCCGGCACCACCCAGAACCTGGGCAAGTACCTCTCGGCCACCGCGGCGGCCGACTGGAAGTACGACCCGAAGACCAAGTCGTGGCCCGCCCCGGGTGGCCAGGCCGCCAACGGCTCCTCCGGTGTCGCCCAGGCGGTCAAGAACGCCGAGGGCTCCATCGGCTACTTCGAGCTCTCCCACGCCACGGCGAACAAGATCTCCACGGTCAGCGTCAACACCGGCGCCTCCGCCCCGGTCGCCGCCACCTCGGAGAACGCCTCCAAGGCCATCGCCGCCGCGAAGGTCAAGGGCACGGGCAACGACGTGGCCCTCTCCCTCGACTACGCCACCAAGGCCGAGGGCGCCTACCCGCTGGTCCTCGTCACCTACGAGATCGCCTGCGACAAGGGCAACAAGGCGGAGACCCTGCCGACCCTGAAGGCGTTCCTCAACTACGCGATCAGCGAGGAGGGCCAGAAGGTCCTCCCCGACGCCGGCTACGCGCCGATGCCGGCCGAGATCGCGGCCAAGGTCCGCGCCATCGTCCCGACCCTGTCCTGACCCCCGACCGGGGGCGGCCCCCTCACCTCCCGTGGAGGAGGCCGCCCCCGGCATCCGGTGCACCGCCGCCAGGAGCCGCAAGGCTCCGCAGACCGGAGAAACCGATGGTTACCACGACACCACCCGCCATAGAGAAGAACAGGAGCCGGCGCGCCAAGAGCGCGGCCCGCCCCGGAGACCGCGTCTTCAGCGGCCTCTCCAAGGGCTCCGGCATCACCCTGCTCGTCATCATGGCCGCGATCGCGGCCTTCCTGACCTACCGCGCCGTCCTCGCCATCTCGAAGGACGAGGCCAACTTCTTCACCACCTTCGAGTGGAACCCGGCCGGCCACCCGCCGGCCTTCGGCATCGCCGTCCTCGCCTTCGGCACGATCGTGTCCTCGGTCATCGCGATGGCGATCGCCGTACCGGTCGCCATCGGCATCGCGCTGTTCATCTCGCACTACGCCCCGCGCAAGCTGGCCAAGCCGCTCGCGTACGTGGTCGACCTGCTCGCCGCCGTGCCCAGCATCATCTACGGCCTCTGGGGCGCGATCTTCCTGGTCCCGTACCTGGACGGCCTCAACCAGTGGCTCGACCAGTACATGGGCTGGACGTACATCTTCGACAAGTCCGCCGACGGCGTCGCCCGCAACCTCTTCACCGTGGGCATCCTGCTGGCGATCATGATCCTTCCGATCATCACCAACGTCACCCGCGAGGTCTTCCTCCAGGCCCCGAAGATGCACGAGGAAGCCGCCCTCGCCCTCGGCGCCACGCGCTGGGAGGTCATCCGCATGTCGGTGCTGCCCTTCGGCCGCTCCGGCATCATCTCCGCCTCCATGCTGGGCCTCGGCCGCGCACTCGGCGAGACCATGGCCGTCGCCGTGGTCCTCTCCCCCAGCTTCGTCCTCTCGGGCCACCTGCTCGACCCGGGCGGCGGCACGTTCGCGCAGAACATCGCCGCCAAGTTCAACGAGGCGAACGAGTTCGGCCGGGACGCGCTGATCGCCTCCGGTCTCGTCCTCTTCGTCATCACCCTGCTGGTCAACGGCGCCGCCCGCTGGATCATCGGCCGGCGCAAGGAGTACTCGGGGGCCGCGGCATGAGCCACGCCATACAGGAACGTCCGACCGCGGTGGCCGCACGCCCCGGGTCCCTCTCCCACGCCAGGCTCCCCCGCTGGACCCCGCTCGCCGTCGCCGCCGGCTCCGTCGCCGCGGGCGCCGGGATCGGCCTCGCCGCCGGCTGGCACAGCAAGGTCCAGTGGGGTCTGATCGCCGCGCTGCTCTTCGTCCTCGTCACGTTCACCGTGACCACCAAGGTCGAGGGCCGCCGCCAGGCCAAGGACCGCGTCGCCACCAGCCTCGTCTGGGTGTGCTTCGTCCTCGCCGTCATCCCGCTGCTCTCCCTCGGCTGGGTCACGATCAGCAAGGGCGCGCAGGTCCTCGACTTCTACTTCCTGACCCACTCGATGAACGGCGTCCTCGACACCGAGGCCGGCGGCGGTGTCTACCACGCGCTGCTCGGCACCATCGAGCAGGTCGCCATCGCGACCGTGATCGCCGCGCCGATCGGCCTCCTCACCGCCGTCTACCTCGTCGAGTACGGCGGCGGCAAGCTCGCCCAGGCCGTCACCTTCTTCGTCGACGTCATGACGGGCATCCCGTCGATCGTCGCCGGCCTCTTCGTCCTCGCCACCTGGAACCTGATGCTGGGCTTCGGCCCCTCCGGTTTCGCCGGCGCGATGGCCCTCGCCATCCTGATGATGCCGGTCGTGGTCCGCTCCACCGAGGAGATGCTCAAGCTCGTCCCGAACGAGCTCCGCGAGGCCTCCCTCGCGCTCGGCATCCCCAAGTGGCGCACCATCCTGAAGGTGGTCCTGCCCACCGCGATCGGCGGCATCACCACGGGCGTCATGCTCGCGGTCGCCCGCATCACCGGTGAGACGGCCCCGGTCCTGCTCCTCGTGTTCGGTACGAAGCTCATCAACCCGAACCCCTTCGAAGGCGCCCAGTCCTCCCTGCCGCTCTACGTGTACGAGCAGTACGCGGTCGGCACCGACGCAGCCGTGGCCCGCGCCTGGGCCGCAGCGCTCGTCCTGATCGCCTTCGTCATGATCCTCAACATGGTGGCCCGCGGCATCGCCCGCTGGAAGGCCCCCAAGACCGGCCGCTAGGCCTCGACATTCGGCTCCGCCGAGCGGGGCCACCCGGGAAGTGAATTGATATGGCCAAGCGAATCGACGTCAGCGGCCTCTCCGCCTACTACGGCGCCCACAAGGCGATCGACGACATCTCGATGACCGTCGAGCCCCGCTCCGTGACGGCCTTCATCGGCCCCTCCGGCTGCGGCAAGTCCACCTTCCTCCGCACCCTCAACCGGATGCACGAGGTCACCCCCGGCGGCCGTGTCGAGGGCAAGGTGATGCTGGACGACGAGAACCTGTACGGCACCAACGTCGACCCCGTCGCCGTGCGCCGCACGGTCGGCATGGTCTTCCAGCGCCCCAACCCCTTCCCCACCATGTCGATCTTCGACAACGTGGCGGCGGGCCTGCGGCTCAACGGCAAGTACAAGAAGTCCCAGCTCAACGAGATCGTCGAGAAGTCCCTCAAGGGCGCCAACCTCTGGAACGAGGTCAAGGACCGCCTGAACAAGCCGGGCTCCGGCCTCTCCGGCGGTCAGCAGCAGCGTCTGTGCATCGCCCGCGCCATCGCGGTCGAGCCCGACGTCCTGCTGATGGACGAGCCCTGCTCGGCCCTCGACCCGATCTCGACGCTGGCGATCGAGGACCTGATCGGCGAGCTGAAGGAGCGCTTCACGATCGTCATCGTGACGCACAACATGCAGCAGGCCGCCCGCGTCTCGGACCGTACGGCCTTCTTCAACCTGGCGGCCGTCGGCCAGCCCGGCAAGCTGATCGAGCTCGACGACACCGAGCGGATCTTCTCCAACCCGAGCGTCCAGGCGACCGAGGACTACATCTCCGGCCGCTTCGGATAAAGACTCGTCTGCGGTGCTGCATGGCGGTGCCACCGTACGACGAAGGGCCCGGCTCCCCCACGGGGGAGCCGGGCCCGGCCATTTGCCCCAGCCTGTCAGCCGAAGAACAGCTGCACCACGTAGTAGCTCGCGGCGGCGACGATCGCAGCCGCCGGCATGGTGATACCGCACCCCCCGGGGGACGACCCCCGGACCCCCAGCAGACCGACCGGGCGCCACGATCCGTCAGCCGAAGAACAGCTGCACCACGTAGTAGCTCGCGGCGGCGACGATCGCAGCCGCCGGCATGGTGATGAACCAGCCCATCACGATGTTCTTGGCGACGCCCCAGCGGACCGCGTTGACGCGCTTCGTCGCGCCGACGCCCATGATCGCGGAGGTGATGACATGAGTCGTGGAGATCGGTGCGCCGAACATCAGGCCGGCACCGAACATGATCGACGCACCGGTGGTCTCCGCCGCGAAACCCTGCGGCGGGTCCAGCTCGATGATCTTGCGGCCGAGGGTCCGCATGATGCGCCAGCCGCCCGCGTACGTACCCAGCGAGAGCATCATGGCGCAGACGATCTTCACCCACACCGGGATCGGGGCGTCGGCGCCCTGGACGTCCGCGATGACCAGGGCCATCACCACGATGCCCATGGTCTTCTGCGCGTCCTGGAGACCGTGGCCGAGGGCCATGCCGGCCGCGGACACGGTCTGCGCGATACGGAAGCCGCGCTTGGCCTTGTGCGGGTTGGACTTGCGGAAGAGCCACAGGATCGCGCACATGACCAGGTAACCGGCGATCAGACCGATGACCGGCGAGACGAACATCGGGATGACGACCTTCTCGAGGACACCCGACCAGATGACCTCCGTGCCACCCGCGAGCGCCGCGCCCACCATGCCGCCGAACAGGGCGTGCGAGGAGGACGAGGGAAGACCGAAGTACCAGGTGACCAGGTTCCAGACGATCGCGCCGAGCAGTGCGGCGAAGAGGATGCCCATCCCCTTGTCGCCGGTGGGCGTCTCGATGATGCCCTTGCTGACGGTGTGGGCGACCCCCTGGCCCATGAAGGCACCCGCGAGGTTCATCACCGCCGCCATGGCGAGCGCCGCGCGTGGGGTCAGCGCACGCGTCGACACCGAGGTGGCGATGGCGTTGGCGGAGTCGTGAAAGCCGTTCGTATATGTGAAGCCGAGCGCGACACCGATGGTCACGATCAGAGCAAAGGTGTCCACGAAGCCTCAGGACTCCTTGACCGCGATGGTCTCCACCGTGTTGGCCACCTTCTCGAAGGCGTCGGCCGCCTCTTCCAGCACATCCACGATCTGCTTGAGCTTCAGCACCTCGATGGCGTCGTACTTGCCGTTGAAGAGCGTCGCGAGCAGCTTGCGGTGGATCTGGTCCGCCTGGTTCTCCAGCCGGTTGACCTCGATCCAGTACTCGGTGAGGTTGGCCATGGTCCGCAGGTTCGGCATGGCCTCGGCGGTCAGCTCCGCCGCCCGCGCCAGCACCTCGATCTGCTGCTCGACACCCTTGGGGAGCTCCTCGACGTTGTAGAGGACGACCAGGTCGACGGCCTCCTCCATGAAGTCCATGATGTCGTCGAGGGAGGACGCCAGGTTGTAGATGTCCTCGCGGTCGAACGGCGTGATGAAGGAGGAGTTCAGCTGGTGGAAGATGGCATGGGTCGCGTCGTCGCCGGCGTGCTCCGCTGCCCGCATCCGCTCCGCGATCTCGGCCCGGGCGGAAGGCTCCGCCCCGAGCAGTTCCATCAGGAGCTTGGAGCCCGTGACGATGTTGTCCGCGGACGCGGCAAACATGTCGTAGAAGCTCGTCTCCCTGGGGGTCAGACGAAATCGCACGTGGGGTCCTCGGGGTGCTGGGTTTCGGTCAGGCTGATGCTAGGCGCATCATCCGGCCACGGCTAACCGGCATCTCTCAGTGTCGCCCATCAGGCACAGTGAACAGCACGGACCCCCGCCCGGACCGGCGGGGATCGGTACCATATACCCACGAGGGGTATACACCCCCTTAATGGACAACGGGAGGACGCGATGACGACCACCGAGGCGGACCAGGTCACCCCCGAGACCGTCGAGGCCGTCGAGGCGGCCGACCACGGGCACGGTGTGCACGGCTACCACAAGCAGAAGGACGAGCACCTCAAGCGACTCCGCCGGATCGAGGGCCAGATCCGCGGTCTCCAGCGGATGGTCGACGAGGACGTCTACTGCATCGACATACTCACGCAGGTCTCCGCCTCGACGAAGGCGCTCCAGTCCTTCGCGCTCCAGCTCCTGGAGGAGCACCTGCGGCACTGCGTCGCGGACGCCGCGGCCAAGGGCGGCGAGGGCATCGACGCCAAGGTCGAGGAGGCCACCAAGGCCATCGCCCGCATGATGCGCACCTGAGCCGTTCCCCGCGCCGGCCGGCGTGGGCGGGGCCGTACCGTCAGTGGTCCTCCGCGGCCCGCTCCGCCGCCACCCGCAGCACCTCGTCGATGCGGTCGGCACTGAGCCGCTCCCCGTCCGCGGCCGAGGCCGCGATGATCAGCTCGCCGCACAGTTCTATCTCGGCGAGGGCGACGCGGTCCGGGTCTGCTGGCACGGTCGCTGTACCGGGCGGGGCCACGCGCATCCACCTCTTCCTGCCGGCGTCGTCTCCCAGCGGTCTCCCAGCGTAGGGACGGCGGCACAATCCGCGCATGACACGTCCGGACCATTTGCCGATGGTCCCGGCGGCGGCGGCCCAGGTCAGGCCTTGATCTTCCCGGCGAAGATGTCACGGCGGTCCGGCAGCGTCACCTCGACGGGGATGCCGAAGCCGTAGAGCAGGGTGGTCGACGCGACCGCGACCGTACGCCCCCGGTTGCTGAAGCTGAACTGGTGGCGCACCTTCCGCAGCCGCCCCTCCCCGTCGAGGTACGCGTCGAAGGGCACCGTGTCCTTGGCGAACCCTTTCGCCGCCGCGGCGAGCGCCCCCCGCAGCTGCGGCGAGGCGACCCGGGCGGCACGGGCGATGTCCGTGACCCCTCGGTAGTGGCTGACTTTCACCCCTGCCAGATCGACCTCGCCGAGGTACGTGACCTCCCGGACGCCCCCCAGCAGCTCGGCGGCGGCGGCCGGATCGGTGGCTCCGCCGGTGACCAGGTTCCCGTCGTCGAGAGTCGTGGTGTCCACCCGGACCCACTTGTCGGCGGGCACCCCCGCCCCCCGGTTCTTCATGTAGAGGGCGCCGGGGGTGAGCAGTTCGGTGATCGGCCGGTGCTCACTCGTCCCTGCCGCGTCCTTCGGCAGCACCACCTGGAGCCGACCGGTACGGCGCCGGAAGTCGTAGCCGCCCTCGCCCCGGATCGTGACCCGGGTCCCGCCCGCGGCCATCTCCATGGAGGTGGTGGCCTTGGAGGTGCCGGCCCTCGTCAGCACCTCCGCCGCGTTCCGTACGACGAGGGCGGGGGCACCCTTCGGCTTCGGGTCCTCGGGGGCCGCGCACCCCGTGACCGTCCCGGCCCCCACCAGGGAACCGACCAGGACGGCGGTGAAGGCGAACGCCCCACTGCCGCGACCGTGCGGACGCCCGTACCGATGCACCACCATCGCCTACCAACCCCCAACGCCTCACCGCTGTTTGCCCGGGACCCGCCCTCCCCACGGGCCCCCGCGGGTCCGGGGGCACCCGATCCCATAACGACGGTCCGGGCGCGCCGTCACGCGCAGTACGGTGGTGGGGTGCACGCGCAGGCCTCCCACCACACGACGACGACGGAGCGCGGCTCGTTCGCGCTGGCACGCTGTAGCTGCGGCTGGACGGGCCCGGCGAGAAGATCCAGGGACCGCGCCCGCACGGACGCGGCGGACCACCTGCGCACCACGCCGGGCGACGAGATCTGAGCGGGCCACGAGGTCCGGGCCACGAGGTCCGGGCGACGAGTGACGAGGCCCGATCCGGGACCCGCTACGCCGCGAGGTCGTTCCGGCCGCTGTCCGGCCCTGCGGCCGGACCGTTGACGCGCGGCTCCGGGATGCCGACCGCCTCCGGGCGCCGCGGCCCCTCGGCCCGGCGGGAACGGACCAGCCGGGCGCCGCGCCCCGAGCGGGCGACGGCGGAGAGCAGCGGGTTGAGCAGCGCCAGGGCGAGCGGCGCGAGGAGCAGCGCCACCGCCGTGCCCAGGGCGAAGCCGCCGATGACGTCGGTCGGGTAGTGCACCCCCATGTAGACGCGCGCGAAGCCCTCGGCGAGGGCCAGGCCGATGGCGACGAGCCCGAACCTGCGGTGGGCGACGAAGACCCCGACGCCGAGGGCCATCGCGAGGGTGGCGTGGTCGCTGACGAAGGAGAAGTCGGTCTTCCCCTCGACGAGGACCTCAAGGCCCTGGTGTTCCCTGAACGGCCGGGGGCGCTCGACGAAGCCGCGGATGGGGATGTTGACCAGGAGCGCGATGCCGGCGGCCAGCGGGGCCCAGACGAGGCCGGCGACGGCGGAGACGGAGTCGGCGAGGGTGCCGCGCCTGCGGACGCTCCACCAGCACGACAGCATCACGAGCACCATCGCGAGCATGATCCCGTACTCGCCGACGAACTCCATGACACGGTCGAACCAGGGCGGGGCGGCCTTCGCCAGCCCGTTGATGTCGTAGAGCAGGCCGACATCGGGGTTCGAACCGTCCGATGCGAGTCCAGCCATCTGCTGCGGCCCCTTGCTCTCGTGTCTGTGTGTCTGGTTTCCAACCCCCGTGGCCAGAGCGCTCGGATCAGGGAACGAGTCGCCCGAGGCGCACGTTCCGTCTCTCCGGTGGATCATGACGACGTTATCGAAGAGTGACGGTTCTCCGCAGCTCAGGGCCCGTGCATGACGAAGAGTTCCGGCCATGTCCGGTACGGCCCCGACGGTCCGTCTCCTCCGCTCAGGCCTCCGGGAGATGGGTCGACAGCGCCGCCGCACCCTCCTCGGTGACCCGGGTCGCCCCGAAGTAGTCCGGGGTGTCGATCCGGTCGAAGCGGATCACCGCCCCGGTGCGCGGCGCGTCGATCATGTACCCGCCGCCGACGTAGATGCCGACGTGCCGGATGGCCCGCGAGTTGGTCAGGTCGTCGGAGAAGAAGACCAGGTCGCCGGGGAGCAGTTCGTCACGCGAGGGGTGCGGCCCGGCGTTGTACTGGTCGTTGGCGACGCGCGGCAGCTGGACGCCGACGCTGTCGAACGCGGCCAGGGTGAGGCCGGAGCAGTCGAACCGGCCGTTCTGCGAGGCCGTCCCGGTGCCGCCCCAGAGGTACGGGGTGCCGAGCTTCTGCTGCGCGTAGTGGATCGCGCCCGCCGCCTGCCGGGACGGATCGACCCGGCCCAGCGGCCGGGCGAAGCTCTTCTCCAGGGACCGGATGATCCGCACGTAGTTCTGGGTCTCGCTGATGGGCGGGACCCCGCCGTTCTTGATGACCCGGTACGCGCCCGCGTTGTACGCCGCCAGCATGTTGTTCGCCGGGTCCCCGGGCACGTCTTTCACATAGCCGGCCAGCTCGCAGTCGTACGAGGCCGCCGAAGGGATCGCGTCCTTGGGGTCCCAGATGTCCCGGTCCCCGTCCCCGTCGCCGTCCACGCCATGCCCGGCCCAGGTGCTGGGGATGAACTGGGCGATGCCCCGGGCGTCCGCCGAGGAGACGGCCCGCGGGTTCCAGCCGCTCTCCTGGTACAGCTGGGCGGCGAGCAGCGCCGGGTTGATGGCGGGGCAGAGATTCCCCCACCGCTGCACGAGCCCCTGGTAGAGCGCCGGTACGGAACCCTTGGCGAGGGCCACGGTCCCGTTCTTCGTACCTCCGGCGCCGCCGACGAGACCGGCGGCCGCCGAGTACGTACCGACGACGATCAGGACGACGAAGCCGAGACAGACCCCGAACGCCCCACCGCCCACCAGCCACGCCTTGCCGGCCCTACGCACCGTCAACCACCCCTCGGCTCATGGCAGTACGCCCCCGAGGGACAGTCTAGGCCGCGCGGCGCCCGCCGGGGCCGCTTGCGCGACACCCCCGGTCACCCCGCCCCCCTGACGCCGCCCCAAGAGTGCAACAACGACAATCATTGCCCGGAGTCACTCTCCGTGATACACAGAGTGACCATACGCTTCCTTGCATAGAAACCGGCCGCACCACCGCAGGTCAAGACGGTCAAGTCGGTCAGATGTGCGGGGATCGGGTAAAGAGAGCCGCCAAGCCGTCACACGCGGGCGGTTTCATCAGCGAAGATAGGGCGATGACCCATGCCGTCCGGCAGGGCCAACCAACTACCCCACAGGGGCGGTGAGTTACATGTACCTGGCGGCTGAAAAGGGTGACATCACCACCATCATCGGTGGAATCGCCCCGAACTGGGGGCCTTTCGGGAGCCTCGGCAACGAGGCCAAGGTGATGATCGAGGTCGTGATGGCCGTGGCCATCCTGCTCTGCCTCGGCATCGCCATCTGGGGAGCGGCCAAGCAGCGCATCGGCGCGACCGCCCTCCGGGACACGTTCAGCGCGGAACAGGGCAAGGGCCTGATCGTGGCCGGCCTGACCGGAGTCTTCATCATCGGCTCACTGGGGACGCTGTTCACCATCGTGTACGGGATGGCCGTCTGATTCCCCGTCGGACCCCGTCCACCTGAGAATGCGTTCCTGATGTCCAGTCATGTTGCAGCACTGCCCGTACCGCGAACCAGTGAGGGGGCGTACCCGGCATGAGTCCCGGTGACGAGCACGACAGCTTCGGCGGCGTGGGCGGATCGGGCCAGACCCGGACCCGCCTGCCCGAGGGCAACAGCGGCGACGTCTACGGCGGCGCCCGCCGCCCCGTCCGCAGCTCCCGTTCACTCATCACGGTCGTGGGCGTGGTCGTCGTCCTCGTCGCGGCCATCGCCTTCGCCAACCGCGGCGGCGGCGACCCGGCCGACGCGGCGGGCCCCTCCGGCACCACCCACGGCAAAGCGGCCCCCACGGCGGCGACGGGCGTCCGCCCGGTCACCGGCAAGAACGGCCGAATCCCCACGGGCTACCCCCACGACGACCAGGGCGCCCAGAGCGCGGCGACGAACTACGCGGTGGCGCTGGGGTCGGCGGAGATGTTCACGACCGTCGGCCGGAACGAGATCGTGCAAGCGGTCTACGCACCGGCGACCATCGCCGCCCGGCAGGGCGAACTCGACAAGGTCTACACCGACAAGGGATTCCTCGGCCGGGTCGGCCTCCAGGAGGACGGCACCGCCCCCGCCGGACTGACGTTCATCTCCCGTGTCATCCCCGTGGGGTCCAAGGTGGAGAGCTACGCCGACGACAAGGCGACGGTGTCGATCTGGTTCTCGTCCCTCTTCGGCCTGGCCGGGGAGGGTTCCCAGAACCCCGTGACCGAGTCCTGGTACACCACCTCGTACGAACTGCGATGGGGCGACGGCGACTGGAAGGTCACCGGCTTCAGCCAGAAGGACGGTCCTGTGCCCGTCGGCCGCGATCAGCGGGCGTCCACGGCCCAGGAGATGAGCGACGCTGTCGGCCAGTTCGGAGGCTTCACCTATGCCCGGTAAGCGGCTCCCGCTCGGCGTCAGGATCGCCGCCACGCTCGGTGCGGCACAGACGGCCCTCGTGCTGTTCGCCGGCCGGGCCTTCGCGGCGCCCACTCCCACGCCGACGCCCAGCCCGAGCGCCGGCGACAAGGCCTGCGAGCTGATCCGCGGCCCCGCACGGGACTTCTGCGAGCGGGGTCAGCCCGGCAGCGCCGACAAGACCCCCGCAACCGACCCCACCGCCGCCCTCGACCCCCTCTCCTCCCTCGCCCGCGGCTGCGCCGACGCCGCCATCGAGATCGTCGACAAGCTCTCCCAGGCCGTCAAAGCGACCGCCGACGTGGACTTCACCAACCCCGAGTTCCTCGGCCGCTACGCCATCGTCTTCGCCGCGTCGACCTTCCTCACGCTCCTCCTCTGGCTCCTCGCCGTCGCCAAGCGCGCCATCCGGGGCGTGCCCCTCACCACCGCCTTCTCCGAGGCCATCGGCTTCCTCTGGCTGACGGTCCTCGCCTCCGCGTTCACCCCGCTGATCCTCTACACCGTGGTCAACGCCACCGACGCCGTCACCGAGGTCGTCGCCTCCGGCACCGGTCAGCAGACCGACGTCTTCTTCGGCAGCTTCAAGCAGGCCCTCCAGAAGGGCGACAGCATCGGTGGCGGCCCCATCATGCTGATCATCGTGTCGCTGGTGACCGTCCTCGCCGCCGGCGTGCTCTACCTGGAGCTGTTCCTCCGCGCCGTGATGCTGTACGTCGGCGCCCTCCTCGGCGTCGTCGTCTACTCGGGGCTCGTCGACAAGAACATGTGGGGCCACGTCCGCCGCTGGGCGGGCATCATGATCGCGATCATCATGGTCAAACCGGTCATCGTCATCGTCCTCGGACTGGCCGGCGCGCTCTCCTCCGGCACCGGCCCCGACTCGTTCTCCGCCGTCGTGTCCGGCCTCGCGATCATCCTGCTCGCGATCTTCGCCTCCGGGATGATCTACCGCTTCGTCCCCGGCTTCGGCGACGAGATCGCCGCCTCCCGCAACAACCGCCTGCACCGCGCCGGCGAGAACGCGGCAGCGGCCGTCATCTCCTCCCCCGCGTCCCTCGTCTCCCAGGGCATCAAGACGCACAGCTCCCGCGGCGACGGCGGCGGCCAGTCCTCCCAGCCCGCCCGCGCCGCGAACCCGATGTCCGGCGGCATGGCCGCCCACAGCAGCCGCGGCGGCAGCGGTGGCGGCGCGACTCCCCCGCCCCCGCCCCGTAGCAGCAGTCCCACCGCGGGTACCCCGCACAGCAACCGCAAGAACTCTGGAGGTGCAGGGCGTTGACGACCCAGTCCCAGCCGGTCGCGCCCCGCCGTACGTATCTCGTGGGCCGCGCCCGGCCGAACGCGATCGTCGGCAAGAACCGCGAGACCGGCGAGATCGCCCTGATCATCGCCGGCGCCTTCCTCGGCATGATGAGCGGACTCCTCGTCCCCCTCCTCCCCCTGCGGATCGCGCTCCTCGCCGGCCTGCCCATGCTCGCGATCGCCGCCGTGTACCTGCCGTACAAGCACCGCACGTTCTACAAGTGGTTCGAGATCAACCGCAGCTACAAGCGGATGCTCAAGCGCGGTACCGCCTACCGCTCCGTCGTCACCGAGGCCGGCACCCGCCTCGACGGCCGCGAGGTCGAGGTCGGCCCGCCGCCCGGCATCGGCCGCGTCGGCTGGCTCGCCGCCCCCTTCGGCCCCGACGAGATCGCCGTCCTCCTGCACGCCGACCGCCGCACCGTCACCGCCGCCATCGAGATCGAGGGCCCCGGCGTCGGCCTGCGCGACAGCGAGGACCAGGAGGCCCTGGTCGACCGCTTCGGCACCCTCCTCAAGCACGTCGCCAACGGCGACGGTTTCGTGACCCGCCTCCAGATGCTGGCCCGTACGCTCCCCGCCGACCCCGACGCGCACGCCAAGGACGTCGGCCAGCGCGGCGACCCGCACGCGCCCGCGTGGCTCATGGAGTCGTACGACCAGCTCCAGTCGATGGTCTCCACCTCCAGCGAGCAGCACCGCGCGTATCTCGTCGCCTGCATGCACTACACGCGCGAACTCGCTGCCGAGGCCAACGCCATGGCCCGCGCCGCCCGGCACGCCTCCGGCGCCCGCAAGCTCGACCGCGACGCCGGCCTCGCCGTCGTCATGGCCCGCGAGCTCACCGACATCTGCGCCCGCCTCGCCGAGGCCGACATCCGCGTCCGCCAGCCCCTCGGGCAGTCCCGGCTGGCCTCCCTCGTGCACTCCATGTACGACCCGGACCACCCCATCGACCACATCCAGGCCATGACGAAACGAAACGCTTGGCCGGCCGAACTCGACGCGATGGAAGCGACGTACCTCCAGGCCAAGACCCGCGAGTCCTCCACCCGCGCCCCCTGGTGCCACGCCACGGCCTGGGTGAAGGAGTGGCCGATGACCCCGGTCGGCGTGAACTTCCTCGCCCCGCTCCTCGTCCACACCCCGGACGTCATCCGTACGGTCGCCGTGACCATGGACCTGGAGCCCACCGAGGTCGCCATCGAGCGGATGCTCACCGAGAAGACCAACGACGAGGCCGACGCCAGCCGCGCCGCCAAGATGAACCGCACGGTCGACCCGCGCGACATCGCCGCCCACGGCCGGCTCGACCAGCGGGGTGAAGATCTCGCCAGTGGCGCGGCAGGGGTGAACCTCGTCGGGTACATCACGGTGTCGTCGCGTTCGCCCGAGGCCCTGGCCCGGGACAAGCGCACGATCAGGGCCTCCGCCGGCAAGTCGTATCTGAAGCTGGAGTGGTGCGACCGCGAGCACCACCGGGCCTTTGTGAACACCTTGCCGTTCGCGACCGGCATCCGCCGCTAGGGCCGAAGGGGCACAGACCGATGCGAGATCCGCTGTCCGTCCTCACCGATGCCTTCACCTCCTTCGTCCTCGGGAAGGTGGAGACGACCCGCCTGCCCGTCCGCACCTCCACCGGGCAGGCCCAGGCCGTCTACCTGCCGACCGCCGCACCCGGCCTCGGCGACTCCGGCGTCATCATCGGCCGCGAGGTCTACAGCGGGAAGGGGTACATCTACGACCCCTTCCAGCTGTACGGGCAGCAACTGCCCGCCCCGCACTGGCTGGTCCTCGGCGAGTCCGGCAACGGCAAGTCGGCGCTGGAGAAGACGTACGTGCTCCGCCAGCTCCGCTTCCGCGACCGGCAGGTCGTGGTCCTCGACGCGCAGGGCGAGGACGGCGTCGGCGAATGGAACCTCATCGCCCAGGAGCTGGGGATAACCCCCATCCGCCTGGACCCGATGGTCGCCAACGACTCCGGTATCCGTCTGAACCCGCTCGACCCGTCGATCACGACCACGGGCCAGCTCGCGCTGCTCCGTACGATCATCGAGGTGGCGATGGGCCACGGCCTCGACGAGCGCTCCGGCTTCGCGCTCAAGGTGGCCCACGCCTACGTCACCGAGCACACCACCGACCGGCAGCCGATCCTCACCGACATCGTCGAGCGCCTGCGCCACCCCGAGGCCGAGTCCGCCGAGGCGATGAACGTCGACATAGACGACGTACGGGCCTGGGGCCTGGACGTCGCCCTCGTCCTGGACCGGCTGGTCGACGGTGACCTCCGGGGCATGTTCGACGGCCCGACGACCGTCGGCATCGACCTCGACGCACCCCTGATCGTCTTCGACCTGTCCCACATCGACCGCAACTCCATCGCCATGCCCATCCTCATGGCGATCGTCGGCGTGTGGCTGGAGCACACCTGGATCCGCCCCGACCGGAAGAAGCGCATCTTCCTGGTCGAGGAGGCCTGGCACATCATCAACAGCCCCTTCGTCGCCCAGCTGTTCCAGCGGCTGCTGAAGTTCGGCCGCCGCCTCGGCCTGTCCTTCGTCGCCGTCGTCCACCACCTCTCCGACGTCGTCGACGGAGCGGCGGCCAAGGAGGCGGCGGCGATCCTCAAGATGGCCTCCACCCGGACCATCTACGCCCAGAAGGCCGACGAGGCACGCAACACCGGCCGGGTCCTCGGCCTGCCACGCTGGGCGGTCGAGATCATCCCGACCCTCACCCCCGGCATCGCGGTCTGGGACGTCAACGGCAATGTGCAGGTGGTCAAACACCTCATCACCGAACGGGAACGCCCGCTGGTCTACACGGACCGCGCCATGACCGAGTCCTCCGTCTCCGACCCGGAACTGGAGTGGGAGACCGAACAGCGCGCGATCCTCATCGAGCAGCAGATGAACGGCACTTCGCAGTCGACGGTGGCATAAATGGAATCGGCACGAAAGGGAGGGGGCGGAGGCGGAGGAATCTCCGACGGGCTGCTGCTCAGCCTCTTCGCCCTCCTCCTCTGCTTCACGGTCCTGGTGTGGACGGCGACCGGGCTCTCGGGGCTCTTCTCCCACGGGGCCTGGCCGCAGGGCGTCGCCTTCACGGGCACCCCTTCGGCACTGCGCTCGCTGGCGACGGCCCCGACGGACCTCCCGGCGGCCTGGCCGTCCACCCCGCCGGGCCAGCTGTCGGGGTACGGCCTGTTCTGGGGTCTGCTGATCGGCGAGGCGATGATCCTCCTCGTCCTTGCGGTCTTCGCCCTGGGCACGGTGACCCGCTGGCGAGCGGTGCGCGCCCACAGGAAGGCGGGGGCGTACGGGACGGTCAGGCAGCCGGCACGGGCGGAGCCCGTACGGGAGTTCTCGGAGCCCGTACGGGAGACTCCGGAGCCCGTACGGGAGACTCCGGGGCCCGCACCCGAGGACCCCCTCCGGAAGCCTCAGACACCCCTGCGGAGGCCCGAGGAGCGCGAAGAGCCCGGGGAGCCCGTACGGGAAGAACAGCCCCTACCGGAGCCCGCACCCCCGGCCCCCCGCCGCCCGGCGGCAGAGCACCCCCCGACCGTGACTCCCCCACCCGCCCCGGCCCCGGCCCCCGCGGGAACCCCCCGCACCCTCTACGGCCCCCCGGAAGCCCGCCGCCCCGCCGCCGTGCAGGCCATCCGGGACGCCGAGGGCGCGGTCCTGGTCGTCACCTCCGACCCCACCGTCTGGTCCGCCACCAAGGACGCGCGCGGCAAACTCGGCCCGGTCCTCGTCCACGACCCCGGCCACCTCTGCGACACCCCGGCCCGGCTCCACTGGTCGCCGTCCGAGCACTGCGAGGACCCGGCGGTGGCCAAGGAACGGGCGATCGCCCTGCTGGCCCCCGTACGCCCCCACGCCCGCCTGGACGCGGCCACCGCCGACACCGCCGAAACGCTCCTGCACTGCTGGCTGCACGCCGCCGCCGTCGACGGACGCCCCTTCCGCCAGGTCCACCGCTGGGCACAGGGCGCCGGCGCCCACGAGCCGGTACGCATCCTCCGCAGCCACCCGAAGGCGGCCTCTGGCCATGCGGGCCTGCTCGAATCGGCGCTCACCGCGCACCCCGAAAGCCGCCGCCTGGCCCAGGAACTGACGGCCCGCGCGCTGGGGGCACTCTCCTCGATCCACATCAGGGACGCCTGCACACCGAACCGAACGGATTCGCTGGCCCTGGCATCTTTCCTCCCCGAAGGGGGCACCCTCTACGTGGTGGGGGAACCGATCGAGGATCCCCGCACCCACCCCGGCGCGATGCCGCTCCTCACCGCGCTCGCCGCAAGCGTGGTCGAGCACGGCCGCCGCATGGCCGCACGGTCATCCGACGGTCGGCTCGACCCACCAATGACGCTCGTCCTCGACGACGTCGCCGCCGTGGCCCCGCTCCCCCAGCTCCCCGCGCTGCTCGCCGGCGGCCACACCCAGGGCCTGCCGACCCTGGCCCTGCTCCGCTCCCGCGAACAGGCCCGGTCCCGCTGGCCGGAGTACGCGCCGAACACCGTCTGAGACACCGGGCCGGCCGAGCCGCGCGAGCGGCCGGCCCGGCCCGGCACGACACCCACCGGCCTCAGACCGGCCGCCGCAGCTCGTACTCGACCTCCATCGCCCTGTCCTGCCCCGGCACCGGCACCCGCACGCCCGAGGCCGTGAACCCGAATCGCCGGTAGAAGGCGTCCGCCCGCGCGTTGTCCTCGTGGACGTACAGCCGCACCCGCTCGACCGGCTCCGGCAGTGCCCAGGACCACTCCACGGCCGTCCGGAACAGCTCGTCGATCACACCCGTCCCGCGGACCTCGGGACGTACGTAGACCCCGACGATGTGCGTCTGGTCGGCCTTCGGCAGCGGCCCGAACGGCAGCTCGGCCCCGGTCCGTTCCACCAGGAGCGACACGGTGCCGACCCAGCGCCCGTCCGGGGTCTCGGCCACGAACTGCCGCACCTTCCCGTCGCCGTCCTCCGACGCGCCCGCGGCCCGGTCCCGCCAGAACTCGTCCGGGCGCTCGACAGCCGCCTCGTACGTGTCGAGGAAGGCGAGATGAGCGACCGGATCCCGCAGGGCCGCCAGGCGGATCTCGCGGGTCCGCTCCCACTCGTCGGCACGGATGACACGTATCGAAAGGTCCATGGCCAGATACTCCGACGCCCCCGCCCCCGCCGACAAGGCCTTTTCCCCGTGGTACCCCGGTACTACGCCCGCCGCCCGGCTCCCGCCCCCGGTCGGACGCCCGGCCGCCGCCCGCTCCCTAGCGTCGAAGACATGATCCGAGCAGAGAACCTCACCAAGAGGTACGGCGACACCACCGTCGTCCGGGACCTCAGCTTCACCGTCCACCCGGGCACCGTCACCGGCTTCCTCGGCCCCAACGGTGCCGGAAAGTCCACCACCCTCCGTATGATCCTCGGCCTCGACGCCCCCACCCACGGCCACGCCACCGTCGACGGCCTCCCCTACGCCCGCCACGGCGCCCCGCTCACCCGCGTCGGCGCCCTCCTCGAAGCCCGCTCCGTGCACCCCGGCCGGACCGCCCACCACCACCTCACGGCCCTCGCCCACACCCACGGCATCCCCGGGGCGCGGGTCGAGCGGGTGCTCGCCCTGACCGGCCTCACCCAGGTCGCCCACAAGCGCGTGAAGGGCTTCTCGCTCGGCATGGGCCAGCGCCTCGGCATCGCCGCCGCCCTCCTCGGCGACCCGGCCGCCGTCGTCCTCGACGAACCGGTCAACGGCCTCGACCCGGAGGGCGTCCTCTGGATCCGCACCCTCCTCAGGTCGCTGGCCGCCGAGGGCCGTACCGTCCTCGTCTCCTCGCACTTGATGAGCGAGATGGCCCTCACCGCCGACCACCTGATCGTCATCGGCAAGGGCCGGCTCCTCGCCGACACCACGGTCGAGGCACTCGTCCGCACCTCCGGCGGCACCTCCGTCAGGGTCGTCACCCCCGAGGCCGACCGGCTGCGCGCCCTGCTGCCGGGCGCCGGAATCACCGTCGATGCCCCCGACACCCTTCTCGTCACCGGCCCGGACGCCCCGGAGATCGGCCGCACGGCCGCCGCCCACGGCGTCCCCCTCCATGAACTCGCCCCGCAGGCCCCGTCCCTGGAGCAGGCGTTCATGGCCCTCACCCACGACTCCGTCGAGTACCAGGGAGCCCCCGTATGACGACCACCGCCAACCCCGAGGTCACCCCCGGGACCACCCCGACACCCCCCGGCACCGGCACCGTCACGCTCGCCCGCGTCGTCCACTCCGAGTGGCACAAACTCCGGACCCTCCGCTCCACCTGGATCACGGCCCTCACCGCCGCCGCCCTCGTCCTCGGCGTCGGCATCCTCATGGGCACCACCTACACCTCGGACGGCGGCGACTCCGACGTCGACACCGTCGTCCTCACCCTCTACGGCTCCCAGCTCGGCGCCATCGCCCTCGCCGTCCTCGGCATCCTCGTCACGGCCGGCGAATACGCGACGGGCACGATCCGCGCCACCCTCACCGCCGTCCCCACCCGGCTGCCCGTCCTGTGGGCGAAGGCCGCCGTCTTCACCGGCGCCGTCCTCACGGTCACCTTCGTCACCAACCTGCTGACCTTCCTCACCGCACAGCTCTTCCTCTCCGACACCGACCAGGCCGCCTCCCTCACCGACGACGGCGTCCTCGCCGCCCTCGCGGGCAACGCCGCCGGCCTCACCCTCCTCGGTCTCGTCGCCCTCGGCCTCGGCGCGGCCCTCCGCTCGGTCCCGGGCGCGATCGGCGCCTTCGTCGGCGGGGTCCTGATCGTCCCCGAGATCCTCGGGATGCTCCCCTACGGGGCGATGGAGACGGCCGTCCGGTACTTCCCCACCCAGGCGGCCGGCGTCCTCGGCTCCGCCACCCCGCTGCCGGACGCCGCCTCCCCCGGAGCCGCACTCCTCGCCCTGCTCCTGTGGGCGGCGGCGGCACTCGCGGTCCCCGCGCTGTTGCTCAAGCGCCGCGACGTATGAGGATGATGACGGGGTGACCACGCACACCACGGGAGCGACGGGCCTCAGCGGACGCGTCCAGCAGCTGATCACCCTGGTCCGCGCCGCCGACGCCCGCCGCCCCCGGGTCTGGGACGCCGCCCTGACCCTCTTCTGGACGGGGGCGGTGCTCGTGGACGCGTCCGGCGGCTGGCGGAACACCGCCCCCGATCCGACCGTCCCCACCTGGCAGGTGGTCGTCCTCAGCCTGGGCCTCGCCCTCCCCCTCTGCCTGCGCCGCCGCCGGCCCATGGCCGCCCTCACGGTGATGGCCTGCGCGGCACTCGGCAGCGCCGTCTCGGGCGCTTTCCTCCAGGCCGTGTACCTCCAGCTCATCCCGCTCTTCCACCTCGCGCTGACACGCCGGCCCCGGGCTCTGCTGTGGGCCCTGGCCCTGCTCCTGCCGCCGCTCGTGACGGGCGCCCTCCTGTACCCGCGCGGCAGCTGGGACCAGCACGTCGTCCCCACCCTGTCGACCTACGCGCTCGTCTCCCTCCTCGGCATCGTCGTCCGCTCCCGCAGGGACCACAACGCCGGTCTCGTCGACCGGGCCCGCCGTCTGGAGATCGAACGCGACCAGGAGGTCCGGCTCGCGGCGGCGGCCGAACGCACCCGTATCGCCCGCGAGATGCACGACATCATCGGCCACAACCTCTCGGTCATCACCGGCCTCGCGGACGGCGGCCGTTACGCGGCGGCCAAGAACCCCGAACGGGCCGCCCAGGCCCTCGAAGCGATCGGTACGACGAGCCGCGAGGCCCTCGCCGAACTCCGCCGCCTGCTCGGCGTCCTGCGCGACGACGAGCAGGAGGCGGCCCGCGACCCCCAGCCGACCCTGGCCGACCTGGACACCCTGATCACGGGCGTACGCAAGGCAGGCCTGCCGGTCCGCTACGAGGTCCACGACGACGAGCCGGCCGCCCAACTCCTCCCGCCGGGGGCCCAGCTGACGGTCTACCGGGTCGTCCAGGAGGCCCTGACCAATACCCTGAAGCACGCGGGCGGGGGTACGAGGGCAGCCGTCCTGCTGACGTACACCGCGCGGGAGGCAACGGTGGAGATCACGAACACGGGCCCGCACCCGACCGCCCCGGCAACCGCGGTCTCCTCACCGGGCCAGGGGCTCATGGGCATGCGGGAACGCGCGGCCCTCTACGACGGCACACTCGACAGCGGCCCCCTGCCGGCCGGCGGCTGGCAGGTCAGGCTCCGACTCCCCCGGGAGGAATTCCCCTCGTGACGACCGTTCTCATCGCCGACGACCAGCCGATGCAGCGCTTCGGCTTCCGCATGCTGCTGGAGAGCCAGGACGACATGGCGGTCGTCGGGGAGGCCTCGAACGGCACCGAGGCGATCCGCCTGGTCGACCGGCACCACCCCGACGTCGTCCTGATGGACATCCGGATGCCCGGCCTCGACGGCATCGAGGCCACCCGCCGCATCATCGCGACGGGGGCCCGCACCCGGATCCTGATCGTCACGACCTTCGACCTCGACGAGTACGCGTACGACGGTCTGCGCGCCGGCGCCAGCGGCTTCCTGGTGAAGGACGCCCAGCCGGAAGAGCTGCTGGCCGGAATCCGCGCGGTGGCGAGCGGCGACGCGGTCGTCGCCCCGAGCCTCACCCGCCGCCTCCTGGACGCGTACGTCCATCACCTGCCGCAGTCCCCCACGGCGGATCCCCGCCCGGAGGACCCCCGTCTCGTCTCCCTGACGGAACGGGAACGCGAGATCCTCACGGTCATCGGCCAGGGCTGGACGAACACGGAGATCGCGGAGCGTCTCCATCTCGCGGAATCGACGGTGAAGACCCATGTGGGCCGCATCCTGTCGAAGACGGGCGCCCGGGACCGGGTCCAAGCGGTGATCCTGGCCTACGACACCGAGTTGGTCACGCCGGCCTGACCCGGTGGGGTTCCGGCCCGTAAACGCAGAAAAGCCCCGCACCATGAGGTGCGGGGCTTTCCCACAATGATTGTTCGGCGGCGTCCTACTCTCCCACAGG
>NZ_JBEOZK010000021.1:0-148177 GCF_040297565.1 Streptomyces sp. NPDC001728
CTCCGGCGCCGGAGCGGATACGGGGACGGGGGCGGTCCGTGGGGAGTTCGAGGGTCTCCAGGCCGGCCAGCTGCGTCCGCCAGTAGTCCAGGTGCTTGCCGAGGGCGTCGCCCGACAGCTGCTTCTGCTGCCAGAGCGCGAAGTCCGCGTACTGGATGGGGAGTTCTTCGAGGGGTGAGTCCCCGGTGTAGAGGCGGCGCAGCTCCTCCACCAGGACGCCCATCGACCAGCCGTCGACGACGATGTGGTGCATCGCGAGGGCGAGGAGGTGGTCGTCCTCGCCGAGACGGACCGTCATCGCCCGCAGCAGTCGCCCCTCGGCCAGCTCGAACGGGCGGTGCCCGAAGGACTCGACGATCGCCCGGCCGGCCTCCTCCGGATCCGGGGCCCCGGCCAGGTCCAGCTGCTCGACGGCCACATGCCAGGGCTCCTCCACGATCTGCACCGGGTCGCCCTCGGGTCCGGTCGCGAACCGGGTCCGCAGCACCTCATGGCGTACGACCAGGGCATCGAGCGCCGTGCTCAGTGCCGCCGGATCCAGCGGACCCCGCACCCGGAACGCGGTGGGCACCACGTACTCCGCGCTCCCCGGATCCAGCTGGTCGAGGAACCACAGACGCTGCTGCGCGAAGGACAGCGGAACCTCCCGCACCCCCTCCGCGCGGCGGCCGATCCGAACCGCGGCACCCGCACGCCGCATTCGAGAAAGAAGGCGTGCCTCGGAAGAGAATTCGCCCATTAAAATCACTCCTTGATTCGCCACTCGATGCATAGGGAAATGCGCGCTTGTATCTCATTCTCCTAGGTGCCCCCATCGAGTCGCTATCGGTGCCCTATTTTGCGGAAAAGGCTTGACGTGCGGCGTTCCCGGCCGCGTAAAGTCACCGCCGTCGGCCACAAGCCCCCGCTACCACACAGCGAGATCTCCGGATCCTGTGTCTCATGGCGGCGTTCCCGAAAGAGGAAGAATCATGACTTCGAGCCCCAACTCCCCGGCACGTCGGCTCCGCGTATTCGACTCGACGCTCCGCGACGGAGAGCAGGCCCCCGGCAACGCGATGAACGCGGAGCAGAAGCTGGAGCTGGCCCTCGCCATCGAGGCCACCGGCGTCGACACCATCGAGGCCGGCTTCCCCAGCTCCTCCCCGAGCGACTTCCTGGCCACCAAGCTGATCGCCGAGGCGCTCACCACCGCCAAGGTCGCCACCCTCAACCGTGCGGTCCGCGAGGACATCGAGCTGGCGGCCGAGGCCGGCGGCATCGACCACCAGGTCCAGATCATGGCCACCGGCAGCGATGTCCACCTGGAGCACAAGCGTGGCCTGACCAGGGCCGAAGGCCTGCACGAGATCATCGACAGCATCCGCTTCGCCCGTGAGCTCGGCTTCACCGACATCACGCTCGGCATCGAGGACGCCAGCCGCGGCACCGACGACATGCTGCGCCCGCTGATCGAGGCGGGTGTCGCGGAGGGCGCGAGGACCGTCGCGCTCGCCGACACCACCGGCTGCATGATCCCGTCGGAATACGGCGCCCAGGTGGCCCGGGTCCGCTCCTGGATCCCCGACGACGTCATCCTTTCCACGCACTGCCACCAGGACCTCGGGCTTTCCCTCGCCAATGCCCTCGCCGGAATCGAGGCGGGCGCGGACGAGGTGCAGTCGACCCTCGCCGGAATCGGTGAGCGCGCCGGAAACACCCCCCTCGAAGAACTGGCCGCCGTCCTTCTCTACAAGGGCGAGCTGCTGGGTGTGACCAGCCGACTCGAGACCGAGAAGCTGTACGACGCCTATCTGATCCTCAGCCGGATCATCGGAATGTCGACGCCGCGCAACAAGGCCCTCTTCGGCGACAACGCATTCGCCACGCAGGCCGGAATCCACCAGGCGGGAATGCTGCGCAACCCGGTGACGTACGAATACGTCGAGCCGCACCTCTTCGGCCGCGACCGCGGAATTCTCATCGGCCGGCACTCCGGACGCAGCGTCATCCGCAACCTCTTCGACCAGATGGGTCTGGGCGTCGAGCGCGACCTGCTCGACGAGATCTACGACACCTACATCGCCAACCGCGCGGACGGCACCTGCATCGAGCTGGGCGACCTGCGCGAGATCATCACCGACCGTCTGCTGCGCGCCTCGGCGCCGGCGACCGCCGCCGCCACGACCGTCGAGATGGCGGTGGCCGGCCGATGAGCACCGTCACGCAGCCGGAACGCGCCGAAGGCGCCGAGCGCAACCTGATCGAGAAGGTGTGGGAGAACCACGTCGTCGACCGGGCGCAGGGCGAACCCGACCTCCTCTACATCGACCTGCACCTGCTCCACGAGGCCAGCTCGCCGCAGGCCTTCGACGGCCTCCAGCTCACCGGACGCCGGGTCCGCAGACCCGACCTGGCGCTCGCCCTGGAAGACCACAACGTGCCCACCAACACGCTGTTCGTGAAGGACGCGATGGGCAGCGCACAGCTGGAGCGGCTCCGCGAGAACTGCGAGGAGCAGGGCATCGAGCTGTTCTCGCTGGGCGACGACCGGCAGGGCATCGTGCACGTCGTGGCACCGGAGCTGGGCTTCGTCCGCCCCGGCATGACCGTGGTGTGCGGCGACAGCCACACCTCCACGCACGGCGCCTTCGGCGCCCTCGCCTTCGGTGTCGGCACCAGCGACGTCGAGCACGTCCTCGCCACCCAGACGCTGGCCCTCCAGCGGCCCAGGACCATGTCGGTCGAGTTCGTCGGCGAGCCGCCGGCGGACGTGACGCCGAAGGACCTGATCCTCGCGCTGATCGCCCACATCGGGGCCAACGGGGCCAACGGCTACGCCATCGAGTACCGCGGCAAGGCCGTCGAGAACCTCTCCA
Organism: Streptomyces sp. NPDC001728; assembly: GCF_040297565.1. Classification (NCBI taxonomy): domain Bacteria; kingdom Bacillati; phylum Actinomycetota; class Actinomycetes; order Kitasatosporales; family Streptomycetaceae; genus Streptomyces; species Streptomyces sp. NPDC001728. The sequence goes on from NZ_JBEOZK010000021.1 coordinate 2,859, forward strand.
TGGAGGGGCGGATGACGGTCTGCAACATGAGCATCGAGGCCGGTGCCCGCGCCGGGCTCATCGCCCCGGACCACAAGACGGTCGACTACCTGCGCGAGCGCTGGGACCCGGCCGCGGACGCCGAGTGGGAGGAGGCCTGCGCCTACTGGCAGTCCCTGCGGACCGACGAGGGTGCCGCCTTCGACCGGGTCGTGGAGCTCGACGTCACCGGGCTGAAGCCCTTCGTCACCTGGGGCACCAACCCCGGCCAGGCCGTACCGCTGGACGCCGAGGTCCCCGCCCCCGAGTCCTTCGGCAGCGACGCCGAGCGGGCGGCGGCGCGCCGGGCCCTGGAGTACATGGGCCTCGAAGCGCACGTGCCGATGCGGGACATCGACATCAACACGGTCTTCCTCGGCTCCTGCACCAACGGCCGCATCGAGGACCTGCGGGCCGCGGCCGACGTGCTGCGCGGCCGCAAGGTCGCCCCGTCGATCACGATGCTCGTCGTCCCCGGCTCGATGGCCGTCCGCGCCCAGGCCGAGGAGGAGGGCCTGCACCAGGTCTTCCTGGACGCCGGCGCGCAGTGGCGGCTCTCCGGCTGCTCGATGTGCATGGGCATCAACGCCGACCGTCTCCAGGGCATCCAGCGCGTCGCCTCCACCTCGAACCGCAACTACGAGGGCCGGCAGGGCACCCACGCCCGCACCCACCTGGTCTCGCCCGTGGTGGCCGCCGCCACCGCCGTCGTCGGGCGACTGGCCACCCCGAGCGAGCTGACCGACCCGAAGAACGAGCAGGAGGACCAGGCATGAGAGAGCCGATGAAGGCGCACACCGGCCAGGCCGTGGCGCTGAGCAGGGACGACGTCGACACCGACCAGATCATCCCCGCCGAGTTCTGCAAGCGGCTCACCAAGTCCGGTTACGCCGACACCCTGTTCGGCCACTGGCGCAAGGAGCCCGGCTTCGTCCTGAACCGGCCGGAGCACCAGGGCGCCAGCGTCCTGGTCGCGGGACACAACTTCGGTACGGGCAGCTCGCGCGAGCACGCCGTGTGGGCGCTGCGCGACTGGGGCTTCCGCGCGGTCATCGCCACCAGCTTCGGTGACATCTTCCTGCGCAACGCCCTGAAGAACGGCCTCCTCGCGGTGGCCCTTCCGGTGGACGTCGTCGCCGAGCTGGCCGAACTGGCGCTCAACGACCCGGAGTTCCGGATCTCGGTCGACCTCCAGGAGCTGACCGTCACCGCCGACGGCCGGACCTGGGAGTTCGAGGCGGACCACCGTGCGCGCTGGCTCCTCCTCAACGGCCTCGACGACATCGACGTGACCCTCCGCAAGGCCGACGTGATCGCCGCCTACGAGGAGCGCCGGCCGGCCTGGATGACCAGCATCACCCGCGGCACCTTCTCCTCCCCGGACGCGGCGAAGCTCCGGCGGGCCTCGTGACGACGGAGACCGCCACGACGGAGACCGCCACAGCGGTGCCCGCGACCGCGACGGGCGGCCGGGCGGCCGTCTCCGAGCGGGCCGGGCGCATCCCCAAGGGCAACCTCGCCGAGCTGTTCCTGCTGGCCCGCGAGCGCGGCGCCATCGACCTGGCCGTGGGCACGCCCGGCGCGCCGGAGACCCCGAAGCCCCTCGTCGAGGAGGCCGTACGGGCCCTGCGCGGCGGCGTCAACCAGTACGAACTGCCCCACGGCGGCGCGGACATCCGCCGCCGGATCGCGGAGTCCTTCACCACCCCCGCCGACCCGGACACCGAGCTGACCGTCACGGTCGGCGGCACCGAGGCGCTGTGCGTGGCGCTGTTCTCGCTGGTCGACCCGGGCGACGAGGTCGTCCTCCTGGACCCGTACTACGAGAACTTCCTCGGCGCCGTCGAACTGGCGGGCGCCCGGCCGAAGTTCGTCCGCCTCCAGGAGCCGGAGGGGCCGGCGAGCCCCGACTGGCGGCTCGACCCGGACGAGCTGGCCGCCGCCTTCGGGCCCGCCACCCGGGCGATCATCCTGAACACCCCGGCCAACCCGACGGGCCAGACCCTGTCGGCGGAGGACCTGGAGCGGATCGCCGCGCTGTGCGAGCGGTGGGACGTGACGGTCATCTCCGACGAGGTGTACGCCAACCTCGTCTTCGACGACCGCCCGCACCTCTCGGTCGCCGACGTGCCCTCCCTGCGCGACCGCTGCGTGGTCGTCGGCTCGCTCTCCAAGAGCCACGCCATCAGCGGCTGGCGGCTCGGGTTCCTGCGGGCCCGGCCGGAGCTCACCCGGGTCTTCCGGCGGGTCCACGAGATCACCACCAACGGCGCCGGCGCCCCGCTCCAGCTGGCCGCGGGCCTCACCGACCTCTTCGACGCGGCCTCCCTCACGGCCGCGAAGGAGCTGTCCCAGGCCCGCGACGAGACGGCGGACATCCTCGCCCGGATGGGACTCACCTTCCGGCTGCCGGAGGGCGGCTGCTTCGTGCTCGCCGACATCCGCGGCGCCACCGACGAGGACTGCCGGACCTTCGTCCGCCGCGTCCTGGAGGAGTCCTCCGTCCTCCTCGCCCCCGGCACGCCGTTCTTCGCCGACGAGGAGCGCGGCCGGAACTACGTCCGGGTGGCCTTCAACCGCTCCCCGCAGATCCTCGCGGCGGCCCGCGCCCGCCTCCTCCCCTGAACGACCACCCTCCAACAGCCAAGAAACGGTGAGACCCCTCATGACCAGGACAGTGACCGTCATCCCCGGCGACGGCATCGGCCCCGAGGTGACCAGGGAGGCCCTGGAGACCATCGACGCCCTCGGTCTCGACCTCCGCTTCGACGTCCTCGACCACGTCAACGCCGACACCTACCTCCGTACCGGCGTCTCCCTCTCCGACGAGGACTTCGAGCGCGTCAAGGCCAGCGACGCCGTGCTCTTCGGCGCCATCGGCGACCCTCGCGTCAAGACCTCCGACTACGGCCGCGGCGTCCTCCTCCGCCTCCGCTTCGACCTCGACCTCTTCGTCAACCACCGCCCGGCCGCGCTGCTCGACGAGCGCCTCAGCCCGCTGCGCGACGAGCGGACCCGCAAGCTCGACTGCGTCATCGTCCGCGAGAACACCGAGGGCCTCTACACGGACATCGGCGGCGTCCTGCGGGCCGGCACCGAGCACGAGATGGCCGTCGACGCCGACGTCAGCACCCACATGGGCGTCTCGCGGATCATGGAGTACGCGTACTCCATCGCCAAGCGCGGGGTCTGCATGGTCGACAAGTCGAACGCCGTCCGGCACGGCGGGCAGGTCTGGCAGCGGGCCTTCCAGGAGGCCGCGGCCAAGCGCCCCGACATCACGTCCACCCACCTGTACGTCGACGCGGCGGCGATGAAGTTCATCTCCGACCCCTCCCAGTTCGACGTCATCGTCACCAACAACTCGTACGGCGACATCCTCAGCGACCTCGCGGCGATGCTCGCCGGCGGCCTGGGCAACGCGGCCTCCGCCAACATCAACCCGGTCACCGGCTTCGGCCTCTACGAGCCCGTGCACGGCAGCGCCCCCGACATCGCGGGCCAGGGCATCGGCAACCCCTTCGGCGCCATTCTCAGCTCCGCCCTGATGCTCGAACACCTCGGCTGGGCCACCGAGGCCGACGCCCTCCGCCGGGCCGTCGGCGTGGCGATCAGCGAGGGCCGGTGCACCCCCGACCTGGGCGGAGTCCTCGGCACCAAGGAGGCCGGCGAGGCCGTCAGGAACGCCCTCGCCGCCGCGTGACGGCGCCTCCCGGCCCGCCGCGCGCCCCCGCCCCGTCGTCCACTGATCCACGCACCCACGAAAGGAAGCCCCGGTGACCACCACGACCGTGCGAACCGCCGTACGCACCCACGCCGTTCGCGCCGCCGCCCCGACCGTCCCGACCTCCGCGACCACCGCCGTCCTCGACTGGCGGACCGCCCCCGGCAAGCCCGCCACCGCCGAGGCCCCCGCCTTCGCCGGCATCGACGAGGCCTGCGCCTGGCTCCAGGAGCGGCTGCCCGAGCTGACCGCGGCCCTCCACGTGCACGGCGCCCTGTACCTGCGCGGCCTGCCGGTGCGTACGGTCGAGGACTTCGCCCGCGTCCGTGACGTGCTCGTCCCCGAGCGCACCCCGTACCGCGAGAAGGCCACCCCGCGCAGCAGCTTCGGCGACGACGTCTTCTCCTCCACGGACCTGCCGCCCTCGCAGTCCATCCGCATGCACAACGAGAACAGCTACACGCTGACCTTCCCCCGGGCCCTCCTCTTCGGCTGCCTGACCGCCCCCGCCGAGCAGGGCGCGACCCCGGTCGCCGACGTCCGCAAGGTGCTCGCGAACGTCCCGCCGGCGCTCGCCGAGAAGATGCGCGAGCACGGCTGGCTGCTCCAGCGCAGCTACTCGGACTACATCTCCACCGACTGGAAGACCGCCTTCGCCACCGAGGACCCGGCGGACGTCGAGCGCTACTGCGCCGAGAACCGCATCGCCCTCGACTGGCAGGAGGACGGCAACCTGCGCACCAGCCAGGTGCGCCCCGGCACCATCCGGCACCCGGACACGGGCGAGGAGGTCTGGTTCAACCACCTGGTCTTCTGGAACGAATGGGCGCTCGACGAGGAGCTGCGCGAGACCCTGGTCGACGAGTTCGGCCGCGAGGGCCTGCCGTTCAACACCGCCTTCGGCGACGGCACCCCGCTCAGCCGCGAGGACCTGGACGCGCTCCAGGAGGCGTACGACAAGGCGACCGTCCGCGAGCGGTGGCAGGTCGGCGACGTGATGCTCGTCGACAACATCCTCACCTCCCACGGCCGCGACCCCTTCCGCGGCGACCGGAAGATCGTCGTCGCCATGGGCAACCCGGCCGACGTCGAGGACTGCCGGCCGTCGGTGCGCCCGGCAGCGCGCTTCGCCTGAGCCGCGCCGACCCCACCCGCACCACCCCACCCGACCCTCCCGTACCAAGGAGCGTGTTCCATGGCCGTCCTCCACGAGGAGCCCATCGACGCGCCGGCCCGCTTCCTGCGGGTCGCGCGCAGCCACCCCGACCGCCTCGCCGTCCACGGCTCCGACGCCACCCTGACCTTCGCCGCGCTGGAGGAGCGCACCCGCCTCCTCGCCGGTGAGCTGATCGCCCGCGGTGTCGCCCCGGGCGACCGCGTCGGCGTCCACCTGCGGCGCGGCGCCGGACTCGTCGTCGCCCTGCTCGCCACCTGGCGCGCCGGAGCCGCGTACGTCCCGCTCGACCAGGCCTATCCGCACGACCGCCTCAGCTACATGGCCGAGGAGTCCGGCATCCGGGTCCTCGTCGCCGACGCGGGCGCCGACACCGGGTTCGCCCCGGCGGGCGTCGAGCTGGTCGACCCGGCGGCGCTGCCCGAGCGCTCGCCCGCCCCCGTACCCTTCGACGACCTGCCGGCCGCCGACGCTCCCGCGTACGTCATCTTCACCTCCGGTTCCACCGGCCGCCCCAAGGGCGTGGAGGCCACCCGGGCCGGTGTGGCCTCGCTGGTCGCGGCGCTGGAGGAGTTCGGGGCGTACGCCCCCGAGCCGCGTACCGTCGCCTGGAACGCCGGCGTCTCCTTCGACGCCTCCGTCCAGCAGTGGGTCCGGGTCTGCCGGGGCGACAGCGTCGTCGTCCTGGACGACGAGGTGCGCAAGGACCCGGAGCGCCTGGAGGAGCTGTTCGACCGGCTCGCCGTGACCGACCTCGACCTCACGCCCTCGCACTGGGAGATGCTCCGCGCCACCCTGCTGCGGCCCCGCGCCGACGGCCGGGTCCCGCGCCTCTTCATGGGCGGCGAGCCGGTCCCCGAGCGGACCTGGCGCGAGCTGTCCGAGGCCACCGCGAACGGCGTCCTCGACGCGCTCAACCTGTACGGGCCGACCGAGTGCACCGTCGACGCGACCGCCGCCTGGATCACCGGCGAGGGCCCGCACATCGGCGACGCCCTGCCCGGCAACCGGCTCCACGTCCTGGACGCGACGGGACGCCAGGTCCCGGACGGCGAGCCCGGTGAACTGTGCATCGCGGGACCGCGACTGGCCCTCGGCTATGTGAACCAGCCGGAGCTGACCGCCGAGCGCTTCCCCCTCGACCCGTTCGGCACGCCCGGCAGCCGAATGTACCGGACCGGCGACGTGGTCCGGCGGGCGCCGCACGGCCTGGAGTTCGTCGGCCGCGCCGACCGGCAGGTCAAGTTCCGGGGATACCGCATGGAGCTGGGGGAGATCGAGCACGTCCTCGCCTCCCACCCGGAGGTCGCCACGGCCGTGGTCCAGATCCGCCCGGCGGCCGACGCCACGGACGGCGCCGGGTCCACCGACGCTTCCGGCGACCGCCTCGTCGCCTACCTCGTCCCCGCCGCCGGTACGGAGACCCCCGCCGGTACAGAGCCGGGCGCGGCGCTGCTGCGCAAGCACGCGGCGCAGGCGCTCCCGGAGTTCATGCTCCCCTCCGACTACGTGTTCCTCGACGCGCTGCCGCTGACCCCCAACGGCAAGCTCGACACCGCCGCCCTGCCCGCCCCCGAGGCGGCCGGCGCCCCGGCCCCGGCCGCGGGCGGCGCACCGGCCACCGAGACCGAGCGGCTGATCGCGGGCGTCTGGTCCGAGGTCCTCGGCCGGGCGTCGATCGGTGTCGACGACGACTTCTTCGCCCTCGGCGGCCACTCCCTGATGGCGCTCCGCGTCGTCGGACGCCTGAAGAAGAGCCTCGGCCGGCCGGTCCCCGTCAAGGACGTCTACAAGCACCCCCGGCTGCGCGACCTCGCCGACCACGTCGACGCCCTGCGCGCCACGACCGCGGCCTGACACCCCCCACTTCGACGACGTAAGGAAGACAGACCGTGCAGGACACCATTGTGGTTCGCCCCCGGCAGGACCCGGACGCGCGCCTGAGGCTCATCTGCCTGGGCTTCTGCGGCGGCGGCGCCGGCTCGTACATGCCCTGGGCGGACGTGCTGCCCGAGGGCGTCGAACTGGCCGCGATCTGCTACCCCGGCCGTGAGGGCCGGTTCGCCGAGGACTGCCCCGACAACTGGGACGAGCTGGCCGAGGACGCCGTCGCGGCCGTGCTCTCCGCCGCCGACCGGGACTACGTCCTCTTCGGCCACAGCATGGGCGGCTGGATGGCCTTCGACGTCGCCGCCCGCATCGAGGAGCGCGGCGGCCCGCTCCCCAAGGCCCTGGTCGTCTCCTCCGCGAACGCCCCGAGCCGGGGTCTCACCGTCCAGGACATGTTCCCCGCGCAGCGGGACACCGACGAGCAGATCATGCACTGGATGGAGACGTTCGGGCTGCTGCCGCAGCACGTCCTGGACGACCCGGACCTGCGCGAGATGGCGCTCGACCTGATGCGCGCGGACGTGCGCATCCGCGACACCTTCTACTACCGCGACGGCGCCCAGGTCTCCGTGCCGGTCCAGGTGATCAACGGGGACGCCGACGAGGTCATCGACCCGCGCGCCGCCGAGCAGTGGCGCGACCTCGCCGCCGGCGAGTACCGCCATGACGTGCTGCCGGGCGGTCACTTCTACACCCCCGAGACCTGGGGCTCGCTGCCCACCCGTATCCCCGCCCTGTACGAGACCGCCCCCGCGGCCACCGCCCCGGCGACGGCCGCCCCGGCCCTCGCGGCCTGACGGAAGAGAGAGCGAGCCATGACCCCCGAGATCGACGCGATCTTCCAGGACGTGAAGGACCGGCACGGAGCCGACTCGATCGTCCGTGTCGAGGACATGCTGTACCGCAAGCAGCAGGAGCGGCACCCGCTCCAGAAGAACGCCAAGTGGATCATGCCGGGGATCTCCCAGACCCCCTGGCACGACCCCTACGGGCACCCCGAGATCGCCCCGGTCGTCCGCGCCTTCGAGGCCGGGCACGCCGCGATCAGACGGGAGCTGGACGAGGCCTGGGCCGAGCGGAAGAGCGCCTTCTCCGACTACGAGCACTACCTCACCCGGCAGGAGAACTGGCAGGCCCTGTACCTGTTCAGGGACGGCGCGCCGGTCGAGTCCTCGGCCCCGCTCGTGCCCACCGCGTACGAGGTGCTGACCCGCGAGGTCCTGGAGCAGGGCAAGCTCTGCACCCTCCTGGAGAGCCACTTCTCCACCCTGCTGCCCGGCGCCTCGATCGCGCCGCACTGCGACCTCTGGAACTTCAGCATCAACCTGCACCTCGCGGTGGACATCCCGGAGGGGTGCGGGATCACCGTGGCCGGCGAGACCCGGCAGTGGAAGGAGGGCGAGTGCCTGCTCTTCGACTACTCCTTCGAGCACGAGGCGTGGAACGACGGAGTCCGCCCGCGCACCTGCCTCCTCGTGGACCTGTGGCACCCGGAGACGACCGTCCCGGAGCGCGAGGCGCTGGTCGGCCTCATCACCGAGATTCGCAAGCTCATGGCCTAGGGCTGCCCTTCCTGCGGAGCAGTCCGGCAGTAATCCGCTTGTCCCCTACGGAATTTCTTTCGATCGACGTCTGAGGAGTGAATGGTGAACGTGTCCGTGCAGGAAGAGATTCTGTGTGGGTTGTTCGGCGAGGTGCTGGGCGTGGAGCGGGTGGGGGTGGACGACAACTTCTTCGCCCTCGGCGGTCAGTCCCTCCTCGCGACGCGTCTGGTGAGCCGGGTGCGTGCGGTGCTCGGTTACGAGGTGGGGGTGCGCGATCTGTTCCGCGCCCCGTCGGCACGGGAGTTCGCGAGGCGTCTCGCGTCGGTGGCGGCGGGCGGTGAGCGTCCGGTGCTGGCTCCGGTGGAGCGCGCGGCGGACGTCCCGGTGTCGTTCGCGCAGCGCCGGCTGTGGTTCCTGGGCGAGATGGAGGGGCCGAGTTCGACGTACAACGTGCCGTGGCTGATCCGGCTCTCGGGCCGGGTGGACGTGGACGCGCTCGACGCGGCCGTGAACGACGTGGTCGGGCGACACGAGGCGCTGCGGACGGTGTTCCCCTCGGTGGGCGGCGAGCCCCTGCAGTCGGTCCGGCCGGCGGGGGACGTGCGGGTGCCCGTGGAGCGGGTGGACGTCTCCGCCGAAGGTGTGGACGACGCGGTGGCCGCCGCGTCGGAGCGGGTGTTCGATCTGTCGTCCGAGATTCCGGTGCGCGCGTGGGTGTTCCGGATTTCGGAGGACGAGCACGTCCTGCTCCTGCTGCTGCACCACATCGCGAGCGACGGGTGGTCGGTCGGCCCGCTGGGCCGGGACCTGAGCGTGGCGTACGGGGCGCGGCTCGCCGGGTTCGCCCCGGCGTGGGAGCCGCTGCCGGTGCAGTACGCCGACTACGCGGTCTGGCAGCGGGGGCTGCTCGGTGACGTCCAGGACCCGGAGAGCCTGGAGGCGCGCCAGCTCGCTTACTGGCGCGGCCAGTTGAGCGAGCTGCCCGAGGTCCTCGGCCTTCCGTCGGACCGGTCGCGCCCGCAGGTGGCCTCGTACCGGGGCGGCATCCACCGCCTCGGCGTCCCGGCCGCCCTGCACGGCCGGCTCTCCGAGCTGGCCCGGGGCAACCAGTCGACCCTGTTCATGGTGATGCAGGCGGCGATGGCCGCCCTGCTGACCCGGCTGGGGGCGGGCACCGACATCCCGATCGGCGCGCCGCTGGCGGGCCGTACGGAGGACGGGCTCGACGACCTCGTCGGCTTCTTCGTGAACACGGTCGTGCTCCGCACGGACACCTCCGAGGACCCCTCGTTCCGTGAGCTGCTGGAGCGGGTCCGGTCCACCGACCTGGAGGCGTACGGCCACCAGGACATCCCCTTCGAGCGCCTGGTCGAGGAGCTGAACCCGACCCGCTCGACCGCCCACCACCCGCTCTTCCAGGTCATGCTGGCCTTCCAGCACAGCTACGAGGGCCGGATCGAGATCCCCGGCGCCGAGGTCACCTGGACGGACGTGCCCAGCGGCACCGCCAAGTTCGACCTCGCCGTCTCCGTGGCCGAGCGCCACACGGCGGACGGCGGCCCGGCGGGGCTGACCCTGGAGTGGAACTACGCGAAGGACCTGTTCGACGAGGAGACCGTCGCCGCGTTCGGCGCCCGGCTGGTCCGACTCCTGGAAGCCGTCACCGCCGACCCCGACCGGCGCATCGGCGCCCTGTCCGACGCGCCCGCCGTCACCGCCGCCGGCACCGGCACGACCGTGATCGACACCGCCGCGATCGAGGAGGCCCTGCGCACCCACGAGCAGGTCGCCTCCGCCGTCGCACTGGTCAGGGACGAGTCCCCGAGCGGTGAGCGGTCCGGGGGAGCGGCGGGGCGGATCGTCGCCTATGTCGTGCCCGCCGCCGGTGCCGCCTTCGACGAGACCGCCGTACGGGAGCACCTGGCGGCCGTCCTGCCCGCCGCCCTGATCCCCGGCGCCTTCGTCGTCCGCGACGGCGGCCCCGCCCCGGCCCCCGCGACGGCCGCCCCGGCCGCCGCCCCGGTCCGGGCCTCCCTGACCGCCCAGGAGGAGATCCTCTGCGGGATCTTCGGCGAGATCCTGAAGGTGGAGCGGGTCGAGCCCGACGACAACTTCTTCGCCCTCGGCGGCCACTCCCTCCTCGCGACCCGCCTGGTGAGCCGGGTGCGTGCGGTGCTCGGCTACGAGGTCGGGGTGCGGGACCTGTTCCGTGCCCCCTCGGCACGGGAGTTCGCGAGGCGCCTGGCCTCGTCGGCGGCGGGTGGTGAGCGTCCGGTGCTGGCTCCGGTGGAGCGCGCGGCGGACGTCCCGGTGTCGTTCGCGCAGCGCCGGCTGTGGTTCCTGGGGCAGCTGGAGGGGCCGAGCTCCACGTACAACGTGCCCTGGCTGATCCGGCTCGCCGGCCGCCTGGACGTGGACGCCCTCGGCGCGGCCGTGAACGACGTGGTCGGACGGCACGAGGCGCTGCGGACGGTCTTCCCCTCGGTGGGCGGCGAGCCCCTCCAGTCGATCCGGCCGGCTGAAGAGGCCCAGGTCGCCCTGGAGCGGGTCGACGTGCCGGCCGACGGCGTCGACGAGGCCGTCTCCGCCGCCTCGCGCACCCCCTTCGACCTGTCGACCGAGATCCCCGTGCGCGCCTGGGTGTTCCGGGTGTCGGACGAGGAGCACTACCTGCTGCTGCTCCTGCACCACATCGCCAGCGACGGCTGGTCCGTCGGCCCGCTCGGCCGGGACCTGAGCACCGCCTACGGCGCGCGGCTCGCGGGCGGCGCGCCCGGCTGGCAGCCGCCGGCCGTGCAGTACGCCGACTACGCGGTCTGGCAGCGCGAGCTGCTCGGTGCCACCGACGACCCGGAGAGCCTGGACGCACGCCAGCTCGCGTACTGGCGCGGCCAGCTGGCCGACCTCCCGCAGGAACTCGCCCTGCCCGTCGACCGCACCCGCCCGCAGGTGGCCTCGCCCCGGGGCGGCATCCACCGCTTCGGCGTCCCCGCCGCCCTGCACGGCCGGCTCTCCGAGCTGGCCAGGGACAACCAGTCCACCCTGTTCATGGTCGTGCAGGCCGCCGTCGCCGCCCTGCTGACCCGGCTGGGGGCGGGCACCGACATCCCGATCGGCGCGCCGCTGGCGGGCCGTACGGAGGACGGGCTCGACGACCTCGTCGGCTTCTTCGTGAACACGGTCGTGCTGCGCACCGACACCTCCGAGGACCCCACCTTCCGCGAACTGCTGGAGCGGGTCCGCTCCACCGACCTGGAGGCGTACGGCCACCAGGACATCCCCTTCGACCGCCTGGTCGAGGAGCTGAACCCGACCCGCTCGACCGCCCACCACCCGCTCTTCCAGGTCATGCTGGCCTTCCTCCAGGCGACCGACGGCGAGCAGCTGGCGATGCCCGGACTCTCGACGAGCTGGCACGACGTGGTCACCCACACCGCCAAGTTCGACCTGGACTTCGGCATGACCGAGCGGCACACCGCCGACCGGGAGCCGGCCGGTATCGACGCCCACATCGAGTACCTCTCCGACCTCTTCGACCACGACACGGTCGTCACGATCGGCGACCGGCTCGTCCGTCTCCTCGAAGCGGTCGCCGCCGACCCCGACCGCCGTATCGGCGCCCTCGACGTCCTCGGCGACGAGGAGCGCGCGGCCCTGCTCCGCACCGGCGGCGACACCCGCGTCGACCACGCGGACGAGCAGCCCGTCCACCGGCTGTTCGCGGCCCGCGCCGCCGAGACCCCGGACGCCGTCGCCGTCGTCTGCGGGGACGTCCGGCTCACCTACCGGGAGCTCGACGTGCGCGCCGGCCAGGTCGCCCGCCATCTGATGGCACGGGGCGCGGGACCCGAGGTCCCGGTCGCGATCTGCCTGGAGCGCGGGCCCGACATGATCGTGGCGATGCTCGGCATCCTCAAGGCGGGCGCGGGATACGTCCCGCTCGACCCGGCCAACCCCGTCCAGCGCCTGCAGTTCATGCTCGACGAGACCCGGACGCCGCTGGTCGTCACCCAGGAGTCCGTCGCGGGCCGACTGCCGGTGGCGCCCGGCCGGCAGCTGCTCCTGATGGACCGCGACCGCCCGCTGCTCGACGCCCTCGACGGCACCGATCCGGTGGTCCCGGTCGCCCCCTCCTCGCTGGCGTACGTCATCTACACCTCCGGCTCCACGGGCACCCCCAAGGGGGTCATGATCGAGCACCGCTCGATGAGCAACCGGCTCCAGGAGATGCGGCAGCGCTACGGGCTCGGGCCGGCCGACCGGACCCTGCAGTTCGCGTCGATCAGCTTCGACGCGGCGGCCGAGCAGATCTTCCCGACGCTGATGGCGGGCGGACGGATCGTGCTCCGCGACGGCGAGACCTGGACGCCCGCGCAGAGCCTCCGGGTGATCCGCGAACAGGGCGTCACCGTCGCCGAGTTCACTCCGGCGATGTGGCAGCAGGTCGTGGCCCGCCTGGAGGCGGGCGACACCCACGGCGACTCCTTCCGGCTCCTCGTCCTCGGCGGCGAGGCGGTCCCGGTGAACCTGGTCGCGCAGTGGTTCCGCGCCACGGCGGTGCCGATCTGCAACACGTACGGCCCGACGGAGACGACCATCTCCGCGACGGCGTACACGCTGACCGGCCCCGTCGACCGGGTGCCGATCGGCCGGCCCATCGGCAACACCGAGGCGTACGTGATGGACCCCGGCGGCGGCCTCGCGCCGGCCGGTGTCCCCGGCGAGCTGTGGATCGGCGGTGTCGGTGTCGCCCGCGGCTACTGGGAGCGGCCCGAGCTGACGGCGGGGGTCTTCGTCCCGCACCCCTTCTCGGCGGATCCGGAGGCCCGGCTCTACCGGACGGGCGACCTGGTGCGCTGGCTGCCCGACGGCAACCTCGAGTTCCTCGGCCGCATCGACCACCAGGTCAAGCTGCGCGGTCTGCGGATCGAGCTGGGCGAGATCGAGGCGGCGCTCGTCGCTCAGGAGGAGATCGCCTCGGCGGTCGTCCTGGTCCGTGAGGACGAGCCGGGCGACACCCGGCTGGTGGCCTACACCGTGCCCGCGCAGGGGCGGACCGTGGACGTGCCCGCCGTACGGCTGCGCTGCAAGGACGCCCTGCCGGAGTACATGATCCCGGGTGCGTTCGTGGTCGTGGAGGCGCTGCCGCTCACCACCAGCGGGAAGATCGACCGGCAGGCGCTGCCCGCGCCGGCGGCCGAGCGCGAGCACCTGGCGAGCGACTACAGCGCGCCGCGCAACGAGATCGAGGCGGCGCTCGCGGAGGTCTGGAAGGACGTGCTCGGCGTCGACCACGTGGGCATCCACGACAGCTTCTTCGAGCTGGGCGGGCACTCGCTCCTGGCGACCCGGGTGGTCAACAAGGTCGATCTGCTCACCGGTCTGGAGATCTCCCTCAAGGAGTTCTTCGCGGCTCCGACGGTGGCTTCGCTGGCCGCCCGGCTGCTGGAACTGATCGCCCTGGAGGACGAGGAAGAAGGGGCGGCAGAGGTGGGTGAGGTGTTCGAGGACGCCGGGGTCGCGGGCTGAGGCTCGTACGGCCGAACGGCCTTGGCCGTGCTCACCGGATGCCCCGGGATTCCGGGAGCGGTGAACACGGCCAGGGCCGATCGGACGGGCTGAGCGTCAGGCGCGGGAACGGGCGCTGGGAGAGCCGCCGGCGCGGACGGAGGAACAGGCGCTGGGGGACACGGCGGGCGCCGGGCCGGTTCAGCCCCACGGGTTGTGCGGGTCCGGGGTCGTGGTGACGACGCCGGGGGTGGGCTCGGACTGCGGGGTGGTGACGTCCTCGGCGTAGGCGGTCGTCGTGAGGGACGCGGCGGCGGCGACGAGAAGGGCGAGACCGGCGATGCGGAGCGCGATGTTCTTGATCATCTTCTACTGACTCCAAGTCCGTGAGTGCGGCCCGAGCGGCTGCTCCTTGAGGAATGACTGAAGCTTGGCAGCGGCGGCCATCGGGTCACTATCGATGGACTCCCGAGGCGGATAGACGGTCCATGGGACCGCCTCTGACCTGGCCTTTCGGTCCTATCGACAGCTATGGAAGAGCGTCCAGTGCGCTCGCTTCCGTCCATTGAGGAGTTGAGGATCCCCATGAGACTCATGAACCCGCCCCTCGTCGGCCGCGCCGGTGCGCGGGAGGCGCAGGTGGTCGACTGTCACGTCTGGCTCTCCCGCGTACCGGAGAACCCGACGCTCCGTTTCGAGCTGCTCGACGAGGCGGAACGGGCCCGCTGCTCGCGGTTCCTGAACGGGCGGGACCTCGCCCTGTTCGTCACCGGCCGGGCCCTCGCCAAGACGGCGGTGGGGCAGCTCGCCGGCGTCGCCCCCGAGGAGGTGTTCCTGCGCGCGCTGTGCCCCGACTGCGGCGGCCCGCACGGCAAGCCGTGGGTCGAGGGGGAGGCGGCGGGCTGGGAACTGTCGCTGTCCCACTCGCGGGACATGGTGGCGGTCGCGGTGGCCCACGGGCACCCGGTGGGCGTGGACGTCGAGTACTTCGTACCGCCCGCGCTGCCGGGCGTCCCCGTCGAGTTCGAACTGGTGCTCACCCCCGCCGAGCGGGCGGTCGTCGACGCCCTGCCCGTGGAGCGGCGGGCCGCCGCCTGCCTGACGCTGTGGACGCGGAAGGAGGCCGTCCTGAAGGCGACCGGCGAGGGCCTGAACACCTCGATGGAGTCGTTCACGGTGTCCCCGGCGTCCGCGCCGCCCGAACTCGTCGCCTGGCACGGCCCCGACGCCGCCGGCCGCGCCCGGATCGCCCTTGCGGACCTGCCCAGGATCGGCGACTGCCACGGCGCCCTCGCGGTGACCGGAGCGCGGTCCGTGGTGCTCGACGTCCACACGGACGCGGGGGCGTTGCTCGGGGGCGGCCCGGCGGGGGCCCGTCCGGCCGGGGTTGACCTGGTCGGGGGGCGGGCATAGCGTCGCCGCGCGAGGCGAGCGGGCGCTCAGGAGGTTTGCTGTGGTGGACGCACGACCGACGGAAGCCGGCGGGGAGCTGCCGGAGACCCCGGAGGCGAGGCTCACCGCGCCCGGCGCCCCCTTCGCGGTGAGCGAGGGGGTGTACGCCTCCGGGCCCCGCACGCTCCGCGAGTTCGTGGAGACGACCTGGGCCTACGGCGACCGGGTGTTCCTGGTCTCCGAGGACGGCGCCACCACCTACCGGGAGTTCTTCGACGCCGCCTGCGGGCTCGCCCGGCGGCTGGTCGGGGAGTACGGCCTGCGGCCGGGCGACCGGGCCGCGATCGCCATGCGGAACCTCCCGGAGTGGCAGATCGCCTTCTGGGCCGCCCAGCTCGCGGGTCTGGTCGCCGTCCCCCTCAACGCCTGGTGGACCGAGGACGAGTTCGCGTACGCGCTCGACGACTGCGCGCCGGGCGTGCTCCTCGTCGACGGGGAGCGGGTCGCCCGGGTGCGGGCCTGGGCCCGCGAGCGGAAGGTGCCCGGGATCGTCTTCCACGGGGAGGCGGAGGCCGGCTTCCGGGCGTACGTCCCCGACACCGATCCGCAGCTCGGGCCGCCCGACGTCCACGTGCTGCCCGAGCAGGACGCCACCGTCATCTACACCTCCGGGACCACCGGCCGCCCCAAGGGCGCCGTCGCCACCCACCTCGCGCAGGCCGGGGCGGCCATGAACCCCCGTTACTTCGCCGCCGCCGCGGCCCTCGCGCGCGGGGACGTACCGGGGACCGGTCCCGCGCCCGTGTCGCTGACCACCTTCCCGTTCTTCCACGTCGCCGCGTTCACCTCGTTCTACGCGGTGATGGCGGCCGGCGGGACCCTCGTCATGATGCGGAAGTGGGACGCGGAGCGCGCCCTCGAACTGATCGGGACGCACGGCGTCACCCACTACGCGGGCGTGCCGACTACCGCGCTCCAGCTGCTCGAAGCGGCCCGCGCCGCCGGCGACGAGCTGGCGACGCTCACCCTCCTCAGCACCGGCGGCGCCGCCGCCCCGCCCGGCATCGTCGCCGGGATCACCGAGGGGTACGGGGAGCGCGTCGAGCCCCGCAACGGCTACGGGCTCACCGAGACCAGCGGCGGCGTCCTGTCGAACGTCGGCGCCGAGTACCGCGCCCACCCGGACAGCGTCGGCCGGCCCACGCCCACCACCGAGGTGCGGATCGAGGGCCCCGACGCGGCGGGCGTGGGCGAGCTGTGGCTGCGCGGTCAGGCGCTGGTCCGGGGGTACTGGGGGAACGAGGAGGCGACCCGCGCCGCGTTCTCCGAGGACGGCTGGTTCCGAACCGGGGACCTCGCGCGCGTGGACGCGGACGGCCGCGTCACCGTCGTCGACCGGCTCACCGACATGGTGATCCGGGGCGGCGAGAACGTGTACTGCGTGGAGGTGGAGGGCGTGCTCCAGGGCCACCCGGACGTCCTCGACGCCGCCGTCCTCGGGGTCCCGCACCCGCTGCTCGGGGAGGAGGTCGCGGCGGTCGTCCGGCTGCGGCCCGGTGCCACGACGGGCGTCGAGGACCTCCGTGCGTACGCGGGCGGGCGCCTGGCCGCCTTCAAGGTCCCCGCCCGGGTCGTCGTACGGGAGGAGGAGCTGCCCCGGAACCCGACGGGGAAGCTCCTCAAGCGGGAACTGCGGGGCCTGGGGGGTCTGGCCGACGCCGGGTGACCCGGTCGGCGGCCGGCGATCGGACAGGTCAGTCGCGGGTGATCCGGACCCGGTAGGCGCCGTTCTCGTCCTCGTCGAGGACGCTGATCCGGATGCCGTTCGCCCGGTCGGTGAAGGTCTCGCCGGGGCGGTACGGGGCGTCCGACAGCTCCGCCTGGACGTTGGCCCTGCGGGTGCAGCCGCCGCTCGCCCGCTCGCTGTCGGAGACGGTCACCGGACCGTGGCCGGTGTCCACGTCGGACTCGACCCGGTAGACCAGGACGCCGTCCTCGCAGACGGCCTCGTCGTTGCCGCCCTTGCTGCGGACCTCGACCGCGTACCCCGAGGTGCCGGAGAGCGGGACGAACGCGAGCTTGGGGCCGCCGGGGACGGCCAGCGGGGTGAGCGTGTAGTCGGCGCTGCCGGGGCCGTAGGCGCAGCCGACCTGGTCGTTGTCGAGCCAGCCCAGCTTCCACTTGTGCCAGCCGAGCAGATCGTTGTTGGCGCCCCAGTCCTCGGACATGATGTCCCAGTGCCCGACGGTGCCGCCGCCGTCCGAGGTGTAGAGGTCGGGCAGCCCGAAGACGTGGCCGTTCTCGTGCGGCAGCACCCGGTAGCCGGTCTCCGCGAAGCTGCCGGAGCCGTCGTCCTGGCGGCTGTAGACGAAGGACGTGTTGGCCAGCGGCACGCCGTCCGCGTAGGGGGCGTCGTCGTTGCCGGAGAAGGTCACGGACAGGACGGTGTCGAGGGCGGAGGGCCCGGCGTTCGGCGTGACGAGGATGTTGACCAGGTCGTACGCGCTGAAGTCGACCTTGGGGTCGGCGGCCTTCACGATGTCCTCGACGAGGGAGCGGTAGCCCGGCTCGTACGGTGAGCCGCGCTCGATCCCGTACGCGGAGAACGCCTTCGGCATGCGCAGCCAGTCCGGTATCGGGGCCTCGGCGCGGTAGCGCAGCCGCCCGTACGAGCTGGTGCGGAACCAGTCGGCGGTCTGCGGGAAGAACTCGCGGAAGCGGCCCATCGCGGTGCCGTCGCCGGGCGCGTCGGGGAAGTCGACCATCAGGTTGAGGGCCTTGACCTGGCCGGTGGAGCGCACGTACCCGGGGGCGGTGGGCAGCCCCTCCGACATCTGCACGCCCATCGTGGTGGCGATGCGGCACGGTCCCAGCTGGGCGCCGTTCGGCGCGGCGGCCACGGGGCCGGCCGAGGCCGGGGCGGGGCCGGGGAGGGTGGTGCTCGCGGAGGCGAGCAGCGCCAGGGAGAGTGCCGTGGTCGCGGCCAGTGCGACGGGTCTGCGTATCCGTCGGCGGGGGAGCTGCATACGGACGCCTCTCCGGTGGGGGCAGGTCGGCGGCACGGCCCCTTCCGGTACTCGCGAGGCCGCGCCGTGCGCTCAGCCTGTGGTGGGAGGTTCCGGCGCGCGCGCCGGGTGGCCCGATCGTGGGTATTCCGACCGGAGGGGGAGGTGTGGCCCAGGTCACATGAACTGCGGGAAATAACCGGGGACCGAATCCCCGTTTGGGACTGTGTCGAACGAAGCGGGGATTCCTTCCCCGGATGTCCGAGTGACGTAGTGAAGTGAGGAGGCCGCGGCGTGACCACCAGTGCCGACGCAGCCGAGACCGCCGGGACGGCGCCCGCCCGCCGCGTGCCCCGCCCGCGGGCCGACGCCCTGCGCAACCGCGAGCGGATCGTCACGGCGGCCCGCGAGATGTTCGTCGAGTTCGGCCACCAGGTGCCGTACGACGAGGTCGCGCGCCGGGCCGGCGTCGGGAACGCCACGCTCTACCGGAACTTCCCCGAGCGCGCCGAACTCGTCCACGAGGTCGTCCTCTCGATCATGGCCCGCCTCACCGAACTGGCCGAGCGGTCCACCCAGGAGGAGGCCGACCCGTTCGCCGCCCTCCGCCGCTTCACCCACGGCGCCGCGGACGAGCGCATCGGGGCCCTGTGCCCGATGCTCGACGGCGCCTTCGACAGGGAGCACCCCGACCTGATCGCCGAACGGCAGCGCCTGGAGGAGGCCGTCCAGCGTCTCGTCGACCACGCGCAGCGGGCCGGCCGGCTCCGCGCCGACATCGGCGTCGGCGACCTGACGGTGGCGATCTCCCAGCTGACCCGACCGCTGCCGGGAACGGCCTGCGGCGGGAACTTCGACCAGTTCGTCCACCGTCACCTGCAGCTGTTCCTCGACGGTCTCGAGGCGCCCGCCCGCTCCGAACTGCCGGGGAAGGCCGCGACCCTGGAGGACCTGAGACGCGACTCCTGCCCGTCGTGACCCGACGGGCGTCGCGGGCGCTCTGACGTCACGCACCCCGCCCCTGCTCACGCCCTTTCTCCACCAGTACGCGCCAAGAGGTGGCTACACCCATGCCGAAAATCCCCGGAAGCACCGTGACCCACGCCGACCCCGGCCGCTGGAAAGCGCTCGTCTTCATCGCCCTCGCCCAGCTGATGGTCGTGCTCGACGCGACGATCGTGAACATCGCCCTGCCCTCCGCCCAGCAGGACCTCGGCATCTCGGACGGCAACCGGCAGTGGGTCATCACCGCCTACGCCCTCGCCTTCGGCGGTCTGCTCCTCTTCGGTGGCCGGATCGCCGACATGTGGGGCCGTAAGCGCACCTTCGTGGTCGGCCTGATCGGCTTCGCCGCCGCCTCCGCCCTCGGCGGCGCCGCGAACGGCGAGGCCATGATGCTCGGTGCCCGCGCGCTCCAGGGCGCCTTCGGCGCGCTCCTCGCGCCCGCCGCGCTCTCGCTGCTCGCCGTGACCTTCACCGACGCCAAGGAGCGCGCCAAGGCCTTCGGCATCTACGGCGCGATCGCCGGTGGCGGCGGCGCCGTGGGCCTGATCCTCGGCGGCTTCCTCACCGAGTACCTGAACTGGCGCTGGACGTTCTTCGTCAACATCCCGTTCGCGATCGTCGCCGCCGTCGGCGCGTACCTCGTCGTCCGCGAGCCCGCGGGCGGGCGCAACCGCTCCACGCTCGACATCCCCGGCGTGATCCTGTCCACCCTTGGCCTGGTCTCGCTCGTCTACGGCTTCACCCGCGCCGAGTCCGAGGGCTGGAGCGACGCCGGCACGATCGGCCTGTTCGTCGGCTCCGCGGTGCTGCTCCTCGCCTTCGTGCTCACCGAGGCCCGGGTCAAGTCGCCGCTGCTGCCGCTGCGCGTCCTGACCGACCGCAACCGCGGCGGTGTCTACCTGTCGCTGGGTCTCGCCGTCATCGCGATGTTCGGCCTGTTCCTCTTCCTGACCTACTACCTCCAGGTCGTGAAGGGCTACTCGCCGGTCATGACGGGCTTCGCGTTCCTCCCGATGATCGCGGGCATGATCATCGGATCGACGCAGATCGGCACCCGTCTGATGACCCGCGTCCCGCCGCGGCTGCTGATGGCCCCCGGCTTCCTGACCGCCGGTCTCGGCATGCTGCTGCTCACGCAGCTGGAGGTCGGCACCTCGTACGCCGGCCTGATCCTGCCCGCGCAGCTGCTGCTCGGCCTGGGCATGGGTACGGCGTTCATGCCGGCCATGTCGCTGGCGACGCTCGGCG
This sequence comes from Streptomyces sp. NPDC001728, assembly GCF_040297565.1. Taxonomy (NCBI): domain Bacteria; kingdom Bacillati; phylum Actinomycetota; class Actinomycetes; order Kitasatosporales; family Streptomycetaceae; genus Streptomyces; species Streptomyces sp. NPDC001728. Next base: position 23,367 of record NZ_JBEOZK010000021.1, read on the forward strand.
TGGACCCGCGGGACGCCGGTGTGGCCTCCGCGATGGTCAACACCTCGCAGCAGGTCGGCGGCGCCATCGGTACGGCCCTGCTGAACACGATCGCCGCCTCCGCGACGACCGCGTACCTGACGGACCACGCGGCGGGCGCGACCACTCCGGCCGCGCAGAAGCTGGTCCATCTCCAGAGCATGGTCGAGGGTTACACCGCGGCCATCTGGTGGGCGGTCGGCATCCTGGTCGCCGCGGCCACGATCGCCTTCGTCCTGATCAACACCGGGAAGCCGGACACGGGCGCGGTCGCCGGGTCGGGCACGGGCGCGGACGACGAGGTGAAGATCCCGGTCGTCGCGCACTGATTTCCGTACGGGATTCGCCCCGGGCCTGTCCCGCCTGTCCTGCCCCGGTTCCGCCGTTCGGCGGAGCCGGGGCGGTTCGCGTCCCGGGTCCCGGGGTCCGGATCTCGCGTCTCGCGTCTCAGCGGAGCCAGGGCAGGTCCGCGTCCGGGTCCTGGGGTTCGAGGCCCTCGGCCATCACGCGCATGATCGTGCCGAGCTGCTCCACCTGTTCGGGGGAGAGCCGGTCGAACATCGCTTGGCGCACGGCCGTGACATGGCCGGGCGCGGTCCTGCGCAGCACCTCGGCGCCCTCGTCCGTCAGCCGGGCGAGCTGGCCGCGCTTGTCGGAGGGGCAGTCCTCTCGCCGCACCCAGCCGCTCTTCTCCAGGCGGGCGACGGCGTGGGAGAGGCGGGAGCGGGTGATCTTGGCGCTCTTGGCCAGCTCGGTCATCCGGAGCCGGCGGCGGGGCGCCTGGGAGAGCTGGACGAGCAGCCCGTAGTAGATGTGCGGCATTCCGGCGTCGCGCTGCAACTGGCGGTCGAGGTGGTCCTCCAGGAGCGTGGTGGCGTGCAGGTACGAGCGCCAGACGTGCTGTTCCTCGTCGCTGAGCCAGCGGGGTGCGGTCATGTCTCCCATGGGTCCCATCGTACGACTCATTCTTGAAAGTTGAACTACATACGTTTACTCTGCGGGTAGTGAGCTTGAAGTTTCAAGCACACATCGCAGACCCAGGACCACAGGACCACGAGGAAGCCGGAGCCCTTCGCCATGGACGCCACGCTGGAACGGATGCCCGCGCTCTACCTGTCCCACGGCGCCCCGCCGCTCGCCGACGACCCGGTCTGGCCCGGCGAGCTCGCCGCCTGGTCCGCGGGACTCCCGCGCCCCAAGGCGATCCTCATGGTCTCCGCCCACTGGGAGGAGGCCCCGCTCGCCCTCGGCGCCACCGAGACCGTCCCCCTCGTCTACGACTTCTGGGGCTTCCCCGAGCACTACTACCGCGTCGAGTACGCCGCCCCCGGCGCCCCGCGGCTCGCCGAGTCCGTCCGCAAGCTGCTCCGCGGGCCCGGCCACCCCGTACAGGACATCCCCGACCGGGGGCTCGACCACGGCGCCTACGTGCCGCTCGTCGAGATGTTCCCGGACGCGGACATCCCCGTGCTCCAGATCTCCATGCCCACCCTCGACCCCCGCCACCTCATGGACATCGGGCGCAGGCTCGCCCCGCTGCGCGACGAGGGCGTCCTGATCGTCGGCAGCGGCTTCTTCACCCACAACCTCGCCGCCCTCCGGCACACCGGCGGCGGGGTGCCGGGCTGGTCGGCCGAGTTCGACGCGTGGGGGCACGAGGCCCTCGCCGCGCACGACGTCGACGCCCTCCTCGACTTCGAGCGGAAGTCGCCGGCCGGCCGCCTCGCGCACCCGCGCACGGAGCACTTCGCCCCGCTGTTCGTCACGATGGGCGCGGCCGACGCGGCCGGCGACCTCGACGAGCAGCGCTCGGTGATCGACGGCTTCTGGATGGGGCTCGCGAAGAGGTCGGTGCAGTTCGGCTGAGCCGCCGCGGTCCACGCGGGCGGCCGGGGCCGGTGCGGTTCGGCCGATCCGCTACAGGACGGGCGGGTTGAGGTCGATCGAGCGGACGGCGGCGGCCAGCGCGAGCGGGTCGCCCACGTCGAGCGCGGTGTCGGTGAACTTGATCGTGTGGTCGTCGCCGTGCGCCGCCGCCCGGGCGAAGACCTCCTCGGGGGTGAGGGCCGTGCCCGGGTACGGGGCGGCCTCCGCCGGGGTGTACGCGGCGGTCACCGCAGCCGCCGCCGCCCAGGCCGCCGCCAGGCTCGGCGCCCACAGCTCGCGCGGGAGCGCGGGCAGGGTGCGCAGGACGGCGTTCGGCGCGGTCGCCGCGTGCACCAGCATGATCGGCTCGCCGTGGCCGTGGGTCGCGTACCGGTGGGTCGCCGCCGTCACCAGCTCGGTGAGCCGTGCCTTCGCCGCGTCGGGGTCCGGGGCCGCGCCCCAGACCGGGAACGCCGTCAGCTGCGCGAGCCGGGCCCTGATCCCGCCGTCCTGGTCCCCGACGGGCGGTACGGCGTCGAGCGCCGCCGCCGCCGAGGGCGCGGCGGCCAGCGGGGCGAGCGCGGGCAGCGGCTGGTGGCGGGCCGCCCAGTAGCCGAGGGAGTGCGCCAGCTCGGCGCGGCGGGGGGCCGTCACGCCCTCCGGATCGCTCAGGAGGGTCCGTACGGCGTGACCGGCACGGATCACCGGATGCGTCGCCCCGCCCGCGATGCCCGGCAGCAGCCGGGGCCACCACTCGGCGAGGACCTCCCGCCAGGGCCGTCCGTCCAGCTCGCGCCCGAAGAAGTGCGTCCAGTCCGTGATCCGGGCCGGGTCGCCGAGCGCCTCGGCCCAGTTGCCGGCGGTGACCCGGAGGGACGCCGGCGGCGACTCCTCCAGCTTGGGCGCGTAGTGGTCGAGCCAGCGGTGCACCGCGGGGGCCTGGCCGTGCCGGACCAGAACCTCGACGGCCATCGGGGCGTGATTGCTGAGCCAGCCGCCGCGCTCGGGGCCGGTGGAGTGAAGACGCTGGAGGGCTTCGTCGAGAGTTCCGGTGGTGTCGCTCATGACGGAGACGCTAGGGCGGGGGAGGGGAGGCGCGGAACGGGCGGGAGACCTAGTCCGGGAGGCCGAGGGGGGTTGGTCCGGAGGAGGGGGCGCCGCCCGTGTCCGGGCTCGGGTTCGGGCTCGGGTTCGGGTGGGGCAACCCGATGGCCCGCCCCGGCGTCTTGAAGGGCGGCGCCGCATGTGATCGCGGTCTCACCGACGGTGTGGTCGAGTCCCCCGCGAGCGGCGCCGGAAAACCCTCCGCGCCTGCCCTGACCTGCACATCCATGGGTTCCACAGGCATGCCCGCAGGGGCGACGGCGCCGCAGGATACTGCATGATCGCGAAAATCCATGTGCCGGGTGGGAATTCTGTCCTGATTCCAGTCGTTGTTTCCGTCGGATGCAGGGCACCCGAAAAGGTGTCGCGACCTACTCAGCAAGGGAGCACGCATGGCAACCCGTGCCGTCGCCCGTCGTCAGACCTCCGCCAAGAGCGGGGCCGCACGGGCAAGCAGTGTTCGCGCCGTGGGCGGGGAGATCGCCGACCGCGACCTGGTCGGCATGTACCTCGACGAGATCGCGCGCACACCCCTGCTCGACGCCGCCAAGGAGGTCGAGCTCTCCCAGACGATCGAGGCCGGGGTGTACGCCCGGCAGATACTCGACGGCGTGGTGGAGAGCGAAGCGGGCGGCGCTTCCCGCGAGGAGCTCGAAGCGCTCTACGCCGAGGGCGAGCGTGCCAAGGACCTCTTCATCAAGTCCAACCTGCGGCTCGTGGTGGCCGTCGCCCGGCGCTACCCGCGCAGCGGGCTGCCGCTGCTCGACCTGATCCAGGAGGGGAACGCGGGCCTGGTGCGCGCGGTCGAGAAGTTCGACTACGCGAAGGGCTTCAAGTTCTCCACGTATGCGACGTGGTGGATCCGTCAGGCCATCACCCGGTCCATCGCGGACCAGTCGCGCACGATCCGGCTCCCCGTCCACCTGGTGGAGGAGCTGGGCCGGATCCGCCGGGTGCAGCGCGAGTTCAACCGGGAGCACGGCCGCGAGCCGGAGCCGGCGGAGATCGCGGCGGAGCTGGACACGAAGCCCGAGCGGGTCGTCGACGTGCTGGACTGGGCGCGGGACCCGGTCTCGCTGAACATGTCGGTGGACGACGCGGGGGAGACGCAGTTCGGCGACCTCCTGGAGGACACGTCGGCGGTCTCGCCGGAGCAGTCGGTGCTCACGCTGCTGCGCAGCGAGGAGCTCGACGACCTCATCGCCAAGCTCGACCACCGGACCGCGTCGATCATCCGCATGCGGTACGGCATCGAGGACGGCCGCGAGCGGACGCTGACGGAGGTCGGCAAGCAGCACGGCCTGACCCGCGAGCGCATCCGCCAGATCGAGAAGCACGCCCTGCTGGAACTGAAGAAGATGGCCCACGACACGGGCTTCGACGCGGTGGCCTGAGACGCCCGGAAGCCAGCGAGGAAGGGGCCCCGGAAGGGCCCCTTCCTCGCAATCCGCCCGGCAGGTGGCCGGCGCTCAGCCCGCCGCCGCCGCCAGCCTTCCCGACAAGTCCCTCATGTATGTGATCAGTGGCTCCGGGCCGTGGACCGTGAAGTCGACGTCCATCAGCGCGAGCCGCAGCGCCAGCCATTCCACCGAGTCCGCGACGCGGGCGCGCAGCCGGCAGCGGTCCGGGGCCGTCGCGGTCGGCACGAGGTGGGAGGGGAGGCGCGCGACGACGAACTCCGCCGGCGCGGCGAACTCCACATCGAGCTCGACCTCCCCCTGGGCGCGCGCCATGGAGCGCGCCATGTACGTCGCGGCGTCACCCGAAGGCAGCTCCCGGGGCGAGAAGCGCGCTCCTGTGGCGAAGGGCTCGCTCACCCGGTCCACCCGGAACGTCCGCCAGTCCTCGCGCCCGAGGTCGTACGCCACGAGGTACCAGCGGTGCCCCGTGGAGACCAGCCGATACGGCTCCACGAGTCGTTTCGTCTCCGTCCCGTCCCCCGCCCGGTAGCCGAACCGCAGCCGCTCGTGCCCGGTCACCGCGCCCGCGAGCGCGGTGAGGGTGGCGGGCGCGACCGTGGCCCCGTCCCCGTGGGTGAGCGGGATCGTCGCGTTCTGGAGGGTGGAGACCCGGTGCCGCAGCCGCGTCGGCAGCACCTGCTCCAGCTTCGCCAGGGCCCGCACGGACGCCTCCTCCACGCCCTCGATCGCGTGCCCGGCCCCCGCCCGCAGCCCGACCGCGATGGCGACGGCCTCCTCGTCGTCGAGGAGGAGCGGCGGCATGGCCGTACCGGCGACGAGCCGGTAGCCCCCGACCGCGCCGAGCGTCGCCTCGACGGGATAGCCGAGGTCGCGGAGCCGGTCGATGTCCCGGCGGATGGTGCGCGGGGAGACCGAGAGCCGTTCGGCGAGCTCGCTTCCGGGCCACTCGCGCGGGGTCTGGAGGAGCGAGAGCAGATTCAGGAGTCGTGCCGGAGTATCGGTCATGTCTCCCAGGATGCGACCCATCTAGGACGTGACCTGACCTAGATGGCTCTTATCTTCTTCGTATGAGTTCACACGACGCCGCCACGGAAGTTGCAGCGGCCAGCGACAAGCGGCGATGGATCGCCCTCGCCATCGTCATGACCGCCGCCTTCATGGACCTGGTCGACGCCACGATCGTCAACATCGCGATCCCCAGTATCGAGAAGGACCTCGGCGCCTCGTTCGGGGCCATCCAGTGGATCACCGCCGGGTACGCGCTCGCGTTCGCCGCCGGTCTGATCACCGGCGGGCGGCTCGGTGACATCTACGGCCGCAAGCGCCTCTTCCTGCTCGGCACCGCCGGCTTCACCCTCGCCTCGGCGCTCTGCGGCTTCGCCGCCAACCAGGAGATGCTGGTCGGCTCCCGCCTGCTCCAGGGCGCGGCAGCCGCGATGATGGTGCCGCAGGTGCTTTCGATCATCCACGTGACCTTCCCGGCGCACGAGCGCGGCAAGGTCTTCGGAATGTTCGGCGCGATCATCGGCCTCGGCGCGGTCTCCGGCCCGCTGCTCGGCGCGCTGCTCACGCAGTGGAACATCGCGGGGCTGGAGTGGCGCCCGATCTTCCTGATCAACCTGCCGGTCGGCGTCGCCGCCCTGATCCTGGGCGGTAAGTTCATCACCGAGTCGAAGGCGCCGAAGGCGCTCAAGCTCGACATCGTGGGCGTGCTCCTGGTGACGGCCGCGCTGCTGATGCTGATCTACCCGCTGACGCGCGGCCGTGAGCTGGACTGGCCGCTGTGGGGCCACCTGATGATGGCCGGCAGCCTGCTCGTGTTCGGCGCGCTCGTGGCGTACGAGAAGTACAAGACGAAGAAGGACGGCTCGCCGCTGGTCGAGCTGTCGCTGTTCAAGGTGAAGAGCTTCGCCGCCGGTATCGCCGTCCAGCTGACCTTCGGTGTGGTGCTCGGCATCTTCTTCCTGGTCTGGACGCTGTACATGCAGATCGGCCTGGGCTGGAGTCCGCTGAAGGCGGGTCTGACGGGCGTGCCGTTCTCGATCGCCGTGTCGGTGGCGGCCGGAATGTCGGTGCAGAAGCTGGTGCCGCGCTTCGGCCGGAAGGTGCTCCAGGCGGGCGCGCTGACGATGATCGCCGGCGTGCTGCTCTACCTCTTCGAGGCCGGGCGCTACGGCACCGGGATCGAGTCCTGGCAGATGATCCCGCCGCTGGTGGTCATGGGTCTGGGCATGGGCCTGATCGTGGCGCCGCTGACGGACGCGGTGCTCTCGGAGGTGCCGAAGGAGCACGCGGGCTCGGCCTCGGGTCTCATCAACACGACCGGGCAGATGGGCAACGCGCTGGGGCTCGGCCTGGTGTCGGTGGTCTTCTTCGGCGTGATCGACGGCAAGCCCGCCCCGAAGTCCCCCGCCGAGGCGGGTGCGGCGTTCGCGGACGCCTTCCAGAACGCGATGGGCTGGGTCGCGGCGGTGCTCGCGGTGATCTTCCTGGTGATGTTCGTGCTTCCGGCGAAGCCGAAGCAGCACCTGGAGGGCGGCGACGACGAGGCCGAGGTCGTGATCGAGAAGGAGCCGACGCTCACCCACTGAGCGCGGGGCGACAGGGGAGGGGCCCCGTCCCCGGGATTCGTCCCGGGGACGGGGCCCCTCCCGGTTGTACGGCCGGTCGCTCAGGGCCGGAGACGGGGATCCCGGCCCCGGCCTGACCTCGACCCCGACCTTGGCCCCGGCATCGGTCCGACCCCACGCCGGCCCGGTGACCCGTACCGAAGCGGGGCAGGTGCGAGCGACCCGGCGGGCGCCGCGTGAACGCCCGCCGGGCCCGTGTCAGCGGACGCGGGAGCGGGACTCCATCGCCCCGCGGGCCGCGCGCTCGCTCTCGTACACCTCGCACATGTGCCGGCCGTCCGGCGTCGCCGTGTGCTCGACCTCCCAGAGGCTGATCTCGCTGCCGTCCAGCAGCAGGAACTGGTGCTCGTAGAGGGTGAATCCGGCGTCCCGGCCGCCCTCCACCGGGCAGTGCCGCCCGAAGGCCTGGGTGATGTGGTGCGCGAAGGCCAGCCGCAGCCGCCGGGCCGTCCGCTCACCCGGCCGGTCCGCGTTCTCCGCGCGCCGCAGGACGCGGCGCGCGTGGTCGGCGGAGTTGTCCGGCACGTACATCCGGGGCTGGGCGGGTATCGGGCGGGCGAGCAGGGCGCTCAGCAGCTCCAGGTCGTCGTCCTCGTCGAGGACGCGGCCGTCGGAGCGCTCGGCGGTCCAGCCGGGCAGCGGTCCGGTCGGGAGCCGGGACGCGGCGAGCCGCGCCTCCGCCTCCTCCGCGTACAGCTCGTGCTGCTCGACACCGTCCCGCCCGGCGTTGTGCGTGATCTCCCAGAGGGAGAGCGCGCTGCCGTCGCCGAGCAGATACGTATGGCGGTAGGTGGATCGGTGCAGCGACGCGCTGTGGTGCGAGGAATGCAGCGCGGTGGAGTGCGCGAGCGCCGTGCCGAGGCGCTCGACGGTCGAGTCGGGCAGGTCGAAGGAGTTGAGCGCCCGGCCGAGGAGCCGCGCGAGGTGCGTCTCGGTCGTCTCGTAGGGATCGTGAGGATCCTGCGGATCGTTCAAGAGGGTCTCCAGGCCGTCGCCGCATGTCACTTGGTGCTTGCTTAACGTAGTCCCTGGGTCTGACATCGTGTCCGGGGTTCCGGAAAACGAAGGGCGTGCGCCGGAAGTTCCCGCCCCGTCCCCGTCCGTTCCTTTTCTCCTCCCTTTCCCTATTCTTTCAACTCCCTTGGTTTTCAAGGGGGTACGGGCCCCCGTCCGGCTCGTACAGCTCGCGGTACGAGGGGAAGTCGCCGCCCGCCCCGCGCAGCCCGCCGGGGGCCGCGCGCACCGCCCGGACGATCGCCCGGGTCACCAGGTCGGCGCCGGCCGCGAGGACCTCGTTCAGGGCGAGCGGCCCGGGGCCCTCCGGCAGTTCCCGCCGCCCGGTGGCGAGCGCGAAGACGGTGTCGCCGTCGTTCATCAGGTGCACCGGCCGCAGCGCGCGCGCGATGCCGTCGTGCGCCGTGCCCGCGACCTTCCGCGCCTGCGCGCGCGTGAGCACGGCGTCCGTCGCGACGACGGCGAGCGTGGTGTTCAGCGGGGGCGGGGCGGCTGCCGCCCGCGCCTCGGCGAGCCGCCGTACGGCCGCCTCGTGCACCCCGCTCCCCGGGAAGGCCGGCGGGCCGTCGCCCGCGTAGTAACTCCCGTACAGGGCGCCGGTGGCCGGGTCGACGGCCGAGCCCACCGCGTTCACCACCACCAGCGCGCCGACGGTGATCCCCGACTCCAGGACCGTGCTCGCGGTCCCCACTCCGCCCCGCAGCCCGCCGACCACGGCGCCGGTGCCCGCGCCGACCGCGCCCGTCTCCACGCGCGCGTGGTCACCGCTCGCGTCGGCCGCCGCCACCGCGGCCCGGCCCGTGGCCGCGTCGGGGCGCGCCCTGAAGTCGCCGCCCCTGCCCAGGTCGAAGACGCACGCGGCGGGCACGACCGGCACCACGTGGGAGGGATCGGGACCCACACGGACGCCCCGGTGGTGCTCCTCCAGCCAGGCCATCACCCCGGCGGCGGACTCCAGGCCGTACGCGCTGCCGCCGGTCAGGACGACCGCGTCGATGCGCTGGACGACGTTCCTCGGGTCGAGCGCGTCGGTCTCCCGGGTGCCCGGGCCTCCGCCCCGCACGTCCACGGCGGCGACCATCCCGCCCTCCGGGGCCAGCACCACGGTGGTGCCGCTGAGCGCCCCGGACCCGGCCACGCGCGCGTGGCCCACGCGCAGCCCGCCCACATCGGTGATCCCGTCGGTCCCGTCGTGCCGTCCGCGCGTCTGCTCGGGCTGTGTCATGTCCCTTGCCTACCACGGGGACCGGTTCAGCGCTTGGGGCCGAGGCAGGTGCCGCCGGGCCTGGTCGCCGACGCCGAGGGAGTCGTACAGCGACTCCAGGATCACGTCCTTGTCGACGAGGGGGAGGCCGAGCCGGGCGGTGAGCGCGTGGGCGAGGGTGCTCTTCCCGCTCGCGGGCGGTCCGGAGACCACGGCGAAGGCCTCGCCGGCGGCGGTCACGCGGACGGGGCGGCGCTCCGGGGCGGAGAGGCCCGCGTGGCGGGCGGTGTCCCGCGCGCGCGTACGGTCGGACGCGGCCGACTCGGGGTCGCCCGCGGCTTCGTGGAGGGCGGCGCGGCGGAGGAGCGGGTCGACGTCCTCGGCCACGCCCAGCGACTCGAAGAGCGAAGGCACGTCACGTACGTCCGCGAGCGCCGGTCCCCGCCACAGTCCGTGCGCCTGACACAGCAGCACGCGCGCGCGTACGGGCTCCCGCAGGGCACGGCGGTTCAGGAGCGCCCGGCGTCTCCGAGGGAACCCGAAACCGTAGCCCCGCCGCCGCCCCCACGCGTCGCCGGGTTACGGGCCGTCAGGGTCAGACCGATCGCCACCGTGGCCGCCGCGACCAGCCCTGCCGCCAGGACCGCCCAGCGGCCCGCGAAGGAGCACAGCAGGATCGCGAGCGCCGAGACGGGCAGCACGAGCTGCTGGGCCAGGCCGACCTTGAAGTAGCGCGCGTGGAGCAGCCACACCGACATCAGGAACACGGCCGACGGGATCGTCACCGCCGACGCGGCGGCGAGGGCGGAGATGTGGGCCTTGCCCACCGCATGTTCGACGGCGATCTCCAGGCCCGCGCCCACCGCGGCGGCCGACGCGAAGATCACGTAGTGGCCGTAGCCCCACAGGAAGCCCTGGCGGCTGGAGGTCAGCCGGTCGTGGGCGGGGACGACGAAGTAGATCCACCAGGCCGAGAACACGAGCAGCAGACCGCCGGCGGCGATCGGCAGGACCTCGCCGAGGGCGTCGTTCTCGGCGATTCCGGTCTTCACGGCGACCGTCGCCGCGGCGACGGTCTCGCCCAGCACGATGATGGTGAACAGGCCGTACCGCTCGGCGATGTGGTGCGGGTGCCAGGTGCTGGGCGCGTCCTTCTCCGCGTACAGGGGTACGGCCATCTCGGCCAGCGCCATGACCAGGAAGACCCACGGACGGGCGGGTTCCGGCGCGAGGACGAGGGCGAGCCAGCCGACCTGCACGATGAGGACGCCGCCCGCGTACCGCCGGCACATCGTCCGCTCGACGGGGTCGGTGGCGTGGTGCGCGGCGCGCAGCCACTGCGAGGCGAGCGCGAGCCGCATCACGACGTAGCCGAGGTAGACGACGAGGAAGTCGTGCTCCTCGAAGGCCTGCGAGACTCCGGCGGCGAGGACGAGCACACCGGCGATCTGGAGCAGGGTGATGACGCGGTACAGGACGTCGTCGTTGTCGTAGGCCGAGGCGAACCAGGTGAAGTTCATCCACGCCCACCAGATCGCGAAGAAGATCATCGCGTAGTTGATGATCCCCTCTCCGGCGTGGCCCTCGGCGACCGCGTGCACGAGTTCGGCGCCGGCCTGGGCGACGGCGACGACGAAGCACAGGTCGAAGAAGAGTTCCAGGGGCGTGGACGCCCGGTGCGACTCCTCGCGGGAGCGTGCGGTGAGGGGGAGGAACGGTTGCGTCATGACCCCAGCACAGCACAGCAGAGCGGACGCACCGCCCGCGCCCGCGCCCGTGCCACGCGGTGCGCGACCGCGCCCGGCGCTGTGCGGACCTCAGGCGGCCCACGCCTCCGCGCCTGGGACCCGTACACCCGATGCCGTACGCCGGCCGGCGGAAGCCACCGCCCCCGCGTAGCTCGCCGCCACAAGTCCCGCCACGCGCGCGTGGTCCGCGAGCGGGGCCGCCACCGTCCAGGTGCCGGGGACCGTCGCGAGCGCGCGCGTGAAGCGGCCCGGGGCCAGGAGGTGGGCGGCGACCGCGACCCGTCGGAAGCCGTCCGTGTGCAGCCGGGCGACCGCCTCGGCCGGGGCCGGGGTGCTCGCCGAGCAGTACGCGACGGTCACGGGCACCGGTAGCAGCAGCCGCAGTTGCCGGGCCGCCGTGAGGGTGCCGTCGTTGCCGCCGGGCCGCGAGGAGCCCGCCCCGGCGACCACGACCGCGTCCGCCGGGCCGCCCGCCGCGCGCTCGGCGGCCCGCAGCCGGTCGTACAGGGCGAGGGCCACCGCGTGCTCGCCGCTCAGCCCGCGCGTGACGGCGCAGTCGAAGTGGCTGGCGACGGCCGGGATGTCGACGGTCCGGTGGTAGCCGTCGCCGAGGAGAAGCGGGACGACGACGGCGCCGGGCCGGTCCGCGAGGACGTACGGCAGCGAGGGTGTCTGGTGGTCGAGATGGCCGACGGCGACCGGCGCGCCCGTCAGCCGGCGGACGTGGTCCGCGAGCCGGGCCACCGCCTCGCCCGCCTCGGGCACGGCGCTGCCGTGCACGGCGAGGACCAGATCCCGCGTCATCCCCGCCTCCATCCGTCCCGGCGGCTCCTGGCGTGTACACCCCGAAGCCCGCCACCCGATCGCGCCGTACGCGCCGGGGCCGCCGTCCGGACACGTCTCCCGCCCCGGTGAGGTCGTGCACCCGGACACGTCCCGCGCCCCGCTGGGCCGCGCTCCCGGTCACCTCCCAAGTCACGAAGGGCCGCGCCGCCGTGTCGTTCGTCGGCGCGGCCCCGCCCGTTCACGCTAAGCCCGCGCCGCGCTCCCGTACCCGCGCCGTTCGGCCCCGGTGGCAGGGCCACAAGTCCCGGATCCTCGGGCCCTTCACGGCCCCGACACGCCCGTCCCACCCCCCTACGGTCGGAGGAGAACCCGTGCGGGCGGAACCCGTACGGGAGAACCCGCGCGGAGGGACCCGTACGGGAGAACCGGTACGGGGGAACCCGTACGCACGCGACCCCCACGGAGACCGCCATGGCCGCCCAGCGGACACAGACCCTCGTCCTCATCGGCCACGGCATGGTCGGCCACCGGCTCCTGGAGGCCCTCGCCGAGCGCGGGGCGCTCGCCGACCCGGCCGTCCCCGACGGCCCCGGCTGGCGGGTCACGGTCCTCGCCGAGGAGGACGTGCCCGCCTACGACCGGGTGCACCTGTCCTCCGTGTTCACCGGCACCGACCCCAACCAACTCGGCCTCTCCACACCCGAGTTCCTGGCCGGTCACGGCATCGACCTGCGGCTCGGGGACCCCGCCGAGCACATCGACACGGCCGCCCGCACGGTCACCGCCACCTCCGGCGCGGTCGTCGCCTACGACGCGCTGGTCCTGGCGACCGGCTCGTACCCCTTCGTGCCGCCGATCCCCGGCGCCGACGCGCCCGGCTGCTTCACGTACCGCACGCTCTACGACGTCGACGCCCTCACCGCGTACGCCGAGCAGGCCCGTACGGGTGTCGTCATCGGCGGCGGCCTGCTCGGCCTGGAGGCGGCGGGGGCGCTGCGCACCCTCGGACTCGCCGCGCACGTCGTCGAGTTCGCGCCCCGGCTGATGCCGCTCCAGGTCGACGACGGCGGCGCGGCGGCCCTGCGCGCCACCATCGAGTCGATGGGCGTGGCCGTGCACACCGGGGTCGGCGCCGCCGAGGTCGAGACGGACGGCGAGGGGCGGGCCCGCCGCCTCAGGCTGTCGAGCGGCGAGCGGCTCCCCGCCGACGTGGTGGTCTTCTCCGCCGGGGTACGGCCGCGCGACCGGCTGGCCCGCGAGGCGGGGCTCGCGGTGGGGGACCGCGGGGGAGTGGCGGTGGACGAACACTGCCGGACGTCCGACCCCTACGTGTACGCCGTAGGGGAGTGCGCGCAGACCTCGGACGGGCGGGTGTACGGGCTCGTCGCCCCCGGCTACCAGATGGCGGAAGCGGTCGCGGACCAGCTCGCGGGCTCGGGCGCGACGGTGTTCACCGGCGCTGACACCTCCACCAAGCTGAAGCTGCTCGGCGCGGACGTGGCCTCCTTCGGGGACCCGTTCGCGGACGGCCGGGACGGCGGCTCCCGGGCCACCCAGATCGTGTTCTCCGACGGGCGCGAGGGCGTCTACAAGAAGCTGCTGCTCGGCCCTGAGGGGCAGCTGCTCGGCGGCATCCTGGTCGGCGACGCCGAGGCGTACGGCTCCCTCAAGCCGCACGCGGGCCGCCGCCTCCCCGCGCCGCCCGAGGCGTTCCTGCTCCCGGCCGGAGCGGCCGGGGCGGAGCTGCCCGGCGCGGACGCGCTCCCCGACGACGCCGTCGTCTGCTCCTGCCACAACGTGACCAAGGGCGCGGTGTCCGGGGCCATCGCCGAGCACGGTCTCACCGACGTCGGCGGGATCAAGCGCTGCACCAAGGCGGGCACGGGCTGCGGCGGCTGTGTGAACACCCTCCAGGCCGTCCTCGACGCGGCGGGGGTGGAGCGGCGGAAGGGCCTGTGCGAGCACTTCCCCGAGCTGTCCCGACCGGAGATCTACGCCCTCGTGAAGAGCGAGCACATCCGGTCCTTCACCGAATTGATGGAGCGGTACGGCTCCGGCACCGCGAGCGCGCCCGTCGGCACCGGCACGGAAGCCTTCACGGAAGCCTCCGCAGACGCCTTCACGGGCATCGGCACGGACGCCTCCACGGACGCCTCCACGCACGCCGGCTCCGGCTGCACCGTCTGCAAGCCCGTCGTCGCCAACGTCCTCGGCACCCTCGCCCCCGAACTCGGCCTCCGGCACGTCCTCGACGGCGAGCAGGCCGCTCTCCAGGACTCCAACGACCTCTTCCTCGCCAACCTCCAGAAGGACGGCACGTACTCCGTCGTGCCCCGCGTCCCGGGCGGCGAGATCACCGCCGAGCAGCTGATCGCCATCGGCGAGGTGGCCCGCGACCACGGGCTCTACAGCAAGATCACCGGAGGTCAGCGGATCGACCTGTTCGGCGCCCGGAAGGAGGAACTCCCCGCCATCTGGCGAAAGCTGATCGCGGTCGGCCTCGAATCCGGGCAGGCATACGGGAAGTCGCTCCGCACGGCCAAGTCCTGCGTCGGATCCCGGTTCTGCCGCTTCGGGCAGGGCGACTCCGTGCAGCTCGCGATCGACCTGGAGCTCCGCTACCGGGGCCTGCGCGCCCCGCACAAGATCAAGGGCGGGGTCTCGGGCTGTCTGCGCGAGTGCGCTGAGGCCCGCGGCAAGGACATCGGGGTGATCGCGACCGCCGGCGGCTGGAACCTGTACGTCTGCGGCAACGGCGGCACCAGCCCCCGCCATGCCGACCTGCTCGCCTCGGACCTGTCGGCCGCCGAGCTGTTCGCGCTGATCGACCGCTTCCTCATGTACTACGTACGGACCGGCGAGCGGCTCGAGCGGACCTCGGCGTGGCTGGAGCGGATCGGCGGCGGCACCGCGCACCTCAGGGAGGTGCTGATCGAGGACTCGCTCGGGATCTGCGCGGAGCTGGAAGCGCAGATGGACCGGCACGTCGCCGCCTACCGCGACGAGTGGCAGGCCGTCCTCGACGATCCGGCGGCGCTGGCCCACTTCGAGCCGCACGTGGCCGGGGTGGAGTTCCTGGAGCCGGGCCGGGGCCGGGCCGCGGTGCTCGCGGACGGCACCGAGGCGGCGCTGTTCCGGGACGGCGACGGCGAGGTGTACGCGGTGGGCAACCGGGACCCGTTCACGGGCGCCGACGTCATCGCGAACGGGATCATGGGCAGCCGGGACGGGGTGCCGGTGGTGGCGTCCCCCCTGCACAAGCAGGAGTTCGACCTGAGGACCGGCGCCTGCCTCGACGCCCCGGCGATCTCACTGCCGGTCCTGCCCGTACCTCCGACCCGTCGCTGAGGGGCCCTAGGTCCGCCGGACGGGCGACCGACGCCCGCCCGTCCGGCGACCATCGGCACTCACGGCCCCCCCCCGTCCCGCAGCGCAGCCTGGAGGGGCAAGCGAAGCCTCGGGAACGTCGAAGCCTCGAGAACGTCAGGGAAGTCAGGGAAGCGCCATGGGTTCCGTAGTCCAGGACAGCAGAACGACGGGCGGGACGACCGCCTCGTACGACACGGAGCAGTACCGCCCCGGCAGGCCGATCACCGACTGGGAGCCCGAGAACGAGCTCTTCTGGAAGTCGATCGGCAGGAAGGTCGCCACCCGCAACCTGTGGATCGCCGTGCCGGCGCTCCTGGTGGCCTTCGTCGTCTGGCAGGTGTGGTCGGTCACCGCGACCAACCTGAAGGACGTCGGGTTCGGCTTCTCGACCTCCCAGCTGTTCTGGCTGACGGCGATCCCCGGTCTGACCGGCGGCACGGCCCGGATCTTCTACACCTTCCTCGGCCCGATGGTCGGCCAGCGTCGCTTCACCGCACTGTCGACGGTCGTCCTGATCGTGCCGCTGATCTGGCTCGGCATCGCCGTCCAGGACCCGACGACCCCGTACGGCGTGATGGTCGCCATCGCCGCCCTCTGCGGCATCGGCGGCGCGAACTTCGCCTCCTCCCTCGCCAACATCGGCTTCTTCTTCCCGAAGGCGAAGAAGGGCAGCGCGACCGGCGTCAACGGCGGTCTCGGCAACCTCGGCGTCTCCGTCGTCCAGCTGCTCACCCCGATCGTCATCACCTGGTCGGCCATCGCGATCGGCTCCGCCCAGCACAAGGCCGACGGCACCCCCGTCTACCTGCAGAACGCCGCCTTCCTCTGGGTCCCGATCCTGCTGATCCTCGCGGCCGTGGCCTGGTTCGGGCAGAACGACCTCAAGGTCGCCTCGACCCCCTTCAGCCGGCAGAAGATCATCTTCAAGCGCAAGCACAACTGGCTGATGACCTGGCTGTACGTCGGCACCTTCGGCTCCTTCATCGGCTTCGCCGCCGCCCTGCCGATGCTGATCAAGACCACGTTCCCGGACTACTCGGTCGCCACCTACGCCTGGATGGGCCCCGCCGTCGGCGCGCTCGCCCGCTGGGGCGGCGGCTGGATCGCCGACAAGTGGGGCGGCGCCCGGGTCACCGTCCTGTCCTTCGCGGGCATGGCCGTCTCGATCATCGGCGTGATCAACTACCTGCCCTCGGGCGGTGACGGCGGCTCGTTCCACGGCTTCTTCTTCTGCTTCCTCGCCGCGTTCTTCTTCTCCGGCATCGGCAACGGCTCCACCTTCCGCCAGATCCCGGTGATCTTCCGCGGCAGCCACCTCAAGGGCCTCGAGGAAGGCACCCCGGAGCACACCCGGGCGCTGAAGCAGGCGGAGATGGAGTCCGGCGCGGTCACCGGTTTCACCTCGGCCATCGCCGCCTACGGCTTCTTCTTCATTCCGGCCCTGTTCGGCTCGGTGGCCGTGACCAGCGCGATGTGGGGCTTCGTCGTCTTCTACGTCAGCTGCATGGTCGTGACCTGGTGGTTCTACGCCCGTAAGAACGCCGAGGCGCCCAGCTGAGCCCCGCACCGCACCCCTCTCGGAAGGTCCCGCTCCGGCGGGGCCTTCCGGCGTTCCCGGAAGAGGACCAAAGGCCGTCGGCCGGTGACCAATGCCGACCGAGATGATCGATCAAAAGGAGTGCAATGGAGGTAGGCAACGACGCGATCGAATGACTCGAAGAAGGCGGTGCGGGCAGTGACTGCGACTCCTGCTGAGGCAACGGTGACCGAGCGGGCCTGGAAGGGCTTCAAGGGCGGACTCTGGCGCGACGCCATCGACGTCCGCGACTTCATCCAGCAGAACTACACCCCGTACGAGGGCGACGACTCCTTCCTCGCAGGCCCCACCGAGCGGACCACCGCCGTGTGGAAGGCCATCACGGACAAGTTCCCCGAGGAGCGCGCCAAGGGCGTCCATGACGTCTCGTACGACGTGCCCTCCACCATCACCGCCCACGCCCCCGGTTACATCGACCGCGACAAGGACCTGATCGTCGGCCTCCAGACCGAGGCCCCGCTCAAGCGGGCGATCATGCCCTACGGCGGCTGGCGCATGGTCGCCGGCGCCCTGGAGACCTACGGCTACCCCGTCTCCCCGGAGCTGGAGAAGGTCTTCACCGAGTACCGCAAGACCCACAACGCCGGTGTCTTCGACGCGTACACCCCCGAGATCCGCGCCGCCCGCAAGGCCGGCATCGTCACCGGACTCCCCGACGCCTACGGCCGAGGCCGCATCATCGGCGACTACCGCCGGGTCGCCCTCTACGGCGTCGACCACCTCGTCCAGGTGAAGAAGGAGGAGAAGGAGGAGCTCAACTCCCTCCCCGCCGGGAACCGTTCGCTCGAAGAGACCATCCGGCTTCGCGAGGAGCTGTCGGAGCAGATCCGCGCCCTCGGCGAACTCAAGGCGATGGCCGCCTCCTACGGACACGACATCTCCGGCCCCGCCACCACCGGCCGCGAGGCGATCCAGTGGCTGTACTTCGCCTACCTCGCCGCCGTGAAGGAGCAGAACGGCGCCGCGATGTCCCTCGGCCGCACCTCGACCTTCCTCGACGTCTACCTCCAGCGCGACACCGACGCAGGTCTCCTCACCGAGGAGCAGGCCCAGGAACTCGTCGACGACTTCATCATCAAGCTCCGCATCGTCCGCTTCCTGCGCACCCCGGAGTACGACGAGCTGTTCTCCGGCGACCCCACCTGGGTCACCGAGTCCATCGCCGGCATGGGCGAGGACGGCCGCCCGCTGGTCACCCGGACCTCCTTCCGCTACCTCCAGACCCTCTACAACCTCGGCCCGGCCCCCGAGCCGAACATGACCGTCTTCTGGTCGCCGCAGCTCCCCCAGGGCTTCAAGGAGTTCTGCGCGAGGGTCTCCATCGACACCTCCTCCGTGCAGTACGAGTCGGACGAGCTGATGCGCCCGCGCTTCGGCGACGACACCGCCATCGCCTGCTGTGTCTCCGCGATGCCCGTCGGCAAGCAGATGCAGTTCTTCGGCGCCCGGGTGAACCTCGCCAAGACCCTCCTCTACGCGATCAACGGCGGCCGGGACGAGAAGTCCGGCGTTCAGGTCGGCCCGTCCACCGGCGCCCTCACCTCCGAGGTCCTCGACTACGACGAGGTCATGGCCAAGTTCGACGAGCAGATGGAATGGCTCGCGAGCGTCTACGTCCACGCCCTGAACGTCATCCACTACATGCACGACCGGTACGCCTACGAGCGCATCGAGATGGCGCTCCACGACCGCGACGTGCGCCGCACCATGGCCTGCGGCATCGCCGGCCTCTCGGTCGCCGCCGACTCCCTCGCCGCCGTCAAGTACGCCAAGGTCAGCCCGGTCCGGGACGAGAGCGGCCTCGCCACCGACTACGTCATCGAGGGCGACTACCCGGCATACGGCAACAACGACGAGCGCGTCGACGAGATCGCGGTCCGGCTGGTCGAGGAGTTCATGCGGAAGGTCCGCAAGCACCCCACGTACCGCGAGGCCGAGCACACCCAGTCCGTCCTGACGATCACCTCCAACGTCGTCTACGGCAAGAAGACCGGCAACACCCCCGACGGGCGCCGCGCCGGCGAGCCCTTCTCGCCGGGCGCCAACCCGATGAACGGCCGCGACACCCACGGCTACGTGGCCTCGGCCCTGTCGGTCGCCAAGCTCCCGTACGAGGACGCCGAGGACGGCATCTCGCTGACCAACACCGTCACCCCCGACGGCCTGGGCCGCACCCCCGAGGAGCGGATCAGGAACCTCGCGGGCGTCCTCGACGGCTACGTGGCCAGCGACGGCTTCCACATGAACGTCAACGTCCTCAACCGCGACGTGCTGATGGACGCCATGGAGCACCCGGAGAACCACCCGCAGCTGACCATCCGGGTCTCCGGATACGCGGTCAACTTCGTCCGGCTCACCCGCGAGCAGCAGCTCGACGTCCTGAACCGCACCTTCCACGGCTCGCTCTGACCCACCCGGTCGTGACGAGCGTCTGACCCGTGCGGCCCCGGGGCCCGGTCCCTCGACCTCACCCGGGCCCCGGAGCCGCGCGCATCCCCCGCCCCCCACACCTTCGCTCCACCCCTTCCCGGAGGCCCTGCAATGGCCGCACTCCTCGGACCCGACATCCCGGTCCTGCCCGCCACCCCGGCCGCCGCTGCCACCCAGCGGCCCTCCGAGGGATCGGTCCACTCCTGGGACCTCTCCACCGGCGTCGACGGCCCCGGCACCCGCTTCGTCACCTTTCTCTCCGGCTGCCCCCTCACCTGCCTCTACTGCCACAACCCGGACACCTGGAAGATGCGCAACGGCAAGCGGACCTCCGCCGACGACGTGATCGCCGAGGGGAGCAAGTACGTCCGCTTCATCTCCGCCTCCGGCGGCGGCGCCACCATCTCCGGCGGCGAACCGCTCCTCCAGCCCGTCTTCACCGGCGAACTCCTCCACCGCATGAAGCACGAGCTCGGCCTCCACACCGCGCTCGACACCTCGGGCTTCCTGGGCGTCCGCGCCACCGACGCCCTGCTGCGCGACACCGACCTGGTGCTGCTCGACATCAAGTCCTGGGACCCCGGCACCTACGAGAAGGTCACCGGCCGGCCCCTCAGGCCCACGCTCGACTTCGCAAGGCGGCTCGCCGACCTCGGCCAGGAGGTCCATGTCCGCTTCGTCCTCGTCCCGGGCCTCACCGACGACCCCGCCAACGTCGAGGGAGTCGCCGCCTTCGCCGGGGGTCTCGGCAACGTCTCCCGCGTCGACATCCTGCCCTTCCACAAGCTCGGCGAAGCGAAGTGGCAAGCACTCGCCAAGCCGTTCACCCTGCACGACACACCGTCCCCGAGCCCCGAGCAGATCGCAGAGGTCCGCGAGGTCTTCCGCGCTCACGGCCTGAACGCGATCTGAGGACCCGGCCGCCAACGGGCCGGACCCTGCGAACGGGCCAGAACACCGTCCGGGCGACGCCCTCACCCCAGAAGCACCCAAAACAGGGCAAAGGATCACGTACGGCCTTACCGTGGCCGCGTGACCGAGCCACCGCAGACCGCCGAGCCGACACCCCCGCCGGGCGACCCGGCCACCGGAACCGCCGTGGACGCCCCCGACCGGGCGAGCCCACGAGACCCGGCGGCGGGCCTCCCGCCCCAGACCCCGGCAGCCGTCCGCCGCCGCGCCACCCTCGCCGGGACCGCCGTCTCCGTCCTGCTGATCCTCGCGATCGTCCTCGGCAGCCGCCTGCTCCGCGACTTCGACTCGGCCCTCCTGCCCTACGCCGTCGCCACCGTCTTCCTCGCCTTCGGCGTCGCCTACCGCTACACCGTCTGGATCTCCGCCCCCGGCGCCCGCCGCCTCTTCCGCAAGGGCTGGGGCTCCTTCTTCTCCGCGGCGAACTTCCGCAGGGCGCCCACCGCGCTGCCGAAGATGATCGCCACCTACCTCGGCTTCCAGAAGTTCCTCGGCGCCCGCTCCCACGCCCGCTGGGCCGCCCACCAGCTCGTCTTCTGGGGCTGTCTGCTCGCCGCCGCCATCACCTTCCCGCTGACCTGGGGCTGGTTCACCTTCACCTCCTCCACCGGCTCGGGCCCCGGCTACGAGATGCGGATCTGGGGCTTCAAGATCATCGGCTTCGACTCGCTCAGCGTCCTCGGCTGGCTGATGTTCCACGGCCTCGACATCGCCGCCGTGCTCGTCATCTCCGGCGCCGCCTACTTCCTCTGGCGCCGCATGAAGGACCGCGGGGCCGTCACCGGCCAGCGCTTCGCCTACGACCTGGTGCCGCTGATCGCCCTCGTCGTCATCTCCGTGACCGGGCTCCTGCTCACCTTCTCGTCGATCTTCCTGCACGGCGGAGGCTACGAGTTCCTCGCGATCCTCCACATGGTGTCGGTGGTCTTCACCCTCATCTACATCCCCTTCGGGAAGTTCTTCCACATCGTCCAGCGGCCCGCCGCCCTCGGCATGCAGCTCTTCAAGTACACCTCCCGCCGCAAGGACGAGGAAGTCCTCGCCTGCCGCCGCTGCCACGAGCCCATCGACACCGCCCCGTACGTGGAGAACCTCCAGGGCACCATGCGCGACCTCGACCTCGGCTTCGCCGAATGGGCCGAGTACTGCCCCCGCTGCAAGCGCGTCCTGCGCGGCAGCGCCTACCTCGACCACGTGAAGAAGGGCTTCAAGTGACCGCGACCGACCCCAGCCGGGCGCTGCCGCTCGACCCCTCTCTCGCCCCGCCCGGGACCCGTAACTTCCGGGACGCCGGTGGCATCCCCGCCGACCGGTGGCGCGCCGACCAGAACGGCGAGACCCTCGTCCCCACCCACTGCTGCTTCTGCGGCGTCCAGTGCGGCATGTACCTCCGCGTCGACCGCGGCGGCAAGGTCTTCGGCGTCGAGCCCCGCAACCACGACATCAACCGGATGCGGCTCTGCCCCAAGGGCATCAACGCCTACCAGCAGGTCAACCACCCCGACCGGCTCACCGCCCCGCTGATGCGCCTGGGCCGCGACGAGGAGTTCCGCGAGGTCAGCTGGGACGAGGCCCTCGACCACACCGTCTCCGAGATCCGCCGCATCCAGGGCGAGTACGGCAACGACTCCTTCGGCCTCCTCGGCGGCGCGAGCCTCTTCTCCGAGAAGACCTATCTCGTCGGCAAGTTCGCCCGAGTCGCCCTGAAGTCCCGGCACGTCGACTACAACGGACGCCTCTGCATGGTCTCCGCCGCCGGCGCCAACAAGCTCGCCTTCGGCATCGACCGCGCCGGGAACCCCTTCTCCGACATCCTCCTCACCGACTGCCTGCTCATCGCCGGATCCAACGTCGGCGAGTGCTTCCCCGTCATGACCCAGTACCTGTGGGGAGCCCGCGACCGGGGCGCCACCCTGATCGTCGTCGACCCGCGCGAGACCGCCGTCGCCCGCACCGCCGACGTCCACGTCGCCCTCAAGCCCGGCACCGACTCCGCCTTCTTCAACGCCGTCCTCCACGTCGTCGTCACCGAGGGACTCACGGACGAGGCCTACCTCGCCGCCCACTCCACCGGCTGGGCCGAGGTCAGGCGGACCGTCGCCGACTACCCGCCCGCCAGGTCGGCCGAGATCTGCGGCGTCCCCGAGGAGCAGATCCTCCAGGTCGCCCGGATGTTCGCCGGCGCGGGCAACGCCATGGCCTGGCACGCCCGCGGCGTAGAGCACCACTCCCAGGGCGTCGAGAACTGCCTCAGCATCATCAACCTCTGCGTCGCCACCGGGAACATCGGCAAGCCCGGCGCCGGCTACGGCACCATCACCGGCCAGGGCAACGGCCAGGGCGGCCGCGAACACGGCCAGAAGTCCGACCTCCTCCCCGGCGGGCGCTCCATCACCAATCCCGAGCACCGCCGCCAGATCTGCGAGATCTGGGGCATCGACGAAGCCGAACTCCCGCCCGCCGGCACCTCCATGATGGAGATGGTCTGGCAGATGCAGCGCGAGGAGATCCGCGGCCTCGTCGGCATCTGCAACAACCCCTTCGTCTCGCTCCCGAACTACGCCACCGTCAAGGACGGCTACGACAAACTCCAGTTCCACGCCCAGTTCGACTTCTTCCTCTCCGAGACCGCCGCCAACGCGCACGTGGTCTTCCCCGTCACCGTGTGGGCCGAGGACGAGGGCGTCATGGCCAACGCCGAGGCCCGGGTCGTCAAGCACAACAAGGCCCAGGAACCCCCGGCCGGCGTCCGCACCGACACCTGGGTGATGTGCGAGCTGGCCAGGCGGCTCGGCGCCGGCGACAAGTTCGAGTTCCCCGACTCCCGCTCCGTCTTCGAGGAACTCCGCATCGCCTCCGCCGGAACCGTCAACGACTACTACGGCATCACCTACGAACGCCTGGAGGAGACCGGCGGCATCGCCTGGCCCTGCCCGACCACCGAGCACCCCGGCACCCCCCGGCTCTTCGAGGACGGCCGCAGCTACCACCCGGACGGCAGGATCCATCTGCAGGTCGTCGAATGGCACCCGCCGATGGACCCGTACAGCGAGGAGTACCCCCTCTCGCTCACCACCGGCCGCACCGTCGCCCACTTCCTCTCCGGCAACCAGACCCGCCGCCTCGGCGCCCTCGTCGAACAGACCCCCCGCCCCTGGGTCGAGGTCCACCCCTCCCACGGCTTCCGCAACGGCGACCCCGTCCGTGTCGTCACCCGCCGCGGCAGCGAGGTCCTCCCTGCCCTGGTCACCGAGGCCATCCGCCCCGACACCGTCTTCATCCCCTACCACTGGCCCGTCCCCACCTCGGCCAACGCCCTCACCATCGACGCCCTCGACCCCCGCTCCAAGATCCCGGAGTACAAGGTCTGCGCCGCCCGCATCGAGGCCGCCGAACGCATCGACGAGGTCCCCGCCCCACCCACCGCCCCCGGCCGACAGGCCTACCCGGAGACCCAGGTCTCCCGCACCGACCCGCTGCCCCCCACCTCCCCCCAGGGCCGCGGCACCGCGGAGAGGAGCTGACCCGCACATGATGGGCCGCACGATCTTCATCGACCCGGGCCGCTGCATCGGCTGCCAGGCCTGCGTCTCCGCCTGCCGCGAATGCGACTCCCACCGCGGCAAGTCGATGATCCACCTCGACTACCCCGACGAGGGCCACTCCGTCGCCTCCCTCCCCACCGTCTGCATGCACTGCGAGGACCCCGTCGCCCCCTGCGCCGAGGTATGCCCCGCCGACGCGATCCTCGTCACCGCCGACGGAGTCGTGCAGCAGGCCGACACCACCCGCTGCATCGGCTGCGCCAACTGCGTCAACGCCTGCCCCTTCGGCGTACCGAAGATCGACCTCCAGGCGAAGCTGCAGATGAAATGCAACCTCTGCTACGACCGCACCGCCTACGGCCTCGCCCCGATGTGCGCCACCGTCTGCCCCACGGGCGCCCTCTTCTACGGAACCCTCGAAGAGCTCCAGGCCGAACGCCCCGGCGTCCAGGTCGCCGACTCCTTCACCTTCGGCACCACCACCGTCTCCACCGGGGTGGCGATGGTCGTCCCCGCCGACCGGGTCCAGTGGCCGGTACCCGGCGGCCTGCCCGTCGTCGAGATCAATGGAAGGGATGTCCGTTGAGCGTCACCGATCCCCAGCCGCCCGCCTCGGACCCCCACTCCGACGCGGCACAGGCAGCGCTCCACGACCGGATCGCCGCCGACGCGCTCACCTCCCGCCGCGACTACCTGCGGATCGTCGCCACCGTCTCCGGCGGCCTCGCCGTCGGCGGTGTGGCCGTCGCCTCCGGCATCCTGCACCGGCACGGCGACAGCGACGGGGCGCCCGATCCGAAGAAGATCGCCGACCGGATCGAACCCGGCGAGTCCCTCGCCTTCCGCTACCCCGGCGACGAGGACCGCGCGGTGGCCATCCGCCTGGACGACGGCACCCTGGCCGGCTACTCCGCCGTCTGCACCCATCTCGCCTGCGCCGTGCTGTGGCGCAAGGAGCGGGGCAGCGAGGGCGAGCTGTACTGCCCCTGCCACGAGGGCATCTTCGACGCGCGGACCGGCGAGGTCAGCGCGGGCCCCCCGCCCCGCGCCCTGCCGAAGGTGCTGCTCGTGGAGCAGGTCGACGGCAGCGTGTGGGCGATCGGCACCGCCCGCTCGGGCGAGAGCGCCAGGGACGGCCTCTGCCGCGAGCAGGGCGACGCCCTCCGCATCTGCCGAAGCGCCGCGGACCCGGAGAGGAGTGAGCGCACATGACCGAGAGCCCGTTCCCCAGGGACCCGGAAGCTCCCACGCCTCCGGCCGCACCCACGACTCCGGCAGCCCCCACGACCCCGGAAACCGCTCCTCCCCGCCCCGTGTACACCCCCGGCAGCGCGCAGCCACGCCTGAACCGTCCCGTGCACGAGCGATACCCGCAGATCCGCCCCACCAGCGGGTACGGCGACCCCCGCATCACCCGCACCGGGCCGGGCCCCGGGGCCGGCACGGAGCAGGAACCGGAGCGCTCCGCCAAGCTGACGGCCCGCCTGACACTGGCGCTCACGGTGGTCATCGGCCAGCTGTGGGGGCTGACCATCGTGGTGGACGAGTGGATGACCGGCGACACCGGCACCGCGTGGTGGGGTGCGGGCTTCCTCGTCCTGTCGTTCCTCGTGGTGCTCGGCCTCTGGGCCGTCGACCCGAAGGACCGCTGATGCGCTGACCCGCTGACCCGCTGACCCGCTGACCCGCGGTTCCACCGGCGTACCCTGGAGGTATGAGCACCGCCCCCGCCCACGGACCGCGAGACGCGAAGCGGCCCGGCGTAACTTCCAGCCCCGAGAACAGTCCGAAGCCGAGACTCGTCTTCGACGATCCGCTGGATCGACAGTCCGCGGACGACACGGACCGTGGATGGGGCGAGCGGCCTCCGGCCGGTGGTGACAGCGCCGCCGACCTCGCGCGCTTCCTCGACGAGAAGCCGCCGCACCACCTCTGATCCCGGCACGGGGTGCCGGTCAGGAGGTGGGGTGCGTCCCCGATCCGCCGCCCGCGCCCGTTCCCGTGCCCGACGAGGGGCCGCGCTGTGAGACGAGGTGGTCGCGGATCTCCTTGAGCACCTCCAGCTCGCTGATCTCCATGGTCTCCGCGACCCCCTCCTTCGCCTTGTCGTGCGCGGCGCGCTTCGCGAGGATCTTCGCCATCGGCAGGACCATCAGGAAGTAGACGACGGCCGCGGTGATCAGGAAGCTCAGCACGGCGCTGAGGACCAGGCCCCACTGGAGCCGGACGCCCTGCACCTCCCCGTTGACCACCGCGCACGTGCCCTTGATGCAGGACGCGTAGCTCTCCAGGTCCTTGGTGCCGAAGGCGCCGACGATCGGGTTGATGAGGCCCTTGACCACCGAGTTCACGATGTTCGTGAACGCCGCACCGATGACGACCGCCACCGCCAGGTCGATCACGTTGCCGCGCATCAGGAAGGCCTTGAAGCCTCCCAGCAAACTTTCCTTCTTCTCGGCCACCGAGGTGCCTTTCGTCGCTTGTGTTGCAGGGTGCGGAGCCATTAGGCCGTGCAGGGCGCAGAGGCGTCCAATCCGTACACACGCAACGGTGACTTGACAGGGCATCAGTGCTAATCAGCACACTGCCACCGCCAGTTGGGATGTGACACCGGCACCTGCGAGGGCCGCCGCCGTCGCCCGTGGCACGGACAGGACGACGAGCGCCCCTCCGTCCGAACGAGTCTCACCCGGGTGCGGAACTTCGGCCACTCGGGCGCCCGTCGCGACCACCCGCGCCTCACCCGCCTCGCCGAGCGCCGAGTTGGGCGCGGCGATCACGTCGACCCGGTCGCCGGGACGCAGCAGTCGTACGGTCGCGGCGTCGGCGATCCGCACCGGGACCGACACCGGCCGGACGACCACGGGCGGCCGGGCGCGAGCGGCGGCGACGGTGGTCGCCGGGGCCTCCGGCCGTGGAGTACCACCCCCGACGGCCAGCGCCATGGCCACCAGGGCCAGCAGCACGGCGGGCAGGTGCCGGCCCCGTCGCAGCGCCCTGCGCAGCCGGTGCCGGGTGCCCCGCACCCGTAGCGGCTCGAAGAACGGCACCACGCACGGCGCCGGAACGGGCGAGGGAAGGCCCGCCCGCGCCGGAACGGGCGAGGGAAGGCCCGCCCGCGCCGGAACGGGCGAGGGAAGGCCCGCCCGCGCCGGAACGGGCGAGGGAAAGCCGGCCGGGGAGGAACCAGAGGGTGGAGAAGGGAAAGAAGAGGAAGCGGAAGAGGGGAAAGAAGGAGGGGAAGGAGTCGTCATCGTGGCCGCCGCCGTCCTGGTCGGGAGTGGATCGGCTCCCACTCTCCCGGCCCCGCCGCCCGCCCGCTCCGGCCTGGGGACCACCCCGTACCTGTGGACAACTCCCTCACCCCCCAGGGGGGTTTACGGCAGCTCGATCCCCAGATCCCAGCCGTCGTGCGCGTGGGTGCACAGGCAGTCCCGGTCCAGCGTCGCCGGCAGGGCGCCGACCGCGTCGAAAAGCACCTCCCGCAGGCGGCCCACGTTCTCGCCGAACACCCGCAGCACCTCGGTGTGGGAGACGCCGTCGCCGGTCTCGGCGCCCGCGTCCAGGTCGGTGACGAGTGCGAGGGAGGTGTAGCAAAGGCCCAGTTCACGGGCGAGGACGGCCTCGGGGTGCCCGGTCATGCCGACCACCGACCAGCCGGCCGCCGCGTGCCAGCGGGACTCCGCCCGGGTGGAGAAGCGCGGCCCCTCGACCACGACCATGGCGCCGCCGTCGACGGGCTCCCAGCCCCGCCCCCGTGCCGCCTTGACGGCGACCCGCCGCCCGTCCGGGCAGTACGGGTCGGCGAAGGTGACGTGGACGACGCGGGGCGTGGCGCCGTCTGCCCGGCGTACTCCGTCGAAGTAGGTCTGCTCGCGGTGCTTCGTACGGTCGACGAGCTGGTCGGGGACGACGAGGGTGCCCGGCCCGTACTCCTCGCTCAGGCCGCCCACGGCGCAGGGCCCGAGGATCTGCCGTACGCCCACGGAGCGCAGGGCCCAGAGGTTGGCGCGGTAGTTGATGCGGTGCGGCGGGACCGTGTGGCCGCGGCCGTGGCGGGGGAGGAAGGCGACCCGGCGGCCGGCGATCTCACCGAGGAAGAGGGAGTCGCTGGGGCTGCCGTAGGGGGTGTCGACGGAGACCTCCGTGACGTCCTCCAGGAAGGAGTAGAAGCCGGAGCCGCCGATCACACCGATGTCCGCGTACGTGTCTTGGGTCGCCATGGCGGCCACCCTATGCGGGGCACCGGGAAACACCGAGGCCCCGTCGCGAACGACGGGGCCTCGTATGAGAACCGTAGGAACCGGCCTTGGTCAGGCGGCCGAGGTCGAGCTTCCGGCGCTCGACGACGAGCCGCTCGACGACGACGAGGACGCCGTCGAAGAGGAACCGGACGACGAGCTCGAAGCGGCCGGCTTCGCGTCCGAAGCGGACGCCGACGAGGTCGAGGACTTCGCCGCGGCCGGCGAGCTGCTGGACGACGAGCCGCGGCTGTCGTTCCGGTAGAAGCCGGATCCCTTGAAGACGATGCCGACGGCCGAGAACACCTTCTTCAGGCGGCCCTTGCACTGGGGGCACTCGGTCAGCGCGTCATCGGTGAACTTCTGCACCGCCTCGAGGCCCTCGCCGCACTCGGTGCACTGGTACTGGTAGGTCGGCACTTGTCTTCCTCCTGGCACTCACACTCATCGAGTGCTAACGACGATCCATACTGACGTATTCCGCGGGATCAGTCCACCGCCACCGGCACGCGGTGACCGACACCACGCGCCGTGACGCGGCTCGTCTCGCGCGGCCTGAGGCGCGAGCGCAGGGCCAGGAGCGTGGCCAGGGCGAGCGCCGTGCCCACCATCGGGACCAGGAATCCGGTGCTCGCGCCGTGGGCGTCGGCGAGGCGGCCGGCGACCGTTACGGCCGCGGCCTGGCCGAGCGCGACGGCGCCGGTGAGCCAGGTGAAGGCCTCGGTACGGGCGGACGCCGGGATCAGGGTCTCGACGATGGTGTAGCCGGTGATCAGGGCGGGGGCGATGAACAGACCCACGACCAGGCCCAGGGCGCCGAGGAGCAGCGCCGAGTGGGTGGTCCACAGCAGGGACGCGGCGACGGTGAGGCCGGCGTAGCCGAGGATCAGCCGACGGCGGGGGCCGGACTTCCAGGCGACGGCGCCCATGGCGATGCCCGCGAGCATGTTGCCCGCGGCGAAGACGCCGTAGAGCAGGCCGTTGGCGCCGGGGTTGCCGATCTCCGCGGTGAAGGCGGTCAGGGAGACCTGCATGCCGCCGAAGACGGAGCCGATGCCGAGGAAGGCGACGATCAGGACCCGGACGCCGGGGATGGAGAGCGCCGAGCGGTGGGGCTCGGCGGCGTGGGCCGAGGAGGCGCCGAACGCGGGCTGGGTGGCGTGCTGCGCGGCGAAGAAGAGCCCGCCGACGAGGGTGAGGGCGGCCTCGGCGATCAGGCCGGCGGCCGGGTGGACGCCGGTGCACAGGGCGGTGGCGAGGACCGGGCCGACGACGAAGGTGAACTCGTCGGTCACGGACTCGAAGGCGGCGGCCGTCGGCATCAGCGGGGTGCCGTCGAGCTTGGCGGCCCAGCGGGCCCGGACCATCGGCCCGACCTGCGGCACCGAGGCGCCGGCGGGGACGGCCGCGAGGAACAGGGCCCAGAGGGGGGCGCCGCCCAGCGCGAGCGCCACGAGCAGCGAGACGGACGCGGTGTGGACGAGGACGCCGGGGATCAGCACGGCCCGCTGGCCGAAGCGGTCGGCGAGCTTGCCGCTCTGCGGGGCGAACAGCGCCATCGAGACGCCGGTGGCGGCGGCGACGGCGCCGGCGCTGCCGAAGGAGCCGGTGGTGTGCTGGACGAGCAGGACGATGCCGATGGTCAGCATCGCGAAGGGCTGCCGGGCGGCGAAGCCGGGGAGCAGGAAGGACAGCGCACCGGGGGTGCGCAGGAGCTGCCCGTAGCCGGGCCGCTTGTCGGAGATGACCGTGGATGCCACGGTCCTGGCCTTTCTGCCGCCTGGTAGCGCGCCCCGGCACGGTGGTGCGGGTGTCGCCGAGAGCTGTCCTCATGCGCGTTACTGCGGTAGATACCGGGCCGGCCCCACGGAGGAGGGGCGCCACGGCCGCCATACGGTCGCGCCAGCTCTGCGTCAGGCAGAGTTGGTTCGATCAAGTGTGCCTTCATGGTACAGGGAGGAGCGTCCTCCCGCCTGGGAAAACGCTCCCTCCCTTGAAATAATGCCTGGGATCAACCGGATGTTCGTCTGTGCTGCTCGCTGTGGCGGTGGAACCGCTGTGCCGCGGCCGAGGGGGCCGAGGCCGCGGTGGCCCCGCTGGTGCCCAGCCAGCCGGCCAGCTTGCCGCCCTGGCCGACCGCGCGCAGCCGCCGCTCGGTGGCGTCCCGTACCGGATCGGTCGCGACGACGAGGAGTTCGTCGCCGTGCCGCAGGACGGTCGCGGGGCCCGGTACGAAGCTGGCCTCCTCGCGTACGACGAGGGTGACGGCCGCTCCGGCGGGGAGGCGCAGTTCGGCGACCTCGACGCCGTGCATCCGGGAGTGCTCCGGGATGGCGACGGAGAGGAGATGGCCGCGGAGCCGTTCCAGCGGCGCGGATTCGACGCCGAGGTCGGCGGCCTCGCCGGAGTCGCCGAGCTTCAGGGCCTTCGCCAGCCAGGGCAGGGTCGGGCCCTGTACGAGGGTGTAGACGACGACGAGCACGAACACGATGTTGAAGATCCGTTCGCTGCCCTCGATGCCCGACACCATCGGGATGGTGGCGAGGATGATGGGGACGGCGCCGCGCAGGCCGGCCCAGGACATCAGGGCCTGTTCCTGCCAGGGGATGCGGAAGGGCAGCAGGCTGACCAGGACTTCCATCGGCCGGGCGACCATCGTCAGGACCAGGCCGATGACGACGGCGGGCCAGAAGTCGTGGCCCAGCTCGTGCGGGGTGACGAGCAGCCCGAGCAGGACGAACATGCCGATCTGGGCGATCCAGCCGAGCCCTTCGGCGAAGCCGCGGTTCGCGGGCGCGTGCGGCAGCTTGGCGTTGCCGAGGACCATCGAGGCCAGGTAGACGGCGAGGAATCCGGAGCCGTGGGCCAAGGCGCCGGCCGCGTAGGCGACGACGGCGATGGCCATGACGGCGATCGGGTAGAGACCGGAGGCGGGCAGCGCGATGTGACGCAGCCCATAGGCGCCGAGGAAGCCGACGGTGAGGCCGACGGCGACGCCGATGGCGAGTTCGAGGGCGATCGTGCCGACGAGGACGTACCAGTGGTCGACGGGTCCGGCGGTGGAGAAGGCGACGACGAGGATCACGACGGGGGCGTCGTTGAAGCCGGACTCGGCCTCCAGGACACCGGTGACGCGGGACGGCAAGGGCACTTTGCGCAGGACGGAGAAGACGGCGGCGGCGTCGGTGGAGGAGACGACGGCGCCGATGATGAGCGCCTGACGCCAGTCGAGGCCGACGAGGTAGTGGGCGGCCGAGGCCGTGATGCCCACGCTGACGGCGACGCCGACGGTGGAGAGGACGACCGCGGCGGGAAGAGCCGGCTTGATCTCCTTCCACTTCGTGCCGAGACCGCCCTCGGCGAGGATCACGACCAGGGCCGCGTAGCCGATGACCTGCGTGAGTTCAGCGTTGTCGAAGGCGACATTGCCGATGCCGTCCTGGCCTATGGCGATGCCGATGCCGAGGTAGAGCAGCAGGCTGGGGAGCCCGCTCCGGGACGAGATCCGTACGGCCGCGACCGCGATCAGCAGCACGAGCGAGCTGATGAGCAGGAGTTCGTTGAGATCGTGGACAGTCAGTGGCCGGTCCTTCCCCTCGCATGCAGCTGGATCGTTCCTCCAGCGGCCGGTACTTCGTTACCTTACCTAATCTTTAACGCTTTCTTGACGCGCTCTTTGCATCTCGTCGCTCATCAGTACGGTTCTCTTCCTGACACCGCGTCCGGGTCGTCCGGACGCTGCGCCTAAGGTTGCTCCCGTACTCCAGGACCACCCTGCCCCTCGAAGGACAGCGATGCCCTCCAACACGACCGCGCCTCCCGCCAAGAAGAAAGGGCGGCGCGCCCGCCTGATCCTCCTCGTCCTGGTCCTCGCCCTGGTCGCGGGCGTCGGATACGGCGGGTACTGGGGTGTGAGCACCGTCCGGGCCTCGTTCCCGCAGACCACGGGCGAGATCCGGCTCGACAAGCTCTCCGGCGAGGTCGAGGTGAAGCGGGACGCGAACGGCGTTCCGCAGATCTACGCGGACAACGAGGCGGACCTGTTCCGCGCCCAGGGCTACGTCCAGGCGCAGGACCGCTTCTACGAGATGGACGTCCGGCGGCACGTGACCGCCGGCCGGCTCTCGGAGATGTTCGGCGAGAGCCAGGTCGAGACCGACTCCTTCCTGCGCACGCTCGGCTGGCGCCGGGTCGCGCAGCAGGAGTACGACTCGGTCCTCACGCCGGAGACGAAGAAGTACCTCCAGGCGTACGCGGAGGGCGTCAACGCCTATCTGAAGGACCGGGACCCGGCCGACATCTCCGTCGAGTACGCGGCCCTGGCCCTCACCAACGACTACGCGATCGAGCCGTGGACGCCGGTGGACTCGGTGGCCTGGCTCAAGGCGATGGCCTGGGACCTGCGCGGCAACATGCAGGACGAGATCGACCGCTCGCTGATGACGAGCCGGCTGAGCGCGAGCCAGATCAAGCAGCTGTACCCGGAGTACCCGTACGCGCTCCACCAGCCGATCGTGGACCGGGGCGCCGTCGACGAGTCGACCGGGAAGTTCGACCCGAAGGCGGGCGGCGAGGACGGCGAGGGCGACGGGGTCACCACCGGCGACACCCAGGGCGACGGCCCCGGCGGCTCCGGTGCGCAGTCCCAGCTCGGGGCGCTCTCCGAGGTCCTGGACACGATCCCGGCCCTGCTCGGCCCGAACGGCAACGGCATCGGATCGAACTCCTGGGTCGTCTCCGGGAGGCTCACCACCTCCGGCAAGCCGCTGCTCGCCAACGACCCGCACCTCGCGCCCCAGCTGCCGTCCCTCTGGTACCAGATGGGTCTGCACTGCCGCTCGGTCTCGGCCACCTGCCGTTACGACGTCGCGGGCTACACCTTCTCCGGCATGCCCGGTGTGATCATCGGACACAACGACAAGATTGCCTGGGGTCTCACCAACCTCGGCGCCGACGTGACCGACCTCTACCTGGAGAAGATCGGCCCGGACGGCTACCTCGTCGACGGCAAGGTCAAGCCCTTCACCAGCCGCGAGGAGACCATCAAGGTCGCCGGCGGAGAGGACCGGAAGATCACCGTCCGCTCCACCGGCCACGGCCCCCTCGTCTCCGACCGCTCCTCCGAACTGGAGACGGTCGGCCAGAAGGCCCCCGTCCGCAACGCCGCCCCCGACCGCGGCACCGGCTACGGCGTCTCCCTCCAGTGGACCGCCCTCCAGCCGGGCCGGTCGATGGACGCGATCTTCGCCCTCGACCGCGCCAAGGACTTCGACTCCTTCCGGGCCGCCGCGAAGAACTTCGAGGTCCCCTCGCAGAACCTGATCTACGCCGACACCGAGGGCAACATCGGCTACCAGTCCCCGGGCAAGATCCCGCAGCGCGGCACCGGCGACGGCACCCTCCCCGCACCGGGCTGGGACTCCAGGTACCGCTGGAAGGGCTACATCCCCTTCGCGCAGCTGCCCTACGAGTACAACCCCGAGCGCGGCTACATCGTCACCGCCAACCAGGCCGTCATCGACGAGAAGGCCTACCCCGACCTGCTCACCAAGGACTGGGGCTACGGCTCGCGCAGCCAGCGGATCAACGACCTCATCGAGTCGAAGACCAAGGACGGCGGCAAGATCTCGCCGGACGACATGCGGACCATGCAGACCGACAACCGCAGCGAGATCGCGACTCTGCTCAACCCGCTGCTGCTGAAGATCGACATCTCCGACCCGTACGTCCGCGAGGCGCAGAAGCTCCTGGAGGGCTGGGACTACACCCAGGAGCCCGACTCGGCCGCCGCCGCCTACTTCAACGCGGTCTGGCGCAACGTCCTCAAGCTGTCCTTCGGCAACAAGCTGCCCAAGGAACTGCGCGCCGAGGGCGACTGCATCAACGTCCGCCCGGCCGAGGCCACCGGCCCGGTCGACGAGCAGAACAAGCTCGTACGGGAATGCGGCGAGCGCGACCCCGACTCGGCGCAGCCGGACGGCGGCGACCGCTGGTACGAGATCGTCCGCCCGCTCCTGAAGCAGGAGAAGAGCGAGTGGTGGACCACCCCCGCCAACCGCCTGGACCCGGCCACCGAGACCCGTGACCAGCTGCTCGCCCGCGCCATGAAGGACGCGCGCTGGGAGCTGACCGCCAAGCTCGGCAAGGACGTCTCCACCTGGAGCTGGGGCCGGCTGCACCAGCTGACCCTGAAGAACCAGACCCTCGGCACCGCCGGACCCGGAGTGGTGCAGCAGCTCCTCAACCGCGGCCCGTGGAACCTGGGCGGCGGCGAGGCGGCCGTCGACGCCACCGGCTGGAACGCGGCCGGCGGCTACGACGTGATCTGGGTGCCTTCGATGCGCATGGTCGTCAACGTCGGCGACTGGGACAGGTCCCGCTGGATCAACCTGACCGGCGCCTCCGGGCACGCCTTCCACTCGAACTACACCGACCAGACGGACGCGTGGGCGAAGGGCGAGCTCTACGGCTGGGCGTACGGCAAGGCGGCCGTCGACGCGTCGACGAAGGACACACTGGTCCTCAAGCCGTAGGGGCCGGACGGAAGCGGGTGACCCCCTCGGGGGTCACCACCGCGTGAACGGGGTGGTCGTGGGGTTCCTCCGGGACCCGGGCGACCACCTCGTCCGCGTAGAGGAGCACCACCAGGGCCGGATCCACGCCCGCGCGTGCGAGCCGGGCGAGCACCCGGTCGTACGAGCCGCCGCCGCGGCCGAGCCGCATCCCGCGCCCGTCGACCGCGAGGCCCGGCAGCAGGACGGCGTCGGCGGCGCACACGGCCTCGGGGCCGAGCCGGGGGCCGAGGGGTTCGAGCAGTCCCCGGCCGGCCTTCGCGAGCCGCCCAGGACCCTCGTACGCGGCCCAGTCCAGGTCGTTGTCGGGGAGCAGGACGGGGAGCAGGACCCGCACTCCGCGCGCGTGGAGCGCGTCGAGCAACGCGCGCGTGCCCGGTTCGCGGCCGACCGACACATAGGCGGCGACCGTGGACGCCTGGGAAAGTTCGGCCAGTTCCAGTCCCTGGCGGGCGAGGGAACCGGCCGTGTGAGCCAGGGAATCGGCGCTCAGTGCGGCGCGGGCGGCCAGAAGGCGACTGCGCAGCGCGGTCTTTTCGGACATCTCAGGTGTCATGACGGCCTCATGGGTATCCGTGGAAATCTCGTAACTGTCTTTATCCGGAGGAAGTTAATCAAAGGCACATCTTCCTCTCATTTCGAACGGCTAAGGTGCACCGCATGAATCAGTCGCTCCCCAGGCTCGGCCGGATCAGCAAGGCTGTCATCCCGGCCGCCGGCCTCGGCACCCGCTTCCTCCCGGCGACCAAGGCGACGCCCAAGGAGATGCTGCCGGTCGTCGACAAGCCGGCCATCCAGTACGTCGTGGAGGAGGCCGTCGCGGCCGGTCTCTCCGACGTGCTGATGATCACCGGCCGGAACAAGCGCCCCCTGGAGGACCACTTCGACCGGAACTACGAGCTGGAGGAAGCCCTGAGCCGGAAGGGCGACGCCGAACGCCTCTCCAAGGTCCAGGAGTCCAGCGACCTCGCCACCATGCACTACGTCCGCCAGGGCGCCCCTCGCGGCCTCGGCCACGCCGTCCTGTGCGCCGCCCCGCACGTCGGCGACCAGCCCTTCGCGGTCCTCCTCGGCGACGACCTCATCGACCCGCGAGACCCGCTGCTCGCGCGGATGGTGGAGGTCCAGGAGCGGGAGGGCGGCAGCGTGATCGCCCTCATGGAGGTCGAGCCCTCGCAGATCCACCTGTACGGCTGCGCGGCGGTCGAGGTGACCGTCGACTCCGACGTGGTGAAGGTGACGGACCTGGTCGAGAAGCCCGACGCGGGCGAGGCGCCCAGCAACTACGCGATCATCGGCCGGTACGTACTGGATCCGGCCGTCTTCGGGATGCTGCGGGAGACCGAGCCGGGCCGCGGCGGCGAGATCCAGCTGACCGACGCCCTGCAGAAGCTCGCCTCCGACGAGAAGATCGGCGGCCCGGTGCACGGGGTCGTGTTCAAGGGCCGCCGCTATGACACCGGCGACCGCGGGGACTATCTGCGTGCCATTGTCAGACTCGCGTGCGAACGTGAAGATCTGGGACCGGACTTCCGGGCCTGGCTCCGGAGATACGTCAGCGAGGAGATGTAGCACCTTGAGCAGCAGCACGGCACCGTCCCACGACGACCACGAGCACGGCCACGGAGACGAGGAGAAGCCCGCCGACCCCTGCGCGGGCCCCGCGCGCGGTCTGTGGTCGGTGGACGAGCACCTGGCCGACATCCTCGCGACCGTCGGCCCGCTCGAACCCATCGAGCTGCAACTCCTCGACGCCCAGGGCTGCGTCCTCGTCGAGGACGTGACGGTGCCGGCCGCGCTGCCCCCCTTCGACAACAGCTCCATGGACGGGTACGCGGTCCGGGTCGCCGATGTCGCCGGTGCCACCGAGGAGTTCCCCGCCGTCCTCACCGTCATCGGCGATGTCGCCGCGGGCGCCGGAGGCCTGCCCGAGGTCGGCCCCGGCCAGGCCGCCCGGATCATGACCGGCGCCCCGCTGCCGCCCGGCGCCGAGGCCGTCGTCCCCGTCGAATGGACCGACGGCGGTACGGGCGGGGGCGCGGCCACCGGCATGACCGCCGCCAGCACCGCCCCCGAGGGCGCGGCCGGCGAGGTCAGGGTGCACCGCGCCGTCGAGGCCCGCGCCCATGTCCGCGCCCAGGGCAGCGACGTCCGCGCGGGGGAGCTGGCCCTCGCGGCCGGCACCGTCCTCGGGCCGCCGCAGATCGGGCTGCTCGCCGCGATCGGGCGCGGCACCGTCCGGGTGCGGCCCCGGCCCCGGGTGGTCGTCATGTCCACGGGCAGCGAGCTGGTCCAGCCCGGCGAGCCGCTGGGCGAGGGCCAGATCCACGACTCCAACAGCTTCGCGCTCGCCGCGGCGGCCCGGGACGCGGGCGCGCTCGCGTACCGGGTGGGCGCGGTCGCCGACGACGCCGAGTCGCTGCGCGCCACCGTGGAGGACCAGCTCATCCGGGCGGACCTCATCGTGACCACGGGCGGGGTGAGCGTCGGCGCGTACGACGTGGTCAAGGAGGCGCTGAGCGCGGACGGGCAGGTCGACTTCCGCAAGCTGGCCATGCAGCCGGGCAAGCCGCAGGGCTTCGGCGCGGTCGGGGACGAGCAGATCCCGCTGCTCGCGCTCCCGGGCAACCCGGTCTCCTCGTACGTCTCCTTCGAGCTGTTCGTCCGGCCCGCGATCCGCGCTCTGATGGGCGTCGGGGACCTGCACCGGCCGCGGGTGCGGGCGGAGCTGGCCGGGGACGGGGCGCTGTCCTCGCCGGCCGGGCGCAGACAGTTCCTCCGCGGGACGTACGACCCGGAGGCGGGCACCGTCACCCCCGTGGGCGGCGCCGGGTCCCATCTGATCGCGGCCCTGGCGCACGCGGACTGCCTGCTCGTGGTCCCGGAGGAGACGGTGAGCGTGGAACCGGGCGCCGAGCTGGAAGTGGTCCTCCTCGGCTGACGGGGCGAGGGTGGGGGTACGGTGTCGTCCCACACAGCGACCGGGAGTGTCACGGCGATGAGCACGCAGCAAGGTCTCACCCACATCGACGAGGCGGGCGCCGCCCGCATGGTCGACGTATCGGCGAAGGACGTCACGTCCCGCACCGCCAGCGCCAGCGGGCGGGTCCTCGTCTCGCCGCGCGTGATCGAACTGCTGCGCGGCGAGGGCGTCCCGAAGGGCGACGCGCTGGCCACCGCCCGGATCGCCGGGATCATGGGCGCCAAGCGGACCCCGGACCTCATCCCGCTCTGCCACCCGCTCGCCCTCTCCGGCGTGACGCTGGACCTGGCGGTCACCGACCACGCGGTCGAGATCCTGGCGACCGTGCGGACCACGGACCGGACGGGCGTCGAGATGGAGGCTCTGACGGCGGTCTCCGTGGCGGCCCTCACCGTGGTCGACATGGTGAAGGCGGTCGACAAGGGCGCGGTCATCTCCGACGTACGGGTGGAGGAGAAGACGGGCGGCAAGTCGGGCCACTGGACGCGGAGCGGGTCGTGACGCGCGCGGGCCGGGTGTCGGGAACCCATGACCACGAGCACGAGGACCTTCCGGCGGCACCCGACGCGGGCCTCGGCGGCGCCCTGTCCGCCCCGTACTCCGCGCTGGTCGTCACCGCCTCCAACCGGGCGGCGGCCGGCGTCTACGAGGACAAGGGCGGCCCGCTGATCGCCGAGGGCCTCACCCGGATGGGCTTCGCCGTCGACGGCCCGCGGGTCGTCCCGGACGGGGCGCCGGTCGAGGCCGCCCTGTGCGCCGGGATCGCCGCCGGGTACGACGTGATCGTCACCACCGGCGGTACGGGCATCTCGCCCACCGACGAGACGCCCGAGGTGACCCGCCGGGTCCTGGAGCGGGAGATCCCCGGCATCCCGGAGGCGATCCGGGCGTACGGCCGGGAGAAGGTGCCCACGGCGGCCCTCTCGCGGGGCCTCGCGGGGGTCGCGGGCGGCACGCTGATCGTGAACCTGCCGGGGTCCACCGGCGGGGTGCGGGACGGGCTGACCGTGCTGGAGCCGGTCCTGCGGCACGCCGTCGACCAGATCCGCGGCGGCGACCACCCGAGACCGTCGTGATCCCGTCCTGGCCGGTGGTCCTCGTCGACGGCGAGGTGCTGCTCCGTCCGATAAAGATGCGCGACCACGCCGCCTGGCGCGAGGTGAACCGGCGCAACCGCGAGTGGCTGCGGCCCTGGGAGGCGACGGTCCCGCCGGCGCCTCCGGGCGCCCCGGTCGCACAGCGCCCCACGTACCGTCAGATGGTCCGCCATCTGCGGTCGGAGGCGAACGCGGGCCGGATGCTGCCGTTCGTCATCGAGTACCGGGGGCGGCTCGTCGGCCAGTTGACGGTCGCCGGGATCACCTGGGGCTCGATGTGCTCGGGGCACGTGGGCTACTGGGTGGACAGCGAGGTCGCCGGGCGCGGGGTGATGCCGACGGCGGTCGCGCTCGCGGTCGACCACTGCTTCCGCACGGTGGGCCTCCACCGGATGGAGGTCTGCATCCGCCCGGAGAACGGGCCTTCGCGGCGGGTCGTGGAGAAGCTCGGCTTCCGCGAGGAGGGGCTGCGGCCCCGCTACCTCCACATCGACGGCGCCTGGCGGGACCATCTGGTCTTCGCGCTGACGGCGGAGGAGGTCCCGGAGGGGCTGCTCAGGCGCTGGCACCAGGCAAGAATGAAATAAGTGTTCGAATTCAATCGGTAGTTGGCGGTCAATCGATCTGAACAATCACAAAAAAGTTCAGTGATATCAGCCAGATCGTGCGACACACCGGGCCAATTGGCCGATGCGTGTTACTGAACCCCTCTACCGTGTGAGTCGTGAGCAGCAGCGGCCTCATCTACGCAGTCATCGTCGGGGCCTGGGCCGCCTACTTGGTGCCGATGTGGCTCCGCAGGCAGGACGAGCTGAACGAAGCCCGTCCGACGGAACGCTTCAGCACCGCCATCCGGCTGCTTTCCGGACGGGCGGGCATGGAGCGTCGGTACGCCAAGGAGCTGAAGGAGCGGGACCGTACGGCGGAGGGTCCGACGCCCGACGTGGACCCGGACGTGGAGACCGAGCATCTCAGCTCGGTCGACGTCCGGGCCTTCTCCGCGCCCGCGGCCAGGACGGAAGCGCGCCTGGAGGTCCCGGCGCCGGAGCCGGAACGGGCCCCGGCCCAGGTCCAGGCACCGGCCCAGGCCCCGGGTCCGCACTCCGCCCAGGCACGCCCCGCTTCGGGGGCCGCGGCCGAGCGCGCCCGCCGGGGCGAGGTGCTCGCGCGGCGCCGCAGGACCACGACGCTCCTCTTCGCCGGGTTCAGCCTCGGCGCGGTCGTCGCGGCCGTCGGCGGTGTGCCCTTCCTGTGGGCGCCGGCCGTCCCCGCGCTGCTGCTGAGCGCGTACATCGTGCATCTGCGCGTCCAGGAACGGCGCCGCTTCGTGTACGTGATGGACCGGCGGCGCGCCGAGGCGGCGGCGGCCCGGCTGCGGGAGAGCCGGCGCCCGGCCCCCACGCCCGAACCGTCCCCCGAGGAGGCGCCCTCCCCGCAGGAGGCGGACCGCCGGGCCCTGGTCGAGCAGACCGACCACGCGGAGTGGGTGGACCAGCAGCGCGAGCGTGGCCCCCGGGGCGACAGCTGGGACCCGGTCCCGGTGCCGCTGCCCACGTACGTCACCGCGCCGGTCGCCCCGCGCGCCACCAGCGGCATCGACATCACGGACCCGGAGACCTGGAGCGCGGCCCGCTCCTCCACGGCGGCCGACCCGGCCCCCGCCCCCTCCCCGGCCCCGCGTCAGCGCAGCACCCCGCCGCGCCGCGACCGGGACCACGGCCGCACCCCGCTCTTCGACCAGTACGCGGACGACGACCGCCCCCGCGCGGCCAACGAATGACCCCCACCGCCCCCCTGGGCTGACCTGCGAGGAACGGATTTTTGCCTGAGCGGGTCGGGGTGCTAATGTTTCACACGTCGCAAGGGCCTGTGGCGCAGTCTGGTAGCGCACCTCGTTCGCATCGAGGGGGTCTGGGGTTCAAATCCCCACAGGTCCACAGACGACTGTTCTCGAGTAGCTCTCGAGAATCGTCACGAGATCCCGTTCAGCCGAAAGGCTGGGCGGGATCTCGGCGTTTGTGAGGTGTGTTCGAGGTGATGTCCGAACGCGGACGGGGCCTCGGGTGGCTGTCTGGCAGAGGATCGGCCTGGGATTCGGGGTGGTTCGGGTGCGTGAGCCGTGACGGGGCCGCTGTTGGTGGGCGCTTCTCGCGGTCAGGCAGCCCGCGACTGCTCGGTCAGACCGAGCTGGCTCATGATCGCGCCGGTGTCCAGATAGGCCCGGCCCTCCTGGATCTTGCCGTCCTTGACCTCGTAGATGTCGCACGCGTGCAGCGTGACGTGACGTCCAGTGGCGGGCACGGTGCCCACCTGCAGGACCAGGTCCCCGGTCTGTGTCCCGCTGCCCG
This sequence comes from Streptomyces sp. NPDC001728, assembly GCF_040297565.1. Lineage (NCBI taxonomy): Bacteria > Bacillati > Actinomycetota > Actinomycetes > Kitasatosporales > Streptomycetaceae > Streptomyces > Streptomyces sp. NPDC001728. The sequence goes on from NZ_JBEOZK010000021.1 coordinate 64,312, forward strand.
TGTACTCGACGACCACTGTGTCCCCCTGGGACGTGAGGCGGTCGAGGGTGAACGTGCCGTCAGGCATCGCGTTGAACAGGGTTCTGGCGAGCCAGGTGAACGCCTCCGGGCCCTCCAGCTTTCTCCCGCTGCCCTTGTCGACGAGAGTGCAGTCCGGAGCGACTGCCCCGGCGATGGCGTCGTAGTCCCGGTTGTTCCACGCCCGGAAGAGATCGCGGACGAGTGCCTCGTTGTCAGCCATGGAAACCTCCGCTTGGAAGCTCCCCTTCTTCCATGCTGACCCACCGCATCCGACTCCGCAGCTCCAGCGGGACCTGCCGGGCGCCTGTCCCTCCCCCGTTCGGAACCCTGCTGGGGAAAGCAGCCGTTCGATCCGTCAATCCGGTCGGTCCTGCGGTGCGGTCCGGCTCCGGCGGGGCATGAGCACGTACGCCGCCACGGCCAGGGCGAGCGGTAGGAGGCTCGTGACCAGCATGGTGAGCCTCAGGCCGTCGGTGAAGTCCAGCCCGAGGTCCAGTCCGGACTGCCGGAGCAGGTTCGGGTCGTATCCGGCGGTGCCCGGACTGTGCGCCATAGCGCTTCGTGTCGCGTCCACGGCCTGCTTGGCCTGGGTCGCCGACATACCGCGCGCATCGGCGTCGTTGAGCCACTGCCGTTGGAAGGAGAGGTTGAGCAGCAGCAGGTAGACGGCGGGGCCGAGCGCGTAGCCGGTCATTCCGAACGCCGGCTGAACGGAGGCCACGGCGCCGGACTTTCCGGGTGGGGCGTGCGAGAGGATGGTCTCGGCCACCGAGGCGGAGGCCACCAGCGACCCGAGGTTGGTGAGCCAGGTGGCCAGTACGAGGATCCACAGCGCCATCGTGGGCTCGGCGGTGGCCGCCATCAGCAGCCCGCTCGCGACCAGCAACAGCAGGCCGGTGATGAGGACCGGCCGGGGGGTGTACTTCTCGATCAGGTGCCCGGCGAGGATGACGGCGCCCGCGATCAGTAGGGTGCCGGGCAGAAACAGCAGGCCGATCGTGCGCGGGGGCAGCGACAGGATCACACTGCCGAACTGCCCCAGGACGAAACTGAACCCCGCGACGGCGAAGTTCAGCGTCAGACTGGACAGCGCGGCCACGGTGAACGCGCCGCTGCGGAACAGCGACAGCTCCAGGACCGGTTCGGGTGTCCGGCGCTCATGGAACACGAACAGCACGCCGGCGATCGCGCTGATCACCAACGGCAGCCAGGCCTCGATCCGGGTGATCCCGTTCTCCGCCTCGGCGATGCCGTGGACGAGGGTCAGCAGGGCGAGGCCGACCAGGCTGACGCCGACGACGTCGACTCCGCGGCGCTGCAGGACGGGGGGCTCGGTGACGTACCGGGCCGTCAGCCCGAGCGCGATCAGCGACAGGAGTGGGGCGACCAGGAACAGCCACCGCCAGCCGAGTGTGTCCGCCAGCCAGCCCCCGGCCGCGGGGGTCACCCCGCACAGCACCATCTCGATGGCCATGAACATGCCGATGGCCGCCGGCCGTCTTTCCGTCGGCACCGACGCCTTGAGCAGGGCCAGCGTCACTCCCAGCATCGCGGCCAGCGCAAGGCCGTCGAGGAGGCGCATCACCAGCAGGAACACGTAGCCGGGGGAGAGCGCGGAGAGCAGGTTGACGACGATGTCGCCGACCAGCCCCAGCATCAGCAGCCGCTTGAGCCCGAAGGCGTCCCCGAGACTGCCCACGGCGAGCACGGCGGCGGCCACGACCAGCGTCGCCGCGCCTCCCAGGAAGCCGACGACGTCGGGCGGCACGTCGAGGGCCCGGCTGATCTGCGGCATGTTCAGGCTGAGGATCAGCGGGTCGACGGCCGTGACCGTGAAAGCGAGGGAGAGCCCCGAGATGATCGGGAGGACCGCGATGGTGGATGGGGTCTTCGCAGTCGACACCGCGGCACCTCTCGTACGTCAGTCGGCGCCGACCGCTCGTAGGACCGGCCGCAACCCGGTCACCGCTTCAGGCCCTTCTTCTCCCGGCCGACGTGTGCGGCCCGATGCCGGGCTCGTACAGATGCGGATCCAGCACCGCTGCCGGCCGCCCTCCGCCGGTCCCGGAAGGGCGGTGGAAGGCTTCCGGCCCAGCCTTTCAGCGCGTCGGCGACGGTGCGTTCTCATCCGTACGCGGCGGGGGCGGGTTCACTCACCTGTACGCCGACAACCGCCCGCTCCCGGTCCCGCACACGAGAACCGCATGGTCCACCGAGGGTGCCGTCGCTCTCCCGCCACGGCGCGCGGGGGATTTCCTGGGGGTGGGACCGCGACCTCCGTGTGGTTCCGTGAGTTAGCCGGGCATGGTTGATTCGTTCAGCTCCGCGCCGTGGCCGTTTCCCGACGGGGAATCTCTCTTTCTGACGCCTCGCCACTCCGTTCAGACTCCGCACGGGTGGGAGGTCTCGGTGTCGGCCGCGGATCTCGCGCCGTTGGCGATGGGGACGGACGCGGCGCGGCGGCTCGGGGCGCGGCGGGGGTATCTGGGGGACACGTCCGTCAACCGGGAGCTCTGGGCGATCCTGCGGGATCATCCCGAGCGGTTCGGGCGGGTGGGCAGTGTCGTTCTGGGGGCGGACGAGGTGCGGGTGCCCGAGTCGGCGGGGCCGCGCGGGTTCGTGGACTCGCTGGCGGTGTACGGCCTGGAGAGCATCGACGGCTTCCAGCGGCTGAGCATCATCGCGGCGGGCCGGGCCGAGTGGGGTGTGCAGCACATCGCCCGGTCGACCGTACGGCTGGAGATCCAGTGCGGGCGGGACCGGGACGTCGCGCGGATGCTGCACGACACGGCCCATGGGTACGTCAACCGGCCGACGGCGCAGGACGGGCTGATCCGGTGCCCGCGCATCCAGGCGCTGATGGCCTGCAACTGGGAGGGGATGGGGTACTTCGACCCTCGGCGCGGTGCCTCCGTGGGGCCGCACCGCAAGCCCTTCCCGATGCCGGAGGTCACCCGGGCGCTCGCCTGTCTGGCGCCCCGTGACGATGTGGACGCCGTGCACCTGGCGGCGACGGACGAGGGCCTGGACAGGCTCTGGGGGGACATCGGATCGGAGCTCTACCGCGGGGTCTTCCCCGAGGGGATGAGTCCGCTCGGCGTCGTGCGGGCCGTCGAGGCGTACCGGGCGGCCCATGGCGCGCTGCGGGAGATGCCCGCGCGGCAGAAGGCCGGGGCGGGGCACCTGAGCGTCTACGCGCCCGACCTGGTCTGCCGGGTGGCCTGCCGGCGGCTGCTGCCCGTGGGGATCCTGCACGACGAGCAGCGTTCCCGCTACGACTGGCAGGCCGTGATCAGGCACCAGCTGCCGGCCGTCGTGCGGCAGGTGGCGGAGGAACTCGTCCGGCGCTACGAGGCCGTCCGCAGGGTCCGGGGGAGCCGGCGGCACTACAAGGACGAGGCCGTCCTGCTCGACGTCTGGCGGGAGATCCTGCGGTGACGACTCAGACCAGCGGCTTCGCGAAGCAGCGGCTGGTGGGGTGGTCGCGGTAGTGGCCGAACTCGGCGCAGGGTTCGTAGCCGCTGGAGAGGTAGAGGGCTATCGCCTCCGGCTGGGCCGTGCCCGTCTCCAGGACCATGCGGGCGCGGCCGGCGGCGCGGGCGTCGGACTCCAGGGCGGCCAGGACGCGGCGGGCCAGGCCCAGGCCGCGGGCCTCGGGGGTGACGTACATGCGCTTGAGTTCGGCGTCGCCGTTCTCGTAGCCCTCGTCGTTCTTGTCCTGGGTGCGCCAGCCGCCGGTGGCGACGGGGCGGCCCGCGGTGTCGTACGCGAGCAGGTACAGGCCCCGGGGCGGGGAGAACATCCAGGCGGCCAGCGGTGTGACATCGCCCTCGTCGTCGTAGCGGGCGGCGTACTCCGCCTGGACGGCGGCGTCGAGGGCGACGGCGTCGGGGTGGTCGTAGGGCGTCGACTGGATGTTCATGCAGTGCATCGTACATGTATGCGGACCTCGGGTGTCGGTATTCTCCCGGGATGCTCACTGTGACCACGCAGCGGCCCCGCCTCCCAATCGGGAAGCGGGGCCGCCGTGCGTACGGATCAAACGGCCCGGCCGGGGCCGTGCCGCTACAGAGCGGGCTGGCCGCTGCCGGGGCAGGTCTCGGTGCCGGTGCCGCCGCGCTGGTGCATCGTGGTCGGGCTACCGGGCGCGGAGCCCACTCCGGCGCCGCAGACGGGGCAGCTTCCCTCGCACATGCCGGGGTCGAATCGCTTGCTCACAGTGCAGTCCTCCTGAGGTAGGTGGTGCTGACGGTGGTGCGATGTGCACTCCCCGGACGATGCCGGGGAGGGACTAGAGCTGGCGCGCGAAGATCCGCGAGCCGTCGTGGAAGTCGACGGTGACGCCACGCTGTGCGCCCGCCTCGGGGCCGGTGGACCACCGGGCGATGGCAGAGATCTCCGGGCACTCGGCCCCGGCGAGGACGGCCGCGAGCCACGCCTCGGGGGAGTCGGCGGCGGCCGGGTCGCCCAGCGTCGGCGCCGGGGTACCCGTCACCGGCTGATCGGTGAAGCCGGTGTGCTTCTCTCCGTCCGGGAGCTGCCCCACGAACTGCCACCGGGTCTCGCCGCCGTTCGCCGTCGTGATGGCCAGGCCGAACGGCCGCTGGTCGTCTCCGACCTCGGCGAGGGTCTGCACGCGGGTCGCGCTGGGCGCGTTCTTGGCGAGGTCGAGGACGTAGTCGGTGAATCGCTGGGGGCGCATTTGTGATCATTTCCTCTCGTGGCGGCCTGCCCATCCTATGGACCGGGAGCGGGTGCCGAGGGCGTCAGGCGGTGATGCCGAGACAGAGCGCGGCGAGCATGCCGAGGACGATCACGCAATAGATCGCCTGCCGGTGCCACTCCCTCACAGGGCGGTCGGGGTGAGCGGGGGCAGCTCGCGCCGGCCGACGTACGGGGCGCGGCCTTCCGTTGCCGCGCGGTGATCGCGGATCGCGGTGACCATGTTGCGCGCAACCGTGGCGAGCTGCCGGGTGTAGGACCACGTGCCGAGGGGCCCGCCGCCGGGCCCGTCGGCCTTGAGCTGGGCCCAGTCCCTCAGCGCACCCTGCCCGCGCGTCGGACGCTCGTTCTCGGGGATGGTCTCAACGCCGACAGCGAGGCTCGCGCAGTGCGTCAAGAGGTCGTCCGCCAGCCGCGCGAGCGCCAGGGCGTCGAGGCTCTGCTGCATCGTGAGGGCCCGCCGGATGGTGGCAAGGGCGGCGTCCTCGGCGCGCTCCTCAACAGTCGTGGCGATCTGGAGGAACCCGACGAGATCCTCGGCCGCTCGGGTGTGCTCGGACTGCTCGGGCATCGGCTGCTCCCACCGTCGCTGGGCTGCTGGTACTGCGACGGTAGGCGCACGCGGAACTGACGGGAGGTAGGGTCCCTACCCCCTTGCTGAGGGGTACGGTTCCTACCCCTTAAACGATCACACCGGGACGCCGAGGTCGAGGGCGAGCGCGTGGGCGTCCTCGCGGACCATGCGGGGGCCGGTCTTGGCCAGCTCGGGCAGCACCATGCGGGTGTGCATGTTGAACCGGATGGTCTCGGGTGACTCGCGGTGCGCTTTCTGTAGGAGGGCGACCGCTGCGACTCCCTCGTCCTTCATGCCGTAAGCGCGGGCGGTCTCGATCAGGTGGTATGAGCGGCGGGTGGCGGACGGGATGCTTCCGACGTCGAGGGCGAGGGCGACTTCGAGTGCCTTGCCTGGTTGCATCAGGTCGTTGTGCATGGTGAGTGCGTAGGCGTCGACGACGTCCTGCCCGAAGATCAGCCAGGGGTGGGCGTAGTCGGAGGACTCCCTAGAACAGCTCGCCAGCTTCCTCGGCGACCCCCTTAGTGCAGTCCTCGTCGGCGCCGGATGGCTTACCCCTGACGACATCAACCGAGTACGCACCAGGCCCGCCACCGCCGCCCCCATCACCATCGACGAAGCGCTCGACGAACTCGGCATCACCAACCCCGCCGACCGCCGGACCGTCGAGGCCGTCATCGACACCGTGAAGCGCCACCGCGCCGCTCCCGGCGACTCCGAAAGGACCGCCGAGTAGCAAGGAGCACAAATGATCACCGCACGACGAGTGCTGCCCGCAGCTACCGTCGGCTTTTTCGCGATAGCCCTCGCCGTCGGCGCGATCGGATGGGCCACCAGCACCGCCCCCCTCACGGATGCTGGACTCCTCGGGCTCCTCGCGGCGGTCCCCCTCATGTACTGGGTGATGATCACCCACACCCACGAAGTCACAGCCGAGCAACTCGAAAAGGCGCGGTCCGAGGGCTACATCAAAGCCCTTGATCACGTCGGCCGAGGTCTCGTCAGCGCCCCACACCCACCGTCCCCAGGACTGTGCGAAGACTGCGGGCGCCGCGTCTCCTCGGTCGACGTGATCAGCCTCAAGGACCGTCGTCGGCCGGCCATCACCACCAAGGAGAATCGAGTCGTGCCGTGACCAAACCCACCCCCAAGACCTTCCGTGGGGCGCCCCCAGATGACGAGGGCGAACCGTGGATCGGCTACATCAGGGTCTCGACCTGGAAAGAGGAGAAGATCAGCCCCGAGCTGCAACGGGCCGCCATCACCGCCTGGGCAGCTAGAACCGGCCGTCGCATCGTCGACTGGGTCATCGACCTCGACATGACCGGCCGGAACTTCAAACGCAAGATCATGCGAGGCATCGAGCGCGTCGAGGCCGGGGAAGTGCGCGGCATCGCGGTCTGGAAGTACTCCCGCTTCGGGCGCTCCCGCGACGGCGTCGCGGTCAACCTGAAACGCCTGACCGACGCAGGCGGTCAACTCGAATCGGCGACCGAGGAGGCCGACGCCCGCACGGCGACCGGTCGGCTACAGCGCGGCATCCTGTTCGAGTTCGCGGCCTACGAATCCGACGTACGCGGCGAACAGTGGCGTGAGACCCACGAGCACCGCGTCACCAAACTCAAGCTCCCCGCCACTGGGCGCCCCCGCTTCGGCTACATCTGGCACCCCAGGACACTGCCCGACCCCGAACGACCAGGGCATTTCATCACCCAGGAAGAACGGTACGTCGCCGACCCGGACACTGGCCCGATCATGGCCGACCGCTACCGCCAGTACATCGACGGCGCCGCGTTCTACGCTCTGCTCACCGATCTGAACGACTCCGGCCACCACACGGTCCGAGGCGGTCTGTGGTCCGCCCAGACCCTCATCCGCTACATGGACTCAGGGTTCTGCGCCGGCCTCCTCCGCGTACACAACCCGGAATGCAGGTGTCCACCCGAGAAGCGCGGCAACTGCCCCAACGCCGTCTTCGTACCGGGCGCGCAGGAAGAACTGATCGACCTCGACCTCTGGCAGCAGTACCAAGACCGCCGCCAGAAGATGAAGAAGACCCCGCCCCGCTCCCGTACCCCCCTGCACCTCCTCACCGGACTTCCCCGGTGCGGAGGCTGCCGAGGCACCGCCCCCCGCCAGAGCCGCATGCTGAACGTCGACGGCGTGAAGCAGAGCGTGAAGGGCCACCACTTCGCGTGCGGCCGGCGCACCGTCATGGGCAAGCACGGATGCGCAGGGGTTTGGGTCCTGCGGACCGAGGCCGAAGCGGAAGTACGCCGCTGGGTCATGGACAAGGCCGCCCCCGCCATCGACGCGACTCCCAGCGTGCCCGCACCGAGGGCACCGAAAGCCGACCCGCGCGCAGCCGCCGCGCGCGAGCGGGCCCGCCTGGAGGCCGAGGCGGACAAGCAGAAAGCTGCGCTCGCACGCCTTCGAGCGGACCGAGCGGCCGACCCAGACGAGTACGGGCCCGGTGAGTACGAGGCCGCCCGCGACGTGATCCGCACGCAGCAGGCCGCCACGACGGCCGCCCTAGAGCGGCTCTCCGTTGTCGTGCTGACCCCGCACGAGGAGGACTACGTTCCCGTCGTCGCCGCTCTCGCGGTCGGCTGGAAGCTCATGAACGACGCCGAGCGGAACAGCCTCCTGCGGCAGCTCGCCCGCCGGGTCGTGCTCACGCGGCAGCCGGAAGGAGGTACGACGGTCACCGTGCACCCGGTGTGGGAGCCTGATCCCTGGGCCGACCGCACGCCCTGAGAAGAGGCATGTCTTGTACACAGTGACCACCGTCAATGTCAACGGGCTCCGTGCCGCCGCCAAGAAGGGGTTCGTCGAGTGGCTGGGCGGGACCTCCGCCGATGCCGTCTGTCTCCAGGAGGTGCGCGCCGAGGAGGCGCAGCTGCCCGAGGAGGTGCGGGCCCCCGAGGGCTGGTTCACCGTCCACGCGCCCGCCGCCGCCAAGGGCCGCGCCGGCGTCTCCCTCTACACCCGCCGCGAGCCCGACCGGGTCCGCGTCGGCTTCGGGTCGAGCGAGTTCGACGGCAGCGGCCGGTACGTCGAGGCCGACCTGCCCGGCGTCACCGTCGCCAGCCTCTACCTGCCCTCCGGCGAGGTCGGCACCGAGCGCCAGGACGAGAAGTACCGGTTCATGGACGCCTTCCTGCCGTACCTCAAGGAGCTGCGCGAGAAGGCCGCCGCCGACGGGCGCGAGGTCGTCGTCTGCGGCGACTGGAACATCGCCCACCGCGAGGCCGACCTCAAGAACTGGAAGGCCAACAAGAAGAACGCCGGTTTCCTGCCCGAGGAGCGGGAATGGCTCGGCCGGGTGCTCGACGCGGCGGACGGGGCCTACGTCGACGTCGTACGGGAGCTCCACCCCGAGCAGGAGGGGCCCTACTCCTGGTGGTCCTACCGCGGGCGGGCCTTCGATAACGACTCCGGCTGGCGCATCGACTACCAGATGGCCACCGCCGGTCTCGCCGCCAAGGCCGTCAAGGCGTACGTCGAGCGGGCCGCCACCCACGAGGAGCGCTGGAGCGACCACGCCCCCGTGACGGCCGTCTACGACCTGTAGCCGCGCCCGGCCCGCGCGGTACCGTGCTGGCTTCACGGGAACCGGGGGGTCATCGTTGGGCGCGCGCATTCTGATCGCCGAGGACGACGCGAAGCAGTCGCGGCTGATCCGCATCTACCTGGAACGGGAAGGGCACACCGTCCAGGTCGTCGCCGACGGGCGCTCCGCCGTCGAGCGGATCCGCTCCGTACGGCCGGACCTCGTCGTCCTCGATGTGATGCTGCCCCTCGTCGACGGGCTCGACGTGTGCCGCATCCTGCGCTCCGAGGGCTCGGACGTGCCGATCCTGCTGCTCACCGCCCGCAGCACCGAGGAGGACATGCTCCTCGGCCTCGACCTCGGCGCCGACGACTACCTCACCAAGCCGTACAGCCCCCGTGAGCTGACCGCCCGGGTCCGCGCCCTGCTGCGCCGGTCCCGGGCGCGCGGCGCCGCCGTCCGCGACGAACCCCTGCGGGTCGGCGAGGTCGAACTCGACACCGCCCGCTTCGAGGTCCGGGTCGCCGGCCGGCCGGTCGCCCTCACCGCCAAGGAGTTCGCCCTCCTCGAAGTCCTCGCCCACGAGCCCGGGCGGGTCTTCACCCGGGCGCAGATCATCGAGCGGGTCTTCGGCTTCGACAGTGACGTCCTGGAACGCACCGTCGACGTCCACGTCCGCAACCTCCGGCTGAAACTGGAGCCCGACCCGGCCCGCCCCCGCCGTCTGGAGACCGTGTACGGGCGCGGATACCGCCTCTCCGAGGGCCCGGCGGGGGACGGGGAGCCGGGCACGTGAGCTTTCGGCTGCGGGTCTTCGCCGTCGTCCTGCTCGTCGCCGTCGCCGCCACCTCCGCCACCGCCTGGCTGACTCTGCGGCAGGCCGCGGGCCAGCTCCGCGAGTCCGCCGCCGCCGACCGGCAGTCCGTCACCCGGATCACCGAGGGACTCCGCGCCTACGGGGCCGGCCGGGGCACCTGGGAGGGCGTCGCGCCCACCGTCCGCGCCCTCGCCGAGGAGACCGGGCAGCGCATCCGGATCAGCAGCGGCGGCCAGGGCCAGATCGCCGACTCCGACCCGCTCCTCGGCCGGAACCCGCGCCCCGGCGGCACCGCGCCCCCACTGCTCGTCGACCCCCGGCCCGCGCTCGACCTGCCCGAGAACTTCGACCCCGGCTCGCTGGGCAAGGTCACCGGCACCATGATCCACGAGTACGGGGCCGGTGTGACGTACGCCGCCTGCCTCACCCGCGCCGGGCACACCGTCACCACCGTACGCGGCACGTACGGCGTGCCCGTCTTCGGCGACGGCGGGAGGGCCCCCGGCGCCGCCCGGGGCTCCGCCTCCTGCGCGCGCGCCGGGGGCGCGCCCGCGGCCGTCGTCGAGGCGAACCTCGCGGCGACCGCCGGCTGCCGCACCCGGCCCGCCCCCGCTCTCCGCGGCTGCCTCCAGCGGGTCTTCACCGAGCGGACCGCCGCCGTCGGCCCCCAGCCGCTCACCGTCCGGCTCGGCGCCGTCGACGACGCGGGACAGACGCTCGCGGTCGGCCCGGCCGTCGTCGTGGCCGCCGGGGTCGCCGCCGCCGCACTCGCCTGCGCGCTGCTGCTCAGCAGGGCCGTGCTCCGTCCCGTACGCGCCCTCACTGCGGCCTCCCAGGGGCTCGGCGAAGGCGACCTGGGGCGCAGGGTGCCCGCCGCCGGCCGGAACGAGATCGCCACGCTCGGCCGGTCCTTCAACCGGATGGCGGACTCCCTCCAGGACAGCGAGGAGCGGCAGCGCCGGCTCGTCGGGGACATCGCGCACGAGCTGCGCACCCCGCTCGCCAACCTCCGCGGCTATCTGGAGGCGCTGCGCGACGGCGTCCTCACGGCGGACGCCGAACTCCTGGAGTCGCTCCACGAGGAGGTGCTGCTCCAGCAGCGGATCGTCGACGACCTCCAGGACCTGGCGCTCGCGGAGGCGGGCGCGCTGACGTACCACCGGGGGCCGCTGGACGGCCGTGAGCTCGTCGAGGCCTGCCGGACCGCGCACAGCGCGCGGGCCGCCGCCGCCGGGGTGACCCTCCGGGTGGTCGGCGCGGGCCCCGGCACCGTACGGCTGCACGGGGACCCGGACCGGCTGCGGCAGGCACTCGGCAACCTCGTCGGCAACGCGGTGCGGCACACGGCCCCCGGAGGCACGGTGACGCTGACGCTGGAGGGGGTGGAGGGGCCGGAACGGGCGGTGGGTCCGGGCGGGGTGGCGCGGATCGCGGTACGGGACACCGGGCACGGGATCCCGGCCGCCGATCTGCCGCATCTCTTCGACCGCTTCTGGCGGGCGGACGCGGCCCGGGGGCGGGCCACCGGCGGCAGCGGGCTCGGGCTCTCGATCGCCCGGCAGATCGTCGCCGACCACGACGGGACCGTGGAGGTGACCTCCGAGGTCGGGGTGGGGTCGGTGTTCACCGTGGTGCTGCGCACCGGGGCGGCCGGGGCGGAAGGGGCGGGGGAGCCGTACTGACGGGACGCTCGGGGTCGTCCGTACCGGTGGGCGGAGGCCCGCGCGCCACCACCACCGGCGTCACGTGCCCGCCAGTGCCACCGTCGGGGACAGCCGGCTCGCCCGTACCGCCGGGTAGAGGCCCGCGATCATGCCGATCGCCAGCGTCGCCCCCACCCCCGCCGCCGTCGCCCACACCGGGACCACCGTCGGCCACCCCCTGCTCAGCGCGTACGCCGCCGTGATCACCGTCCCCAGGACCGTGCCGCCCAGGCCGCCGATCGTCGAGAGCAGCAGCGACTCCGTCACGAACTGGGTGCGGATCTGGCCCCTGGTGGCCCCCAGGGCCCGGCGCAGGCCGATCTCCGGGCGGCGTTCCAGGACCGAGATCACCATCGTGTTGCCGACACCGACCCCACCGACCAGGAGCGCGACCCCGCCGAGTCCCAGGAGCAGGCCGGTGAGGGCCGACTCGGCCGCTTCGCGGGCCGCGAGCGCGTCCGAGGGGCGGGAGATCTGCACCTCGGCGGGTTTCGCCGGGTTCGCGGTGGCCGGGAGCACCGCCCGTACCGCCGCCACGGCGCTGTCCTCGGCCCGCACGTAGACCGTCGACGGACGGCCGTCGAACCGCAGGTGCGTCCGGGCCGCGGGCCAGCCGACGAGCGCCGCCCCGTCCAGCTCCGGGGCGAGGGGCACGGGGTCCAGCACGCCGATCAGGGAGAACCAGCGGCCACCCAGCCAGACCCGGGTCCCCGGCGTGTACACATCGAGCCGCGCGGCGGCCGTCGCGCCCAGCACCACCGCCGGGTAGGCCTCCGTCGCCGTGTCCAGCCAGCGGCCGGAGCGGACCCGGCCGCCGACCGCCGGGAGCAGCCCTTCGTCGGCCGCCAGGACCGAGAGGGAGCCGGTGCGGCCGACGGCGATCCGCTCGTTGCGGTAGACCTTCGCGTCGGTCGCGCCCGTGGCGGCGACCTCGCGGACCGGCGGGATGCGGTCGATCATCGCCACCGCCTCCGCCGGCAGCCGCGTCCGCCGGCCGTCGAGCGTGGCACCGGGAGCGACCCGGAGCAGGTTCGTGCCGAGCGCGTCCAGCCGCCGGTCCACCTCCGCCCGGCCCGAGCCGGAGATCCCGACCACCGCGATCATGGCGGCGACGCCGATCGCGATGCCGAGCGCGGAGAGGAACACCCGCAGCGGGCGGGTGCGCAGCCCGGTGCCGCCGAGCCGGAGCACGTCGGCGGGGCGCAGCCGGGCCGGGCGCAGGGCCGTGCCGGGCCGCCGGGCGGCCCGGCCTCCTCGGGGGGCGGGGATCATCCGAGCGCTCCGATCGCGGGTCCCGTGGCGGTGTCGGCGACCACCCGGCCGTCCCTCATCTCGATACGGCGGGGGAGCGCGTCCGCGATCTCCCGGTCGTGGGTGATGACCACGACGGTCGTGCCGGCCGCGTGCAGTCCGCGCAGCAGGGCGAGGACCGCCGTGCCCGAAGCGGAGTCCAGGTTGCCGGTGGGCTCGTCGGCGAGCAGGACGGCCGGTCCGCCGACCACCGCCCGTGCGACCGCGACCCGTTGGCGCTCGCCGCCGGACAGCTGGTGCGGCAGGTGGTGGACGCGGTGGCCGAGGCCGACCCCGGCCAGGGCGGCGCTCGCGCGGGCTCGGCGGAGGCGCTGCGGGATCCCGGCGTAGAGGAGGCCGTCGGCGACCGCGTCGAGGACCGGGACGCCGACCGCCAGGTGGAACTGCTGGAAGACGAAACCGATCCGGGTGGCCCGCAGCGCGGACACCTCCCGGTCCGTCAGGGCGGCGACATCGTGGCCGTCGACCAGGACCCGGCCGGCCGTGGGCCGGTCGAGGCTGCCCATCAGATTGAGCATGCTGGACTTGCCCGAGCCGGACGGGCCGACGATCGCGACGAGTTCGCCGCGGCGGACGCGGAGGTCCACGTCACGGACGGCCGCGACGCCGCCGGGGTAGGTCTTGGAGACGGCGCGGAACTCGACGACGGTGTCGGCCGCGTCGGCCGCGTCGGCGGTGGGAGCGGCAGGGGCGCCGGAGGTACCAGGGGTATCAGGGGCTTCGGGGCTCACCGGGGGATCCTCACCTTCAGGCCCTCGCGGAGCGCCGGGCCGCTCACCTCCACCATGCCGTCGGCGAAGAGGCCCGTCCGGGCCGTGACGAACCGGCCGTCCTCGGTCTCCAGGCCGTGTCCGCCCTCGGCGAGCGCCACCAGGGCCGCCACCGGGACGGCCAGGACGTTCTCCCGCCGCCGCCCCACGTACTCGACGGTCACCGGGCCGCTCTCCAGGCGTCCCAGGGCCCGCTGGTCGGCCACCGTGACCGTGACGGGGACCGTGGGAGGACCGTCCGCCCCCTCGGGCGCGGTCGCCTCCCCGCCCACCGACGCGACCTTGCCCCGTACCGGCGTCCCGTCGGGCAGGCCGACGGTGACCTCGGTGCCGCGCACCGCCCAGGAGGCGTCCTGGGCCGAGGCGTCGACGACGACCTTGCGGGTCGTACCGGTGTAGGTGAGGGCGTTGTCGCCGGCCGCCGCGCCGAGCCGTACGCCCGCCTTGCCGAGGCGTATCCGGCCGGGGGCGTAGACGATGTCGCCCAGCCCGACCCGGCCCGTTTCGGGCAGGCCCAGAGCCTGCTGCCAGCGCTCGACGGCCCGCTCGGTGGCGGAGGTGAAGTCCTCGTCGACGGTGAAGCCCCGGTAGCCGAGCGCGGCGAGGTTGGACTCGAACTGGAGGACGTCCATGCCGTGGAGGGGGTGTCGGGAGGGGGAGGGAGGTGTGGTGGGGGCAGGTGGGGCGGCTGGGGCGGCCGGGTCGGCCGCGGGCTTCCCGGGTGGGGCGGAGGCGGCGGGCGGGGCGGTGTTCGTCCCCGCACCCGTGTCCGCCCCCGTGTCCGCCCCCGTCCCCGCACCCGTGTCCGCCCCCGTCTCCGCCCCCGGTTCCGCGCCCGCCCCCTGTGTCAGACCCAGTTCGCGGTACATCGGCAGCGTGCCGTAGAGCAGCACCACCGGCCGGTCGTCGACCCTCAGCAGGGTGTCCCCGCGCCCGGCGGTCGAGCCCGCCTCCGGGAGCCAGGTGACCGTGCCGGTCGCCTTCACCGGCAGCGGTGTCGCGGTTCCGTACCCCAACGTCCCCTCGACCTTGGTGCGTTCGGCGAGGACGGTACGGGCGACGGCGACCGTGGAGCCCTCCCGGGGCGGGGCGGCCGGAGCCTCGCCCCCGCCGCCGAGGCCGAGCGCGCCGACCACGGCGACCGCCGTGACCACCGCACAGGCCGTGGCGACGAGGAGGGTACGGCTCCGGCGGCGACGCGGGGCCGGGTGCGCGTCCGGGGCCGCGACCGTGTCCCCGTCGGCCTTCTCTTCGGTGAACATGCCGCTCACCCCTTGCCCGGACCCTGTTCGACCGGGTCGCCGATGATCGGGGCGCAGTCGCGGGCGGCCCGCTTGGCGGCGGCCGTGGTCGAGTCCCAGGTGACGTCCCCGTAGACGTTGCCGTCGGGTTCGGGGTCGGGGAAGTCCGGGGCGCCGTTCTTCTGCATGCACGCGGCGAAGGCGAACTGGGTCCTGACCTGCTCCGGGGTGAGCTTCGGCGCGAGTCTGCGCTCGATCTCCTTCGGCACCGGCGGTGCGAGCGTGGAGCACTTCTCCGAGGCCCTGAGGTAGGCCGGGTTCTTCTTGAGCGTGGCGGCGTCGCCCAGGTCGACCTGGCCGTTCGCGTCCGGGTCGGGGGCGTCGATGCCGTTGTCGCGCAGGCATCCCACCCAGGCGCGCCGGGCCTCGACGTAGACGGCGACCTCGTCCTTGCCGGAGACGGAGGGACCGGAACCGGAGCCACCCGAACCGGGAGTCGACCCCGTCCCGTCCTCCGCCCTCGGGATCGCGCCGCCCCCGTCGTCCCCGCCGCCGCAGCCGCTCAGTGTGAACGCCACGACCGCAGCCGTCGCGGCCAGCAGCACCCGCTTGCTCCCCATCGGTTCTCCCGTTCAGCCCGTTCCTCGGTAGGTGGACCGACCGTAGGACCGGGGTGATGAAGAACTGTTGAAGAACCTGTCAGGCGATCATGAGGCCCGTTCCGCGTCCTCCCCGGCGCGGAGCCGCCGGTCGAGGGCGAGGGACAGTTCCGCCTCCACCACGCTCTTCGCGAGGGGGCGCAGTCGCCACACGTCGTCCTCGCCCGCGTGGGTGCGCAGGAGTTCGGTGAAGAGTTCCGCGAGGGCGTCGGCGTGCTCGCGGACGCGGGAGCCCGCCTTGAGGACCTCGGCGAGCGGGATGCCCTCGCGGACGAGGGCGGCGGAGACGTCGAGCAGGCGGCGGCTGATGTGGATGATCTCCTCGCCGTCGGTGACGAGGTAGCCGAGGTCGAGCGCGGTGGCGAGGTTCTCGGCGGTGACCTCGTCGGCGAAGTGGTCGGCCAGCTCCTCGGGGGTGAGGCGGACCGGTTCCTCCTCGGAGGGGGCGGGGAGGGCGAGGACCTCGTGGACGTTCCGGCCGCTCTCGAAGGCGGTGGTGAGGTCGGCGATGCCGTTGAGGGTGTGGCCGCGCTCCAGGAGGGCGGCGATGGTGCGCAGCCGGGCCAGGTGCCGGGTGTCGTACCAGGCGATCCGGCCCTCCCTGCGGGGCGGCGGGATCAGTCCGCGCTCGCGGTAGAAGCGCAGGGTGCGCACGGTGATGCCGGCGGCGGACGCCAGCTCCTCCATGCGGTACTCGCGTTCGTCCTCGTCCGCCACGGTGTCGGTTCCCGATCCCTTGTCCGATCCTTCTGCCACGCCCGCCAGCCTATGTTGTACCGCCGGTAACTTTCCCTCGTCGTACCCCTACCGCTCGGTATGGAGCTGCTCTACAGTCCCGACTGTGCCAGTGATTGCTGGCGTGATCGGTCGGGCGCGCGGGAGGCGGCATGGCGAAGCACGAGCACGTACGGGTGGCGGTGATCGGATCGGGATTCGGTGGCCTCGGCGCCGCGGTCCGGCTGCGCCGCGAGGGGATCACCGACTTCGTGGTCCTGGAGCGGGCCGACTCCGTGGGCGGCACATGGCGGGACAACAGCTACCCGGGCTGTGCCTGCGACGTCCCCTCGCACCTCTACTCCTTCTCCTTCGCGCCCAACCCCGACTGGCCCCGGACCTTCTCCGGACAGCGCCACATCCGGGCCTACCTCGAACACGTCACCGACACCTTCGGTATCCGCCCCCATCTGCGCCTCGAACACGAGGTGCTGCGCATGGCGTGGGACACCGAGACGCTCCGCTGGGAGATCGAGACCAGCCGCGGCGGCTTCAGCGCCGAGGTCGTCGTCTCCGCGACCGGGCCGCTCTCCGACCCCAGGATCCCGGACATCCCCGGCATCGCCGACTTCCCCGGCAAGGTCTTCCACTCGGCCCGCTGGGACCACGACTACGACCTCACCGGCAAGCGCGTCGCCATGGTCGGCACCGGCGCCTCCGCCATCCAGATCGTGCCCGCCATCCAGCCGCAGGTCGGGAGACTGACCCTGTTCCAGCGCACGCCCCCCTGGGTCATGCGCCGCATGGACCGGGCCATCACCGGCCCCGAGCGCTGGCTCCACCGCGCCCTGCCCGTCACCGGCACCCTGCGCCGGGGCATCCTCTGGGGCATCCGCGAACTCCAGGTCGGCGCCTTCACCAAGCACCCCGACGAACTCGGTCTGGTCGAGAAGCTCGCCAAGGCCAACATCGCCAAGTCGATCAAGGACCCGGTGCTGCGGGCCAAGCTGACGCCCTCGTACCGCATCGGCTGCAAGCGGATCCTGCTCTCCAACGCGTACTACCCGGCGCTCGCGCAGCCCAACGTCGACGTCGTCGCCTCCGGGCTCCGCGAGATCCGCGGCTCCACCGTGGTCGCCGCCGACGGCACCGAGACCGAGGTCGACGCGATCGTCTTCGGCACCGGCTTCCACGTCACCGACATGCCGATCGCGGAACGGGTCGTCGGCGACGAGGGGCAGACCCTCGCCGAGTCCTGGAAGGGCGGGGTGGAGGCGCTGCGCGGCGCCACCGCCGCCGGCTTCCCCAACTTCATGACGGTCATCGGCCCCAACACCGGCCTCGGGAACTCCTCGATGATCCTGATGATCGAGTCCCAGCTGAACTACATGGCCGACTACCTGCGCCAGCTGAACGTGCTCGGCGGGCGCGCCGCCCTCGCCGCCCGGCCCTCCGCCGTCGGCGCCTGGAACCGCAAGGTGCAGGCCCGGATGGAGCGGACCGTCTGGAAGGCCGGCGGCTGCGACAGCTGGTACCTCGACGCCAACGGCCGCAACACCACGCTGTGGCCGGGCACGACCGGCGAGTTCCGGCGCGAGACCCGGCAGGTCGACCTCTCGGAGTACGAGATCGTCCGCGCGGCCGAGCCGGTCACGTCCGCCCATGCTGCCGAGCCCGCCGCCGCGGCGAAGGGCCGCGGCGCCACCTCCCCCAAGAAGGAGTCCGCCCGGTGAGCCGGCACCTGACCTCGCTGCCCGCGTCCCGCGAACTCACCGCCGTCTCCGCCGACGGCGCCCGGATCCACGTCGAGGTATACGGCCCCGAGGGCGCGCCCGCCGTCGTCCTCTCCCACGGCTGGACGTGCTCGATCGCCTTCTGGGCCGAGCAGATACGGGCCCTCGCCGCCGACCACCGCGTCATCGCCTACGACCAGCGCGGCCACGGCCGGTCCCCGGCCCCGGCCGGACCCGCCGGGTACTCGACCCGCGCGCTCGCCGACGACCTCGAAGCGGTCCTCGCGGCCACCCTCGCCCCCGGCGAGAGGGCCGTCGTCGCCGGGCACTCCATGGGCGGCATGACACTGATGGCGGCGGCCGGCCGGCCCGGCTTCCGGGAGCACGCGGCGGCCCTGCTGCTCTGCTCCACCGGGCCCTCCCGGCTGACCGCCGAGGCCACCGTCGTACCGGGCCGTCCGAGCGCCCGCCGCACCCGGCTGACCCGGGGCGTCCTCGGCGCCAAGGCGCCGCTCGGGCCGGTCAACGCCGTTTCGAGGAAGATCCTCAAGTACGCGACGATGGGACCGGGTTCCGCCCCGGACCGGGTCGACGCCTGCGCCAGGATCGTGCACGCCTGCCCGCGCGGCGCCCGTGTCGGCTGGTCAGGGGTGCTCTCCGCGCTCGACCTCGAATCGGGCGTACGGGCCCTCGACCTGCCGGTCGCCGTCCTCGTCGGCACCGCCGACCGGCTCACCCCGCCCGTCCACTCGCGGGCGATGGCCGAGGCCCTCCCGCAGTGCGTGGGACTGCTCGAACTCACGGGTATGGGACATATGACGCCGGTGGAGGCCCCCGAGGCCGTCACCGCGCGGATCCGTGAACTGACCGACACCTACCTGGAAGTGAAGGAGAAGGCATGAGCCGGGTGAGTCTGGAAGGACAGGTCGCGGTCGTCACCGGAGGCGCCCGAGGGGTCGGGGAACTCCTCGCCCGCAAGCTCTCCGCGCGCGGGGCGAGGATCGCGCTCGTCGGCCTGGAGCCGGAGCAGCTCAAGGAGGCCGCCGGGCGGCTGCACACCGAGGCCGACTGGTGGCACGCCGACGTCACCGACCACGAGGCGATGGCCCGGGTCGCGGCCGAGGTGAAGGAACGCTTCGGGAAGGTCGACATCGTCGTCGCCAACGCCGGTGTCGCGGCGGGCGGCCCCTTCGCCGAGTCCGACCCGGTCGCCTGGCGGCGGGTCATCGAGGTCAATCTGATCGGCGGCGCCGTGACGGGCCGGGCGTTCCTGCCCGTCCTCATGGAGTCCCGGGGGTACTTCCTCCAGATCGCCTCGCTCGCGGCGCTCACCCCGGCCCCGATGATGTCGGCGTACTGCGCCTCCAAGTCGGGCGTCGAGGCCTTCGCGCACAGCCTGCGCGCCGAGGTCGCGTACAAGGGCGTGAAGGTCGGCGTCGGCTACCTCTCCTGGACCGACACGGACATGGTGCGGGGCGCCGACGAGGACGACGTGATGCGGGAGCTGCGGCAGCGGCTGCCGTGGCCGGCGAACCGCACGTACCCCCTCGGCCCGGCCGTCGACCGGATCGTGGCGGGCATCGAGCGGCGCTCCCCCCATGTGTACGCGCAGTGGTGGCTGCGCGGGATGCAGTCGGTCCGGGGCTATCTGCCCGGGATGATCGCGACCGTCGGGCAGCGCGAGATGAAGCGCTTCGAGCCCCGGCTCGGCTCGGTGCCCAAGGGGCTCGTGGGCGCGGGCGGGGCGGCCGACGAGGAGGCCAGGGCGGACGGGTCCGCCGCCCGGTAGCGGTCCGTAACTGATCGAAATGCGTGGAATGTTCGCTCGTGCAACGCTGGTCGAGGCCCGAGGGGCAAGCAGTCCCCGGGCCGCCCCCACACCCGTCTAGGAGTGAACTTCCATGGGCATGCAGGACCAGTTCAAGGACAAGACCAAGCAGGCTGCGGACAAGGCCAGGCAGGCCGCCGGCAAGGCGAAGGGCGCGGCGTCCGAGCGTGCCTCCCAGGGCCGCGACCGCTCCGACGAGGAGACGCGCCGGGCCCAGCAGGAGGCA
The DNA here is from genome assembly GCF_040297565.1 of Streptomyces sp. NPDC001728. NCBI lineage: Bacteria > Bacillati > Actinomycetota > Actinomycetes > Kitasatosporales > Streptomycetaceae > Streptomyces > Streptomyces sp. NPDC001728. Next base: position 84,184 of record NZ_JBEOZK010000021.1, read on the forward strand.
CAGGACCGTCTGGACCAGGACTACGACGCCTGACGCGTCGCGTTTCGCCTGCGATCGTGTCGGTCGCGTGGGCAGGGCGCACCCGGGATCACCCCGGGTGCGCCCTTTCCTGTGCGCGTCCGCTCTCGGGCGACGCTGTCGCACGACACCCGTTCAGGCCCGCCGCGGGCCGAAAAGTCGTACGCGATTCGCGGCGGATCTTCGTACGGTGGCGCCCATGGCCGTACTTGAGCGACTGCGATCCGATCACGCCACCGCCCTCCTCGCCTTCGAGCGCGAGAACCGGGCGTACTTCGCCGCGTCCGTGCCCGACCGGGGGGACGCGTACTTCGCCGACTTCGCGGAACGGCACCGGGCGCTGCTCGACGAGCAGGAGACCGGGACGATCCGGTTCCATGTGCTGGTGGGGGAGGGCGGGGAGATCCTCGGGCGGTTCAACCTGGTCGACCTCGTCGACGGGGAGGCCGAGCTGGGCTACCGGGTGGCCGAGAGGGCGACCGGGCGCGGGGTGGCGACCGCCGGGGTGCGGGAGGTGTGCCGGCTGGCGCGCGAGACGTACGGGCTGAGCCGGCTGACCGCCGTCACGACCCTCGACAACGCGGGGTCGAGGGCCGTGCTCGGTCGGGTCGGCTTCGGGGTGGTCGGGAGCGTGACGCTCGGCGGTCAGGCGGGGGCCGCGTACGAGCTGGACCTGGGGGAACTGGCCTTCCTCTAGGTCGCCCGCGGCGGCAGCTTCGGGCGGGAGCGGTCCGGCAGGGCCTCGTAGCCCGGCGGGCTCGCCGCCGGGTTCTCCGTGAGGAGCGCGAGGGCCATGTGGACCGCGTCGTCGAGCTGTCCGTACCGGCCCTCCGCCCAGTCCAGGGGGGTACGGAGCACCGCGAGGTCCGGTTCGACGCCGTGGTTCTCCAGGGACCAGCCGTACTCGGGGAACCAGGCGGCGTTCATCGGGACGGTGATCTGCGTGCCGTCCCCGAGCTGGTGGCGGCCGGTCATGCCGACCACCCCGCCCCAGGTGCGCTGGCCGACGACCGGACCGAGGCCGAGCAGCTTGAACGCGGCGGTGATCATGTCGCCGTCGGAGGAGGTCGCCTCGTCGGCGAGGGCGACGACGGGGCCGCGCGGGGCGTTGGAGGCGTACGCGACGGGCTGGGCGTTGCGGGTGAGGTCCCAGCCGAGGATCTTGCGGGTGAGCTTCTCGATGACGAGTTCGCTGATGTTGCCGCCGGCGTTGCCCCGTACGTCGACGATCAGCGCGGGCCGGGAGACCTCCATCCGCAGATCCCGGTTGAACTGGGCCCAGCCCGAGCCGCCCATGTCGGGGATGTGCAGATAGCCGCAGCGGCCACCGCTCAGCTCCCGCACCACCGCACGGCGTTTGGCCACCCAGTCCTGGTAGCGCAGCGGCCGTTCGTCGACGAGTGGGACGACGGCGACGCGGCGTGCCCGGCCCTCGCCCTCGGCGGGGGTGAAGGTCAGCTCGACGGTGGTGCCGCCGGTGCCGGAGAACAGCGGGTACGGGCCCGCGACGGGGTCCACGGGCCGGCCGTCGACATGGGTGAGGACGGCGCCCTCCCGGATGCCGGTGCCGGCCAGCGGGGAGCGGGCCTTGGAGTCGGAGGACTCGCCGGGCAGGATGCGCCGCACCGTCCACCCGGCCTCGCGGAGCACCAGGTTGGCGCCGAGGAGGCCCATGGGCCGCTGGTAGTGCGGGGGACCTTCGTTGCGGCGGGCGGGGGTGACGTACGCGTGCGAGGTGCCCAGTTCGCCCATCACCTCCCGCAGCAGGTCGGCGAACTCGTCGGGGGAGGCGACCCGTTCGACGAGCGGCCGGTACTGGTCGAGGACGGCCGTCCAGTCGACCCCGCCCATCCCGGGCTCCCAGAAGTAGGCGCGGACGATCCGGCCGGCCTCGTCGAAGGCCTGCCGCCACTCGGCGCCCGGGTCGATCTCGTGCAGGATGCGCCGCAGGTCCAGATAGACGGTGGAGTCGCCGTCCCCGGACTCGGTCGAGGGCACGGCCCGCAGCTCGCCGTCGTCGGCGACGACCAGCCGGGTGCCGTCGCCGCTGACCGCGAACCAGTCGAGGTCCTTGGCGAGTTCGTTCCTGCGGGCCTTGGTGATGGAGAAGTGCTCCAGGGTGGGCTTTCCCGAGGTGTCGGCCGGGTTGGCGAAGGTCTCGCCGAGCGCGCCCGAGATCGGCCAGCGCAGCCAGACGAGACCGCCGCCGCCGACCGGGTGCAGGGCCGAGTACTTGGAGGCGGCGACGGGGAACGGGGTGACCCGCTCCGCGAGCCCCTCGATCTCCACGGTGACCGTGCCGTCCCCGGTGTCCGTGTCGTCGTCGGCGGGGTCGAGGCCGCCGGCCGCCGGCCGCCCGTCGGGCAGCAGCGCGAACGGCGAGGGCGTCGCGGAGGAGAGCGGGACGAGATAGGGGCGGCAGCCGAGCGGGAAGGACAGGTCGCCGGTGTGCACGTCGTACACCGGGTCGAAGCCGCGCCAGGACAGGAAGGCGAGATAGCGGCCGTCCCGGGTGAAGACGGGGTTCTCGTCCTCGAAGCGCCCGTTGGTGACGTCGACGACGGTTCGGGCGCCCGGCCCGGAGATCCGGGCCATCTTGATGGAGCGAAGGGAGCGGCCGATGCCCGGGTGGGACCAGGTGAGCCAGTCGCCGTCGGGGGAGAAGGCGAGGTCGCGGACGGGCCCGTTGACGGACCTGATCAGCTCGGTGACCTCGCCGTTGGATTCCTCGGTGGCGTCCAGGAGGAGGAGCCGGCCGTCGTGGGAGGCGATGGCCAGCCGCTCGCCGTCCGGGTCGGCGATCAGTTCCTCGACCCGGCCGAGGTCGCCGGAGGCGAGGCGGCGCGGCGGCCGGTCGCCGCTGGCGCGCGGCAGGGAGGCGATCTCGACGGCGTCCTCGCCCTCGGCGTCGGTGACGTACGCGACCTGCCCGAGGCTGCCCAGCATCTCGGGCAGCCTGACCCGGACGCCCGGGGTGTCGACGATGGTGCGGGCCGGGCCGTCGCGGTGGGTGAGCCAGTACAGGCTGCCGCGTACGGAGACGGCGCTGGCGCGGCCGGTCTCGTCGACGGAGAGCGCGTCGACGTGGTGGGCGGCGGGCGCCTGGTAGGCCCGCCGGCCGACGCGCTGCCCGCCGAGGCGGACCTCCAGCTTGCGGGGGCGGGAGTCGGCGGTGAGCGCGTCGACGACCCAGAGTTCGCCGGCGCACTGGTAGACGACCCGGCGGCCGTCGCTGGAGGCGTGCCGGGCGTAGAACTCGTCGTGGTCGGTGTGGCGGCGCAGGTCGGTGCCGTCGGGCAGACAGGAGTAGAGGTTGCCGACGCCCTCGTGGTCGGAGAGGAAGGCGACGCGGCCGTCGACGGCCATGGGGCAGTCGAGGTGGCCGCCGATGTCGGGGAGGAGCCGTTCGCCGTGCAGCCAGAGGCGCCCGGTGGCGCCGCCGAGGTAGCGCTTCCAGGCGGCGGGTTCGTGCGGCGGCTTCCCGGTGAGCAGCAGGGTGCGGCGCTCCCCTTCGGCGTCGGTGACGCTGATGTCGGAGACCGGGCCCCAGGGCAGGCGGCGGCCCGGGGAGCCGTCGGTGGGGACGGTGTAGGCCCAGGAGTAGTACGAGAAGGGCTGCCCGTGCGAGGAGACGGCGAGGATCTCGGAGCGGCCGTCCTGGTCGGGGGGCGTCCAGCCGCAGACCCGGGTGTCGGTGGATCCCCAGTAGCTGAGCCGCCGGGCGCCCCCGCCGTCTATGGGAACGAGGTGGATCTCGGGGTCGAGGCTGCGCCAGTTCGTGTACGCGATGTGGCGCCCGTCCGGCGAGAAGCGCGGGTGGCCGACCCGGGTCCGGTCGACGGTGAGCCGCCAGGCCCGGCCGGGGCGGTGGCCCTCGGGGGCGAGCGGGGCGATCCACAGGTCGTCCTCGGCGGCGAAGCACAGCAGGTCGTCGTGGAGGTGCGGAAAACGGAGATACGCGACGTCGTCACTCACGCCCTCATGCTTTCCGCGCGGAGGGGGTGTGGCAACTCGTACGTCCTTGCGGGTCTTCCGTCCCGCGGGTCCTCCGTGTGGCCCAGGACACGTACGAAACGGTTTCGTTTCGTTGGGGGCGGGGGTACCTTCGTACTGTACGAAACCGTTTCGTTCGGTCCGGAGGTTCGGCATGGCCCGCAGCAGACTCACTCCCGAGCGGGAGTCCGAGCTGTACGCGGCCGTTCTCGACCTCCTCCGCGAGGTCGGCTACGACGCCCTCACCATGGACGCCGTCGCCGCCCGCACCCACTCCAGCAAGGCCACCCTCTACCGCCAGTGGGGGAGCAAGCCCGAACTGGTCGCCAGGGCGCTGCGCGCCAACAAGCCGGCCGACCTCTCCGAGATCGACACCGGCACCGTGCGCGGCGACTTCCACGAGCTGATGACCCGGGCCGACGACTGCCAGATGGAGAAGGACTCCGCGCTGATGCGGGGCCTGGCCCATGCCGTCCACACCAACCCCGAACTGCACCGGGCGCTGCGCGAGCTGCTCGTCGAACCCGAGATGAACGGCCTCGACGAAGTGCTGCGCCGAGCGGTCCGCAGGGGCGAGATCGCCGCCGGCAACCCGGCGCTGAAGCTCGTCCCGCACATGCTCATCGGTGCGTTCGTCGCCCGCCCGCTGATCGACGATCAGCCGGTCGACCGCGCGTTCCTCAGCGCGTACGTCGACGCCGTCGTGCTCCCCTCACTCGGCGTCTGACCCTCCCCACAGCTCCATCCGCACTTCTCTCCACCTGACGTCGCACCGCTCACGCCGTCGGGCCGGCTCCCCATGCCCTGACCCACCCCACACCGGGAGACGCCCCCGTGGCCACGTTCCTCTACAAGTTGGGCCGTTCCGCCTTCCGGCGCCGACGGCTCGTCGCCCTCCTCTGGGTGGCCCTCCTGGCGGTCGCCGGGATCGGCGCCGCCACCGCACCCGCAGCGACCTCCAGCTCCTTCTCGATTCCCGGCACCGAGGCCCAGCGCGCCTTCGACCTGCTCGAAGAGCGCTTCCCGGGCGCCGGCGCCGACGGGGCCACCGCCCGCGTCGTCTTCAAGGCCCCCGAGGGCCAGAAGGTGACCGACCCGGCGCACAAGGCCGTCGTCGAGGAGACCGTCGCCGCGCTGAAGTCCGGCTCCGACCAGATCGTCTCGGTCGCCGACCCGTACACCGCGCGGGCCGTCTCCCAGGACGGCTCCACCGCCTACGTCTCCGTCGCCTACAAGGTCAACGGGATGGAGCTGACCGACGGGACGCGCGAGGCGCTGACCCGGGCCGGGGAGAACGCGCAGGGCAAGGGCCTCACCGTCGAGGTCGGCGGTGACGCCCTCCAGACCATGCCCGAGACCGGCGCCGGCGAGATCGTCGGCGTGGTCATCGCCGGTGTCGTCCTCGTCCTGACCTTCGGCTCGCTCGTCGCCGCCGGACTCCCGCTGCTCACGGCGATCATCGGCGTCGGCATCGGCGTCTCGTCGATCACCGCACTGGCGAACGTCCTCGACCTGGGCTCCACCACCTCCACCCTCGCGATGATGATCGGCCTCGCGGTCGGCATCGACTACGCCCTCTTCATCGTCTCCCGCTACCGCGCGGAGCTGGCCGACGGCCGCGAGAAGGAGGAGGCCGCGGGCCGCGCGGTCGGCACGGCGGGATCGGCCGTCGTCTTCGCCGGCCTCACCGTCGTCATCGCCCTGGTCGGCCTGGCCGTCGTCAACATCCCGATGCTGACGAAGATGGGCTTCGCCGCCGCCGGTACGGTCGTGATCGCCGTACTGATCGCGCTGACCCTGATCCCGGCGCTGCTGGGCTTCGCCGGTGACAAGGTCATCGGCCGCAAGCAGCGCGGGGCGGAGAAGGCCGGGGAGGCTTCCGCTCAGAAGAAGACCGGCAAGCCCAACGGCGGCACCCGCTGGGCCCGCTTCGTCATCCGCCGCCCCGTCATGGTGCTGCTGATCGGCGTCCTCGGCCTCGGCGCGATCGCGCTGCCCGCCGCCTCCCTGGAGATGGGCCTGCCGGACGACGGCGTCAAGCCGACCTCCACCTCCGAGCGCCGGGCGTACGACGCCCTCTCCGACGGCTTCGGCCCCGGCTTCAACGGCCCGCTGCTCGTCGTCGTGGACGGCGACAAGGCGACCGCCGACCGGACCGTCTCCACGATCAAGGGCCTCGAAGGCTGGGCGGCCGTCACCCCGGCGACGCCGAACAAGGCCGGCGACGCCGCCATGATCACGGTGGTCCCGAAGGACCGGCCGTCCTCGGCCGCCACCGAGAACCTCGTCCACGACATCCGGAACGCCACCGGCGACGACGTCCTCGTCACCGGCGCCACCGCGATGAACATCGACTTCTCGCAGAAGATGAACGACGCCCTGGTGCCGTATCTGGCGCTCGTCGTCGGCCTGGCCTTCCTGCTCCTGACCCTGGTCTTCCGCTCGATCCTCGTCCCCCTGAAGGCGGCCCTCGGCTTCCTGCTCTCGGTGGTCGCGGCCCTCGGCGCGGTCGTCGCGGTCTTCCAGTGGGGCTGGCTCGGGAGCCTCTTCGGGGTCGAGCAGACCGGCCCGATCATGTCGATGATGCCGATCTTCATGGTGGGTGTCGTCTTCGGTCTCGCGATGGACTACGAGGTCTTCCTCGTCACCCGGATGCGCGAGGCGTACGTCCACGGGGAGCGGCCCGGCGAGGCGATCGTGACCGGCTTCCGGCACAGCGCCCGGGTGGTCACCGCCGCCGCGGTGATCATGATCGCGGTCTTCTCCGGCTTCATCGGCATGGACGACCAGATGATCAAGATGATCGGCTTCGGCCTGGCCGTCGCGGTCCTCTTCGACGCCTTCGTGGTCCGGATGGCGATCGTCCCGGCCGTACTGGCGCTGCTCGGGCACAAGGCCTGGTGGCTGCCGAAGTGGCTGGACCGGATCCTGCCGAACGTCGACGTGGAGGGCGAGGCGCTCGCCCGGCACACCGACGGGACCGCGGGTGGGAGCACGAAGCCGGACCTCGTGAAGGTCTGATCGGGGATCGTCCGACCCGGGTCGGACCGACCCGGGTTCGCTTGATCCAGGACTGTTCGATCCGGGTCCGTTCGATCCGTACGCCGTCAGCGCGTCGACAACGACGTGCCGGCGGCGTACGTGTGCCTGAGGAAGCGGAGCAGGGCGTCGGTGTCGAACTGGACGACCGTGACCCCGTCGTCCGTGTGCAGCTCGACCACCGTCTGGACCCGGCCGCAGGGCCAGACTCCGATGTCACCGCGTCGGGTCGGGGCGCGCAGCCCGGTCTCCAGGAGGGCGCGCGGGAAGGACCACTCGACGGCGCCGGGGAAGCCGAAGCGGACGGTCGCGGGGGAGAAGCCGGGGTCGTAACGGAGGGACACCGGCACGGGGCGGGAGAGCGGGGCGTCGCTGATGATCCGTCCCTTGGCGTGGTCGTCGACTTCGCGGTCGTGCGCGGCGGCCATCGGGGGGCTCCTCACGGTTTGTCCTCTTATCGACTAACTCTTGCACTCCTTCCCGGTGGGTGCGCGGCGCATGCGTGGACGCCCACGGGTGTGCGCGGGGTCACGGCGACCGTGCGCCGCCGTTCTGTGACCCGTGCGCTCTTGCAAGCTCTTTGCAGGAGCGTCCTATCATTCGGAACGTGCATGTACCTGACGGATTCATCAACGCCCCCGTATCGGCCGCCGCCGGTGCCGTCGCCGCCGGAGCGGTCGCGATCGGCCTGCGCGGGGCACGGCGCGAACTGGACGAGCGGACCGCGCCGCTCGCCGGACTCGTCGCCGCCTTCGTCTTCGCCGTACAGATGCTGAACTTCCCGGTCGCCGCCGGGACCAGCGGACATCTGCTCGGCGGCGCGCTCGCCGCGATCCTCGTCGGCCCATGGACCGGCGTCCTGTGCATCGCGGTCGTCCTGCTCATGCAGGGCATCCTCTTCGCCGACGGCGGCCTCACCGCCCTCGGCGTGAACATCACCGTCATGGGCGTCGTCACGGTCGTCGTCGCGTACGCCCTCTTCCGCGGCCTCGTCCTGCTGCTGCCCCGCACCCGCGCCTCGGTGACCGCGGCCTCCTTCGTCGCCGCGCTGGTCTCCGTACCGGCCGCCGCCGCCGCCTTCACGCTCATCTACGCGATCGGCGGCACCACCGACGTACCCGTCGGCAAGGTCCTCACCGCCATGGTCGGCGTGCACGTCCTCATCGGCGTCGGCGAGGCCGTCATCACCATGCTGACCGTCGGCGCGGTGATCGCCGTCCGCCCCGACCTGGTGTACGGCGCCCGCGGCCTGAGCGCCCCGCTCAAGCTCCGCGTCGACGGACAGCTGGTCGAGGCGGCCCCCGCCGCCGCCCCGGCCGCCGCCCGCTCCCCGAAGAAGCTGTGGATCGGCGGCGTCGTCACCGCCCTCGCCCTCGCCGGGTTCGTCTCCTTCTACGCCTCCGCCAGCCCCGACGGTCTGGAGAAGGTCGCCGCCGACAAGGGCATCGACGCCAAGGCCGAGGACCACGCCTCCGCCGGCTCCCCGCTCGCCGACTACGGCGTCAAGGGCATCGAGGCCCCGCGCCTCTCCGGCGGACTGGCCGGCGTGATCGGCGTGGGCGCGACCCTCGCCGCCGGCACCGGCGCCTTCTGGGTCGTCCGCCGCCGCAAGACCGCCGCCCTGGAGGCGTGAGATGGGAGCGGGTGGGGGTACCTCCCGTGTCGAAGGCCGCGGGGGAGCCCACAAGCTCTACCGGCACGCCCACTCCCCGGTCCACGAGCTGCCTCCGCACACCAAGCTCGCCGCCGTCCTCGGCTTCGTCGTGGTCGTCGTCTCGACGCCCCGCGAGGCCGTCTGGGCCTTCGTCCTCTACGCCGTCCTCCTCGCGGCCGTCGCCGCGAAGGCCCGAGTCCCGGCCGGATTCCTGCTCAAGCGGCTCCTCATCGAGGTGCCGTTCGTCGCGTTCGCGCTGCTCATGCCGTTCGTCGTGCCCGGCGAGCAGACCACCGTCCTCGGGGTGTCGCTGAGCGTCCCCGGACTGTGGGGCGCCTGGAACGTCCTCGCCAAGGGCACCCTCGGCGTCGCCGCCTCGGTCCTCCTGGCCTCCACCACCGAACTGCGCGCCCTGATCCTCGGCCTCCAGCGGCTCAGGCTGCCCCCGCTGCTCGTCCAGATCGCCTCGTTCATGATCCGGTACGGCGACGTCATCACCGACGAGATGCGCCGGATGTCCGTCGCCCGCCGCTCGCGCGGCTTCGAGGCGAAGGGCGTCCGCCACTGGGGCGTCCTCGCGAAGTCGGCCGGCGCGCTCTTCATCCGCTCGTACGAGCGAGGGGAGCGGGTCCACCTCGCCATGGTCAGCCGTGGCTACACCGGCACCATGCCCGTCATCGACGAGGTCACCGCGACCCACGCCCAGTGGGCGTACGCCGCCGCGCTCCCGCTCACCGCCCTGCTGATCTGCCTTCTGGGATGGACCCTGTGACGACTCCCCCCTCGCTCGAGGTCTCCGGTCTCGCGTACGCGTACCCCGACGGCCACCAGGCCCTCTTCGGCGTCGACCTGACCGTGGGGCGCGGCGAACGGGTCGCCCTGCTCGGCCCCAACGGCGCGGGCAAGACCACCCTGGTCCTCCACCTCAACGGCATCCTCACCGGCGGCGCCGGAACGGTCACCGTGGCCGGGCTGCCCGTCGGCAAGAAGCACATGGCCGAGATCAGGCGCAAGGTCGGCATCGTCTTCCAGGACCCCGACGACCAGCTGTTCATGCCGACCGTGCGCGAGGACGTGGCCTTCGGCCCGGCGGCGGCCGGCCTCCGGGGCGCCGAGCTCGAAGCCGTCGTCCGCAAGGCCCTCGAACGGGTCGGGATGGCGGAGTACGCGGACCGGCCGCCGCACCACCTCTCCTTCGGGCAGCGCCGCCGGGTCGCCGTCGCCACCGTCCTCGCGATGGAGCCCGAGATCCTCGTCCTCGACGAGCCGTCCTCCAACCTGGACCCGGCCTCCCGCCGCGAACTCGCCGACGTCCTGCGCGCCCTCGACGTCACCGTCCTCATGGTCACCCACGACCTGCCGTACGCCCTGGAGCTCTGCCCGCGCGCGGTGATCCTCAGCGAGGGCGTCCTCGCCGCCGACGGGAAGACCGGCGAGATCCTCGCCGACGAGGAACTGATGGCCCGGCACCGCCTGGAGCTGCCGTACGGCTTCGTGCCGCAGTCGGTGGTCTGAGGCCGTACGGAGCGGGTCGCCCGAGATCCGTACGGAGCCGGTTGCCCCGGCTACCCCGGAATCCGTTCCTCTCCGTCCGCGTTGCACCATGGGAGCCGGTCGGAACGAGAGGGAGCGTGGCACAGGTGGACGTCCAGGGCACGGTGGCGGCGGGCTGGGAGCCGGTCAGGGACGCGTTCCTGCGCAACTTCGAGCAGCGCGGTGAGCGCGGGGCGGCCGTCGCCGTCCACCACGACGGGGCCCCGGTCGTCGACCTCTGGGCGGGCACCGAGGACGTCGAGGGGGAGACGCCCTGGGCGGAGGACACCGCACAGGTCGTCCGCTCGGCCACCAAGGGCGTCGCCGCCGTCGTCCCCCTGCTCCTGCACCAGCGCGGACTGCTCGACCTGGACGCCCCCGTCGCCGCGTACTGGCCGGAGTTCAAGGCCGCGGGCAAGGACCGGGTGACCGTACGGCAGCTCCTCGCGCACCGGGCCGGAGTCCCCGTCCTGGACCGGCCGCTGACCCTCGCCGAGGCCGTCGACCTGGAGACCGCGACCACCGCGATAGCCGCCCAGGCCCCCGTCTGGGAGCCCGGCACCGCGCACGGCTACCACGCCCACACCTTCAGCTGGCTGCTCTCCGGTCTGGTCCACCGGGTCACCGGCCGCACCATCGGCCACTGGGCCGCCGAGGAGATCACCGGCCCGCTCGGCCTCGACCTGTGGATCGGGCTCCCCGGGGCGGAGGCCCACCGGGTCGGCCGGATCGGTCCCGTCGAGGAGATCGAACCGCCCGGCAGCGGCGCCCTCAGGCTCCGCCCCAAGCGCTCCGTCACCGAGGCCTACCAGGACCCGGGCTCCCTCACCCGGCGCGCCTTCGGCGTCATCGACCCCAAACCCGACGAGAACGACCCGGTCTACCGCGCCGCCGAACTCCCCGGCTCGGCCGGAGTCGCGACCGCCCGCGCGCTCGCCCGCTTCTACGCCGCCACCCTCGGCCCCGTGGACGGCGGCGCCCGCCTCCTCACCCCCGAGAGCCTCGCGCTCGCGCGGACCGAGCAGTCCGCGGGCCCGGACAGGGTGCTGCTGGTCGGCACCCGGTTCGGCCTCGGCCACATGCTGCACGGTGCGGCGTCCCCGCTCCTCGGCCCCTCGTCCTTCGGGCACCCGGGTCGCGGTGGCTCGCTCGGCTTCGCGGACCCGGACGCGGGGATCGCCTTCGGATACGTCACCAACGGCATGCGCAGGACGGTCACGGCGGACCCGCGCGCCCAGTCCCTCGTACGGGCGGTACGGGCGGTGACCGGCCCGAGCGCCTGAGCGGCAGCCCGGTGGGTGCCCCCTCCGGGCCGGGATCACGCCATGGACGGCGTCAGCGCCAGCACCATCCCCAGCCCGACGAGGACGGTCCCGATGACCTTGTTGAGCACGGTCTGCCGCCGCAACAGCCGGGTGCGCAGGCTCTGCTGGGAGAAGAGCAGTGCGGTGAGCGAGAACCAGCCGAGGTGGGCGACCGACATGAACAGGCCGTAGCCGACCTGCTGGAAGACGGGGGTGTCGGCGCTGACGACCTGGGTGTACGTGCTCAGCACGAACAGCATGGTCTTCGGGTTCAGCGCGTTCGTCAGGAACCCCGTCCGCAGCGCCCCCGCCTTCGAGAGGCCGGCGTCGCTCGACAGGTCGACGTCCACCTGGGATTCGGTGACGAAGGTCCTGTACCCGATGTACACGAGGTACGCGGCGCCGATCAGCTTCATCGCCGTGAAGAGGAGCGGAGTACGGGAGACCAGAAGTCCCACGCCCAGCATGGTGTAGGTGACGTGGACTAGAACGCCCAGGGCGATCCCGACGGCCGCGAGCACCCCCGCCGTACGCCCGTACAGGTAGCTGTTGCGGACGGTCATCGCGAAGTCCGCGCCGGGGCTGATGACAGCCAGAACCGTGATGACCGCTACGGCGATCAGCTGAGCCATGTTCCCGATCCCCTCACACTCACCCCCGCCGCCCCTCAGGTGAGGACGGCCCCGTGACGCTAGTCGATCACCGGGCCGGCCTGCGAGGGTGAGGTGACACAGTCGGGGCCCTGGTGCGGCCGGTGTGTTCGGTGCTGAGATCGACGCATGGAACTCACCAGGCGATTCGACGGATACGGAGTACTGGTCACGGGCGCGGCGCGCGGGATCGGTGCGGCCACCGCCCGGCGCCTCGCGGCGGAGGGAGCCAGGGTCCTGGTCACCGACATCGACGAGGAGGCGGCCGGGAAGACGGCCGAGGACATCCCCGGCGCGCAGTCCCTGCGCTGCGACGTGTCGGACCAGGCGTCGGTGGACGCGGCCGTGGCGTACGCGCTCCGGGTCTTCGGCCGCCTGGACGTCCTCGTCAACAACGCGCTCGGCCCGGTGGCCCCCGACCGCGACCTTTTCGAGGACGAGCCGGACGGCATCTGGTCGGTCCAGCACGACGTGACGTTCATGGGCGCGGTCCGCTGCTCACGCGCGGCGCTGCCGCACCTGGCGGCGGCGGGCGGACGCGGGGCGATCGTGATGATCGGCTCGGTCAACGCGGAGGCGGACTTCGGCGGTCACGCGTACAGCGCTTCGAAGGCGGCGCTGGCGTCCCTGACCCGCACGCTGGCGGGCGACGCGGCGCCGCGGGGGGTCCGCGTGAACCAGATCAACCCGGGCACGATCGCGACGACCGCCTGGCAGGGCAGGGAACCCCAACTGGCGGCCCTGGCGGACCGCGTGTACCCCCTGTCGAGGGTGGGCACCCCGGAGGACGTGGCGGCGGCGGTCGCCTTCCTGGCCTCGAAGGACGCGTCCTGGATCACCGGCACGACCCTCAGAGTGGACGGCGGGCTCCTGGCGGTGAACACCCACTTCGCGGAGGTGCTGGGCGACTGAGGTGCACCTGCGGCCGGTGTCGGGCGGGTCGTCCGGCACCAGCCGCGGCCCCGGGAGCGAATGGACCCGGAGGGCGCTCAGTCGAGGCAGAACTCGTTGCCCTCGATGTCCTGCATGTTGATGCAGGACTCGTTGTCGTCATCGGCATACAGGGTTCGCACATGGACCGCGCCGAGCGCGACCAGCCGTGCGCATTCGGCCTCCAGCGTGGCGAGGCGCTCCGCACCCACGAGTCCGGTGCCGGCCCGCACGTCGAGATGCACCCGGTTCTTGACGGCCTTGCCTTCGGGAACGCGCTGGAAGAGCACGCGCGGGCCCTTGCCCGAGGGATCGCTGCAGGCGAAGTAGACGACCTGCTTCTCGGGCGGCAGCGAGTGATGGTGCTCCTCCCACGTGGCGAACCCCTCGGGCGGCGGCGGAATGACGTATCCCAACACCTCGCACCAGAAGCGGGCGAGACGCACGGGGTCCGCGCAGTCGAAGGTGACCTGGAACTCCTTGATCGATGACATCGGGCCACCGTAGTCGTAGCAGGTGGGGACTTCACCACTCATTTCCCGCTCGGAGACCGGAGGTCGGAGAGCGGACGGCCGCCACTCAGGGGGCGATGAGGCGACGGGCCTTGGGTCAAGGTCCAGCCTGTATCAGCGAACCCGTGTGTTCCGCGTGTACGTGTCCGACGTCATCCCGGGATTTCTTCAGACGCCTGGGTACGCTTCCGCGCTCTTGTCCTCGATCGCGGATTTCAGGGGAACCCCGAACGACGTGAGCGATGCCGTCGCGGTCCGCGTGCGGCGCAATGCGGTCCTGAACAACGGAGCCCACCGGTTTTCCTTCGTTCTGGAGGAGCCGGTCTTGCGTTTTCGGCTGTGCGGCGCTGAAGCCATGGCGGCGCAACTCGGCCACCTGCTCGGGGTCATGGATCTCCAGAACGTCGCCCTGGGGATCGTCCCGCTCTCGGCGCAGCGGACCGTGTGGCCCATGCCGACCTTCACGATCTTCGACGGTGCGAGGGTGCACGCGGACACGCTCGATGCGGCTTCCACCCTCATGCAGCCCAGTCAGGTCGAGCTGTACGCCCAAGCCTTTGAACGGCTCTCGCGGGGCGCCGCGAGGGGAGCTGCCGCGCGCTCCCTCATAGTGAATGCCTTGGAGCGTCTGGACTGAAGAGCGGCGTCACTCCGACGGCTCACGGACGTCCACCAGCGTGGCGCCCGCCTGCGCGACCAGGGTCTTCGGGTCGAGCGCGAACACCGTGTGCGGAGTTCCCGCCGCCGCCCACACCAGCGCGTGGTCGAGCAGGCCCCGGTCGGCGAGCACCCTCGGCCGCGTGCGGTGCCCGAACGGCGGGACGCCCCCGATCGCGTACCCCGTCGTCTCCCGGACCACCTTCGCGTCCGCCCGCGTCACCTTCCCCGCGCCCAGCTCCTCCCGTACCCGCTCCACATCGACCCGGGACGCGCCGTCCATCAGGACCAGCACCGGCACCCCGTCCGCCGCGAAGACCAGCGACTTCGCGATCTCGGAGACCTCGCACCCGATGGCCTCGGCGGCCTGCTGCGCGGTCCGCGTCTCGTCCGGGAACCGCCGGATCTCGACGTCGAGCCCCAGCTCTTCGAGCGCGGCGGCGAACCGGGGGTGGGCGAGGGACGCGGCGGGATTCCCGGCGGTCGCGGACTCGGCGTTCTCAGCGGTCGTCATGCGCCGCACGCTAGCGGTCGGTGTACGGGGCACGCGACCGGGTTCCGAGGGCCGGGCAGGGAGCCGGTCCCCGAGGGCCGGGCAGGGAGCCGGTCCCCGAGGGTAGGGCAGGGAGCCGGTCCCCGAGGGCCGGGCAGGGAGCCGGGTCGCTCCCTGCCCGCCGTCCGGAGGTCCGCCCCTCAGCCCGCCTTCAGCACCTGCGCCACCACCGGTCCCGCCGCGTCCCCGCCATGGCCGCCCGACTGCACGACCGCCGCCGCCGCCAGATCGCCCGAGTAGCCGGTGAACCAGCTGTTCGAGGTGGACTGGTTGTCCACCTCCGCCGAGCCGGTCTTCGCGCCCTTGGGGGAGGGGACCCCCGTCATCGCCTTCGTCGCGGTGCCCTCGCCCGCCGTCGTCGCCGCCATCATCTTGCGCAGGCCCTTGGCGACCTCGTCGGAGAGCGGGTCCGCGGTGGCGAACGGGCGGTCGTCGAGTTCCTTCGCCACCAGGTACGGCTGGAGGAAGCCGCCGTTCTTCACCGTCGCGGAGAGCGAGGCGACGTTCAGGGCGCTCATCGTGATCTTGCCCTGGCCGATGTACGAGGCGGGGGTCTCGGAGCCCGCGGACTCGGGTACGGAGCCGTCCACCGCCGGGACGCCGATGTTCCACTCCTGGCCGATGCCGAAGGAGCGGGAGGCGGTCTCGCCGAGGGCGGTGTCCGCGACGCCCTTGTCGCTGAGCTTGCCGATCGCCTTGATGAAGGCGGTGTTGCAGGAGCGGCGGAAGGCGTCGGTGAGGGTGCCGTTGTCGATCTTGAAGTTGTTCAGGTTGTGGAAGGTCGCGCTCCTCGACACCACGTCGGGAGGACATTCGACCCGGCTGCCCGGCATGGCCAGCCCGTGCCGCATCATCATCGTGGCCGTGACGATCTTCATCGTCGAACCGGGCGCCTGCTGTCCCAGGAAGGCCGTGTTGAAGCCGCCGGCCGGGCTGTTGGCGACCGCGCGTATCGCCCCCGTCGACGGCTCGATCGCCGCCACCGCCGCCTTCCCGTAGGACTTCACCGCCTTCTCGGCCGCCGCCTGCACGCCCGCGTCGATGGTGGTCTTCAGCGTGCCCGCCTTGCCCTTCTTCAGGACGAGGAGGGTGGTGTCGGCGACGGACTCGCTGCCCGAGTCGATCCAGGTCTCGACGCCGCTGGTGCCGTCGACCTTCGCGCCGTACCGCTTGCGCAGTTCGTCCAGGACCGGTCCGAGCGAGGGGTACTTCTCCGCCGTCAGCTCCGCACCGTTCCGGTCGACCGCCTTGACGGCCGCGGTCTTCGAGACTCCGGTGCGCAGGGTGCCGTTCGCGGTGAGCCTGGGGTGGAGCACGGTCGGCTGCCACTTCACGAGCGGCCGGCCGGTGGTCTGCCCGCGCACCACGGTCAGTTCGGAGGAGTACGACCAGTCCTTCGACGCGCCCTCGTACGTGACGGTCGCCCTGACCGTGAACGGCACCGTCGTCCCGACCGGTGTCCCCGGTGTGATGACCGCCTTCGAGACGCCCGCGCCCTCCCGGTACGAGAGGACCGCGGGTCCCGCCGTGACCGGGTCGTTCGTCAGCTGGGCCGCCTTGTCCGACTCTCCGGCGGCCCAGGCGGCGAGGAAGTCCTTCGCGGTGGCCGAGACCTCGTCGCCGGTCACCGGCCCCGTCTTCGGCGCGTCGTCGGATCTCGTCCCCACGGACGCGTCACCGCCGGTGATCCCGTTCCAGAGGTTCAGTCCCCCGTACCCGACTCCGCCTGCCACGACGACGAACACCGCTCCGACTATGGCTGTCTTGGCTCCACTGCGCATGACTGCGCCTCCCCTCCCCAGGTGGACCCATGAGTCAACAGCGTCACGGCAGTTGTGTCGAGCAACTTCCGTCACATCTGTCATTCGGGGCGGGGCATGCGCGAGGGCGGCCCCTCCCCCGCGCGGGAGAGGGACCGCCCTCGGAGCGATCAACCTTCGAGCGAGCAACCTCCGGATCCGATCAGCCTTCGACGGACCGGATCCGGAGAGTCAGACCTGCCACAGGAAGCGCATGTACCCCGACATCTGGGAGGTGACGTGAGCGTGGTCCAGCAGGTTGACCGTCGCGCTCATCGAGCCGCCGCCGGTCGCGTCCTCGTAGAGGCCCTCGCCGCGCAGGATCGTGAACGTGCCGGTCGGGTAGACCGTGGTGGCCGAGGTGAGCGGCGCGCTGAGGTGGTAGGAGATCTTCAGCTTGTCGCCGTTGCTCCTGGAGATCATCGCCGTCCCGTTGATGTCGTACGTGCCGGGGACGGTCGCCGTACACACCACCTCGTCCTGCGTCCAGACGCCGCCGTCGGCGAACGGCGAGCCGATGGAGGTGCCCGTGCCGGTCACCTTGTAGCCGTTGCAGCCCACCGTGTCCGGATGCGTGGTCGCGACCACGCCGAAGTTCGAGGTCACCTCGACCGGCGGCGGGCCCACCACGGTGGTGGCGGCGGAAGCCGTGCCGGTGGTGGTGCCGGCGATCATGAGGGCGGCGGCGGCCGCCCCCACTATGCGCGCCAGCCAGCGATGAGTCGTTCCTGCCATGTGATCCCCCGTGCGTGAGTACGCAGCTGTTGTCCAACGTGGCCTGTGTGCAGGCCGGTTGGGGACAGCTTCCCTGACCGGGGGTCCCTCCGTCGAGGGGATTCAGCCGATTTTCGTACTGGAGTGTGACGCGGTGGGTCCGAGCCCCGTCCGGGGCCCGGACCCGGCCCCCTCACACCCAGGTGTCCAGCCACATCCGGTTGCGCCATTGGTCTATCGGAATGGGCGTGCCCGTATAGATGGGCCAGAAGTAGATGAAATTCCAGACGATGAGGAGGACAAGACATCCCGCCGTCACCGCGCCGAATGTACGGCGTCTCTCCGATGAACCCGCGGGGCCGATGATCGCGCCCAGCATCATGGCCACCGCCAGACACAGGAAAGGCACGAACACCACCGCGTAGAAAAGGAAGATGGTGCGTTCCTGGTAGAGGAACCACGGCAGCCAGCCAGCCGCGATGCCGCAGGCGATCGCGCCCGCGCGCCAGTCGCGGCGGAACGCCCAGCGCCACAGGATGTACAGGATGGCGAAACAGGCGGCCCACCACAGGAGCGGGGTGCCGAGGGCCAGGACCTCCTGGGCGCACTTCCCCTTCGCCGTGGCCGGGCAGCCGTTGACGCCCGGCGCGGGGGACTCGTAGAAGTACGAGACCGGGCGGCCGAGCACGATCCAGGACCAGGGGTTCGACTCGTAGGTGTGCGGCGAGGTCAGGCCCACGTGGAACGAGTACACCTCGGACTCGTAGTGCCACAGGCTGCGCAGCCACTGCGGCAGCCAGCCCCATGTCCCGCCGCCGTCGATCTTGTCCTGCTGGGCGGCCCAGTCGCGGAAGTAGCCCTTGTCGGTGACGAGCCAGCCGGTCCAGGTCGCCAGGTACGTGACGATCGCCACCGGCACCACCGACACGAAGGCCGGCACCAGGTCCTTCTTGATCACCGCGAGGTACGGGCGGACCGCGCCGGCCGTGCGGCGCCCGCCGACGTCCCACAGGACCGTCATCAGGCCGAAGCCCACCATCACGTACAGGCCGTTCCACTTGGTGGCCGCCGCGAGGCCCAGCATCACCCCGGCCGTGATCCGCCACGGCCGCCACCCCAGGCGCAGGGTCTCCGCGATCTCCGCGTCGGGACGCAGCACCCCCTCCTCGTCCTCGGGCAGGGCCCCCGCGAGCCGTCTTCTGGTCCGGTCCCGGTCCAGCACGAGACAGCCGAAGGCGGCGAGCACGAAGAACATCAGCACCTGGTCGAGGAGCGCGGTGCGGCTCATCACGAAGTGCAGGCCGTCGACGGCGAGCAGCAGGCCCGCCAGACACCCCAGGAACGTCGAGCGGAACAGGCGCCGGCCGATCCGGCACAGCATCAGCACCGACAGGGTGCCGAGCAGCGCCACCATGAAGCGCCAGCCGAAGGGCTCGAAGCCGAAGATCTTCTCGCCGACGCCGATGACCCACTTGCCCATCGGGGGATGGACGACGTACCCGTGCTCGGTCGGTACGAGCACCGCGCCCGGGTCCGTCAGGATCGTCTTGTCGATGTCCTTCGGCCAGGCCCCCTCGTACCCCTGGTTGATCAGGGCCCAGGAGTCCTTGGCGTAGTACGTCTCGTCGAATATCACCGCGTGCGGCTTGCCGAGGTTCCAGAACCTCAGCAGCCCGGCGACCGCCGTGACCAGGAGCGGACCGCCCCAGGCCATCAGCCGCCACAGCCGCTCGGCCCGGTCGGGGCCGATGCCGAGGAGCGACATCAGCCGCTCGGAGGGACGGGTGAACGGGGGGACGAGCCGCTCTCGCAGCCCGATGGGTGCGGTGCGTCCGGCGGGCGGCGCATAGCCGAAACGACGGAGCCGCTTCTGCCACGAAGAAGGCTCTGCCACGGCGTGCCGGCCCTCCAGGGCCTCGGGTGCGGTACTGGTCACCGCGCCATCGTAGGGAACGCGCCTGTGCGCGTCGCCTGTCCGGGCTGGGAGGATGGTCCGTGTGACAGGAACGCTGGTACTCGCAGGGACCCCCATCGGTGACATCGCGGACGCTCCGCCCCGACTCGCCACCGAACTGGAGAACGCGGACATCGTGGCCGCCGAGGACACCCGGAGGCTGCGCGGACTGACCCGCGCGCTGGGCATCCACACCTCGGGCCGGGTCGTCTCCTACTTCGAGGGGAACGAGTCCGCCCGTACGCCCGAACTGGTCGAGGCGCTGGTCGGCGGCGCCCGGGTGCTGCTGGTGACCGACGCGGGCATGCCGTCCGTGTCGGACCCCGGCTACCGGCTGGTCGCCGCCGCCGTCGAGCAGGACATCAAGGTGACGGCCGTCCCCGGCCCGTCCGCCGTGCTCACCGCGCTCGCCCTCTCCGGGCTGCCCGTGGACCGCTTCTGCTTCGAGGGCTTCCTGCCGAGGAAGGCGGGCGAGCGCCTCGGGAAGCTCCGCGAGGTCGCGGACGAGAAGCGGACCCTCGTCTACTTCGAGGCCCCGCACCGCCTGGACGACACCCTCGCCGCGATGGCCGAGGTGTTCGGCGCCGAGCGCAGGGCCGCCGTCTGCCGCGAGCTGACCAAGACGTACGAGGAGGTCAAGCGCGGCCCGCTGGCCGAGCTCGCCGCCTGGGCGGCCGAGGGCGTACGCGGCGAGATCACCGTCGTCGTCGAGGGCGCCCCGGAGACCGGCCCGGCCGAACTCGACGCCGAGGAGCTGGTGCGCAGGGTGCGGGTGCGCGAGGAGGCGGGGGAGCGCCGCAAGGAGGCCATCGCGGCCGTCGCGGCGGACGCGGGACTTCCCAAGCGGGAGGTCTTCGATGCGGTCGTGGCGGCAAAGAATGCGGCTGGTCCGGTCCCCGGAAACGGTAAAGGACTAATCTGAAAGGCAAAGCCGAAACCGGTGCCGGGACACTCCGCAGGGTGCTTGGCAAGGGAAGAGCCAAAAGCCTTCCATGGTTGTTCCCGCGCTGATGCGCTCCGGCCCGAAAAGGCGTCCACTGATCAGTGGAGAGGAGCTGGCATGAGCGAGATCACCGGCACCGGCATATCCGTCGCCCACGAGGCGTACGCCTTCGCCTGCATGCGCTGTGGATACGGCTGGGAGCAGGCGTACGACATCGAGCACCACGTCGACGCCGCCGGCCACGAATTCATCGTCTACAAGGCCGACGGGGAGCGGGTGCCTTCCCCGTTGTCCAGCCCCACCTGCATGAACTGCGGCGGACACGTCGTCCGCATCATGCGCGCGGGGCAGGTGTCGTCGGTGCTCGACCTGATCGCCGCGACGGAGAAGCACCGGCAGGGGTCGAAGGAGACGAGGCCCGTGGGGCCGGCCGGACCCATCGGCCAGGAACTGACCGAGGAAGGCGCGGAGCAGCCCCCGGTGCCGCACCACTGGCACCTCTCGGACCTCCTGCACCCCTTCCGTCGCCATCAGTGAACGGCTCCCGAAGGCACGGGTAACCCCGCGCGCGGGCACGCGTGCGCCTCGTACGATCGGGGCCATGAGTGCCAAGGACGCCCCGCCGCCGCTGCCCGAACCCCTCCTGGTGGAGGTCGCGGACTCGCACACCCATCTGGACCTCCAGTCCGGGACCGTCGAGGAGGCCCTCGTCAAGGCCGCCGCCGTCGGCGTGACCACGGTCGTCCAGGTGGGCTGCGACGTGAAGGGCTCACAGTGGGCCGCCGAGACCGCCGCCGCCCACGAGCACGTGCACGCGGCCGTGGCCCTGCACCCCAACGAAGCCCCCAGGATCGTCCTCGGCGACCCTGGGGGCACCTCCCAGCCCCCTGGGGCCGGGGGAGGCGGGGCCCGGCAGGGCGCCCGGCGAGGTGGCGGCGACGCCGCCCTGGACGACGCGCTCGCCGAGATCGACCGCCTCGCCGCCCTCCCGTACGTCCGGGGCGTGGGCGAGACCGGCCTCGACTTCTTCCGTACGGGCCCCGAGGGCATCGCCGCGCAGGAGCGTTCCTTCCGTGCCCACATCGAGATCGCCAAGCGGCACGGCAAGGCGCTCGTCATCCACGACCGGGAGGCCCATGCCGACGTGCTGCGGGTCCTGGACGAGGAGGGCGCCCCCGACCGGACGGTCTTCCACTGCTACTCCGGCGACGCCGCCATGGCCGAGATCTGCGCCGCCAAGGGCTACTACATGTCCTTCGCCGGCAATGTCACCTTCAAGAACGCCCAGCATCTGCGGGACGCGCTCGCCGTCGCCCCGCTGGACCTCGTCCTCGTCGAGACCGACGCCCCCTTCCTCACCCCGGCGCCCTACCGGGGCCGCCCGAACGCCCCGTACCTGATCCCGGTCACGCTCCGGGCGATGGCGGAGGTGCGGGGGATCGGGGAGAACGATCTCGCCGAGGCGATCGCCGTGAACACGGCCCGCGCGTTCGACTACTGAAGTCCGGCGGGCCCGGTCCCGGGCCCGGTCCACGGGCCGCTGCCGGTGCCGGTGCCGGTGCCGGTGCCGGTCCCGTGCCGTGCATAACGATTACGTTTCGTGGTCGTGCCGTTCGTATGAGTGACGGAGGTCGGGGCTAGGGTCCCGGCCTCGTGAGCACTTCCCAGGGCAGTCACCGAGCGGGACGGCAGGCCGCGCCCCTGCCCGTGCACGAGCAGCCGACGATCGAGGCACCCCTCGTGGTGCCCGCACCGGCAGCCGTCCCCGGACAGGGCTCCCGGACCGGGTCCCGGCGGGCCGCCCGCCGCCGCAGGGCCTCCGGGCCCGCCGGGGAGGGGCTGCGCAGGCTCGTCCCGCAGGCCCTCGTCGTCGCCTTCCTCGCCGGCGGCACCACCGCGTTCGTCGCCGACGACAAGGCCGTCCAGCTCACCGTCGACGGCGTGCCCCGCACCCTGCACACCTTCGCCGACGACATCGGCGAACTCCTCGCCGACGAGGGCCTGGCCGTCGGCGACCACGACATCGTCGCGCCCGCCCCCGCCGAGGCCCTGGCCAGCGGAGACGAGATCGTCGTCCGGTACGGACGGCCGGTCGCCCTCACCCTCGACGGCCAGCGCCGCCAGGTGTGGACGACCGCCGGCACGGTCGAGGGGGCGCTGCGCCAGCTCGGGGTCCGCGCGGAGGGCGCGTACCTCTCGGCCTCGCGGGGGGCAGCGATCTCCCGGCAGGGCCTCGCCCTGGACGTACGCACCGAGCGGAGCATCACCTTCCTCGCCGACGGGCGGGAGCGGACCGTCCGGACGAACGCCGCGACCGTCGGGGAGGCCCTGGCCGAGGCCGGGATCACCCTGACCGGGCAGGACGTCACCTCCGTCGCCCCCGGCTCCTTCCCGCGCGACGGCCAGACGGTCAACGTGCTGCGGATCACCGGCTCCCGGCAGGTGCGGGAGGAGGTGATCCCGTACGCGGTGGAGAAGGTCCGCGACCCCGGGCTGTTCGCGGGGTCCGAGGTCGTCGAACGGCAGGGTGTTCCCGGGGTGCGCCGGGTCACGTACAGCCTCCGCACCGTGAACGGCGTCCGGCAGCGGCCCCGCCGCACCGGGGAGGAGATCGTCCGCGAGCCCGTCAGCCGCACCGTGCGGGTCGGCACCCGGCCGCTGCCCACCTCCGTCGCCGGGGCCGACGGCCTCGACTGGGGCGCGCTCGCCGCCTGCGAGTCCGGCGGCCGGCCGGGCGCGGTCGACGTCTCGGGGACCTACGGCGGGCTCTACCAGTTCGACCCCGGCACCTGGCAGGCGCTCGGCGGCAGCGGCGTCGCGCAGAACGCGCCCGCCGCCGAGCAGACCTTCCGGGCGAAGAAGCTGTACGTGCAGCGGGGCGCGAGCCCCTGGCCCCACTGCGGCCGAAGGCTGTACGGGTGAGCCACGGCGGGACGGGGTCACGGGCCGGGCGGGCCGGGTCCGTACGGGGGAGCCCTGATCGCCCGGCCCCCGCTCGCGCCGGTGAGACCCGGTCGCGCAGGGCCTAGGCTGTACCGGTGAGCACCACCACCGGCCCCGAAAGCCCCGACGCCCTCCTCGGCCCCGCAGACATCCGTGAGCTGGCCGCCGCCCTCGGCGTGCGCCCCACGAAGCAGAAGGGGCAGAACTTCGTCATCGACGCCAACACCGTCCGGCGGATCGTCCGCACGGCCGAGGTCCGGCCCGACGACGTGGTCGTGGAGGTGGGGCCCGGACTCGGCTCCCTCACCCTGGCCCTCCTGGAGGCCGCGGACCGGGTGACGGCCGTCGAGATCGACGACGTACTCGCCGCCGCGCTGCCCGCCACGATCGCCGCCCGCATGCCGGCCCGCGCCGAGCGTTTCGCGCTCGTCCACTCGGACGCCATGCAGGTCCAGGAGCTGCCCGGCCCGGCGCCGACCGCGCTCGTCGCCAACCTGCCGTACAACGTCGCCGTGCCGGTCCTGCTCCACATGCTGGAGCGGTTCCCGAGCATCGAGCGGACCCTCGTCATGGTCCAGGCCGAGGTCGCCGACCGCCTCGCCGCCAAGCCCGGCAACAAGGTCTACGGCGTGCCCTCGGTCAAGGCCAACTGGTACGCGGAGGTCAAGCGGGCCGGCTCCATCGGCCGGAACGTCTTCTGGCCCGCGCCGAACGTCGACTCCGGTCTCGTCTCCCTGGTCCGCCGCACCGAACCCCTCGCGACGACCGCCTCCCGCCAGGAGGTCTTCGCGGTCGTCGACGCGGCCTTCGCGCAGCGCCGCAAGACGCTCCGCGCGGCCCTCGCGAACTGGGCGGGATCGCCCGCCGCGGCCGAGGAGGCCCTCGTGAAGGCCGGGATCTCGCCGCAGGCGCGCGGCGAGGCGCTGACGGTGGAGGAGTTCGCCCGGATCGCGGAGGCGAAGGCGTGAGCGCTCCCCGTGGCGTGACCGTACGGGTCCCCGCGAAGGTCAACGTCCAGCTCGCGGTCGGCGCGGCCCGCCCCGACGGCTTCCACGACCTGGCCAACGTCTTCCTCGCCGTCTCCCTGTACGACGAGGTGACGGCGACCCCCGCCGGGACGCTGACGGTCACCTGCGAGGGCCCGGACGCCGACAAGGTGCCGCTCGACCGCACCAACCTGGCCGCGCGCGCCGCCGAACTGCTCGCCGCCCGGCACGGCATCGCGCCGGACGTGCGCCTGCACATCAAGAAGGACATCCCGGTCGCCGGCGGCATGGCCGGCGGCAGCGCGGACGGGGCGGGCGCCCTGCTCGCCTGCGACGCGCTGTGGGGCCTGGACACCCCCCGCGACGTCCTCCTGGAGATCTGCGCCGAACTCGGCTCCGACGTGCCGTTCAGCCTGGTCGGCGGGGCGGCGCTCGGCACCGGACGCGGCGAGAAGCTCGAAGAGCTGCCGGTCGGGGGCACCTTCCACTGGGTGTTCGCCGTCGCCGACGGCGGGCTCTCGACCCCGGCGGTGTACGGCGAGTTCGACCGCCTCGCCGAGGGCGTGGACGTCCCCGAGCCGGCCGCCTCCCCGGCCCTCCTCGAAGCCCTGCGCACCGGTGACACCGCCGCCCTCGCCGGCGCCCTCGCCAACGACCTCCAGGCCCCGGCGCTCTCCCTGCGCCCCCCGCTCGCCGCGACCCTGGCGGCCGGCACCGAGGCGGGCGCCCTCGCGGCCCTGGTCTCCGGCTCCGGCCCGACGACGGCGTTCCTGGTGAAGGACCCGGAGACGGCGGCCACGGTCGCCGCCGCCCTGACCGCCTCCGGCACCTGCCGCACGGCGCGGGTGGCGACCTCACCGGCGGCAGGCGCGATCGTCCTCCAGGGCCTGTCCTAGGACTGTCCTAGGACCAATGCCGGTGACTTTAGGTGTTGCCCGGTCCGGTGATCGTGACGATGGGCGGGTCGGGTGGCGGCCTGTCGCGGTGTTCGGCTCGTTTCAGGGGCCAGTTGGACATCTTGCGTTTGATGACGCGGGGACTGGTCCGTTGACGGCGCTGGGGTAAGAGGCGTTCGGTGATCTCAGCCCGGGTACGGGCCAGTGCCCGGGCGAGTCTGCCGGGGGAAAAGCGCCGCCTGGGCGGGCACCACGTTCCGTACGTCGAGTTCCTGAACTTCGCGTTCGTGTGGCTGGCCGTCCACCAGCTCGGCTTCCTCCGCGCCGACGGCATGATCCGCCGCCCGGCCCTGCTCGCCGGGGCGGGCCTGCTCACCGCCGTCCTCGTCGCCGTGTTCCGCCGCTTCGAGGCCCCGGTCCCGGCCGCCCCGGCGCACGGCGGGGGCGGCCCGGTCGCCGCCGTCGGCATCACCCTCGCCCTGCTCGGTGTCCTCGGTCTCTCCCTGACGGGTTTCGGCGGCCTCCTGACGGGCCACTCGGCCACCCTGATCGCCGTCCCGGTCACCGCCCCGGCGGCCGTCGCCCTCGCCCTGGCGGGCTGGCTGCTGGTGGAGCGGGCCGGGCGCCGCCCCGGGGCCTGACGCCGGGGGCCCGGGGCGGTCCGTGCGGGGACGTACCCTGGGACGTCGATCGATCACCCCGTACAGGAGTCAACGTGGCCGTCAATCTGGTCAATGTCGAGGCCGTCACCAAGGTCTACGGCACCCGTGCCCTCCTCGACGGGGTCTCGCTCGGCGTCTCCGAAGGGGAGCGGATCGGTGTCGTGGGCCGCAACGGCGACGGCAAGACCACCCTCATCCGGATGCTCGCCAAGCTGGAGGAGGCCGACACCGGCCGGGTCACCCACAGCGGCGGGCTGCGCCTCGGCGTGCTGACCCAGCACGACTCGCTCGACCCGAAGGCCACCATCCGCCACGAGGTCATCGGCGTCATGGCCGACCACGAGTGGGCGGGCAGCGCCAAGATCCGCGACGTGCTCACCGGGCTCTTCGGCGGGCTCGACCTGCCCGGTTTCGAGAACGGCCTCGACACCGTCATCGGCCCGCTCTCCGGCGGTGAGCGCCGCCGCATCGCGCTCGCCAAGCTGCTCATCGACGACCAGGACCTCCTCGTCCTCGACGAGCCCACCAACCACCTCGACGTCGAGGGCATCGCCTGGCTCGCCAAGCACCTCCAGGAGCGCCGCTCCGCGCTCGTCTGCGTCACCCACGACCGCTGGTTCCTCGACCAGGTCTGCACCCGCATGTGGGACGTGCAGCGCGGTGCCGTCCACGAGTACGAGGGCGGCTACTCCGACTACGTCTTCGCCCGTGCCGAGCGCGAGCGCATCGCCGCCACCGAGGAGACCAAGCGGCAGAACCTGATGCGCAAGGAGCTGGCCTGGCTGCGGCGCGGCGCCCCCGCCCGTACCTCCAAGCCGCGCTACCGCATCGAGGCCGCCAACGAGCTGATCGCCGACGTGCCGCCGCCGCGCGACACCTCCGAGCTGATGAAATTCGCCAACGCCCGGCTCGGCAAGACGGTCTTCGACCTGGAGGACGTGACCGTCACCGCGGGCCCGAAGACGCTGCTCCAGCACCTCACCTGGCAGCTGGGCCCCGGCGACCGCATCGGTCTCGTCGGCGTCAACGGCGCGGGCAAGACCTCACTCCTGCGCGCCCTCGCGGACGCCGCGGTCAGCCAGGGCGAGATCCAGCCCGCCGCCGGCACCGTCACGGTCGGCAAGACCGTCCGGCTCGCCTACCTCTCCCAGGACGTCACCGAACTCCCGGGCACCCTGCGGGTCCTGGAGGCCGTCCAGCAGATCCGCGACCGCGTCGACCTCGGCAAGGGCCGCGAGATGACGGCCGGCCAGCTCTGCGAGCAGTTCGGCTTCACCAAGGAGAAGCAGTGGACGCCGGTCGGCGACCTCTCCGGCGGTGAGCGCCGCCGCCTCCAGCTGCTGCGTCTGCTGATGGACGAGCCGAACGTGCTCTTCCTCGACGAGCCCACCAACGACCTCGACATCGAGACCCTGACGCAGCTGGAGGACCTCCTCGACGGCTGGCCGGGCTCCATGGTCGTCATCTCCCACGACCGGTTCTTCATCGAGCGGACCACCGACAAGACGCTCGCGCTGCTCGGCGACCGGACCCTGCGGATGCTGCCGCGCGGCATCGACGAGTACCTGGAGCGCCGCCGGAAGATGATCGAGGCGTCCGTCCCGACGCCCGCCGCCGCGCCCGCGCAGTCGAAGCCGGGTGTCTCCGCCGCGGACGCCCGCGCCGCGAAGAAGGAGCTGCAGAAGGTCGAGCGGCAGCTCGACAAGGTCTCCGACAAGGAGGCCAAGCTGCACACCCGGATCGCTGACAACGCCACCGATTTCGAGCTGGTGGCGAAGCTCGACGCGGAACTCCGCGAACTCGCGGGGGAGCGCGAGGAACTGGAGATGCGCTGGCTCGAACTGGCCGAGGACGCATAACGAGGGCATCACGGGCCGGTCCTCCCTTGGGTACAAGGGGCGGACCGGTCGCTTTTGCGCCATCACGCGAGTGGTAGAAAGAAAAGCCGCTCACGTCAAGGGGGAACCGCTGATGACCCAGCCGCCCAGCAACCAGCCGCCGGGGGGCTTCGGAGCTCCCCAGGATCCGAACCAGGCCCCGGGCCAGAACCAGGGCCCGAACCTGGGCAAGACCCCGGGTACGCCGCCCGTTCCGCCGCAGGCGCCGCAGACCCCGCCGCCGCCGGCCGGTCCGCCCGGCATGCCGCCGGCCGCGCCCCCGGCCGCGCCCCCGGCCGCCCCGCCGGCCGCGCCCGGACCGTACGGGCAGCAGCCGCAGCCCGGTTACGGCTACCCGCAGCAGGGCCGGCCCGGACCGTACGGCCAGCAGCCGCCGTACGGCTACCCCCAGCAGGGGCAGCCCGGCTACGGCCAGCAGCCGCAGCAGCCCGGCCCGTACGGCCAGCAGCAGAATCCGTACGGCGGTTACCCGACGCAGCCCATGTACCAGGGCGGCCAGACCCCGCCGCCGCCCGGTGGCGGCGGGCCCCTCAAGGGCCGGACCGGTGTCGTCGCGGCCGTGGCCGCCGGCGCCGTCCTGGTGGCCGCCGTCACCACCTGGGCGGTCGTCGGCGGTGGCGACGACAAGGAGCCGGTCGCCGGTCCGACCGCCACCGCCTCGTCCTCGTCGAACGCCCCCAAGCCGACCGAGTCGGTCGACAAGGGCGACGGCTCCGGTGACGGCTCCAACCGCGAGGAGGACCTCAACGCCGGTCGCAAGGACGGCGAGGCGAAGGTCGACTGGCTGCTGAAGAACGATGTCGATCTGCCCCGCAACGGCGCCGACGTCTACGGTCCCTGGATCGTCGGCGACACGGTCGTCAAGGCGATGTACAAGGGCGTCGACGGCTACAGCCTCACCGACGGCTCCCCGAAGTGGCACGTCGACGTGCCGTTCGAGCTGTGCGCGGCGCCCGCGAACCCCTCGGCGACCGGTGTCATGGTCTTCGGCTACGCCGAGAGCGCCAAGGACGGCGCCAAGTGCAGCGAGCTCCAGCAGATCGACCTGAAGACCGGCAAGGCGGGCTGGAAGAAGTCCGTGCCGAAGCCCAAGGGCCTCTTCGCGTTCTCGGACAACACCCTGGCCATCAGCGGCAACACGCTGACCGTCGCCGGCACCAGCAGCGCCTACGGCTTCTCCCTCGCCGACGGCAGGCAGCTGTTCACCGGTCCGACGAGCGGCTGCAAGCCCTTCGCGTACGCGGGCGGCAGCAAGCTGATCGCGGCCATGGACTGCCCCTCGGGCAGCAGCACCAAGAAGATCCAGGCCGTCGGCCCGGTCGACGCGGCCACCGGCAAGCCCCGGTACACCTTCAAGCTGGAGGCGGGCTGGGAGGTCGACAAGGTCTACTCGGTCGACCCGCTGGTCGTCTCCGCCACCCAGCGCGAGCCGAAGAAGTGGACCATCTTCACGCTCAACCCCAACGGCACGCTCCGCTCCCAGATCCAGGGCGGCAAGGACAAGTTCGCCCCGTCCTGCGGCGGTTCGTTCGTCATCTTCGGGCGCAACCTGGAGGGCTGCACGGGTGTCGCGGCCGACGCGAACAACTTCTACATGGCCACCGACGTCGGCTACGGCGAGTCCAACGAGGTCGTCGCGTTCGACCTGAAGACGGGCAAGCCCAAGTGGCGTTCCAAGGCCCCCGAGGGCCAGTCCATGACGCCGCTGCGCATGGAGGGCTCCGAGGTCCTGCTGTACGTGGACTCCTCGTACGACAAGGGCGGCGCGGTCGCGACGCTCGCCCCGACCGGTGGCGCGCCGAAGATCCTGCTCCAGCACCCGGCGTCGACGTCCGAGATCGAGAACAGCTTCTACAGCCCGGGGTACGCCTACGGCGGCGGCACCTTCGTCGTGGCGAGCGGGCGCGTCTCCGCCTCGAACGACAAGGAAGAGAAGTTGGTCAAGACGATGATGGCGTTCAGCAAGTGAGGTACGAGGACCGATGACGCAGCCACCCCCGCCGCCGAACCAGCCCCCGGATCCGCAGGGCGGCTTCGGGGCCCCGACGCCCCCGCCGCAGCAGCCGGAGCCGGGCTACGGCTACCCGCAGCACGCCCCGGGACCGGACCAGTCGTACGGCTATCCGCAGCAGCCCGACCAGGGTTACGGCTACCCGCAGCAGCCCGGACAGGGTTACGGCCAGCAGCAGCCGTACGGCTACCCCGGCGCCCAGCCGCAGCAGCCTTCCTACGGCGGCCAGCCGCAGCAGCCGCAGCAGCCTCCCTACGGCGGCCAGCCGCAGCAGCCCCCGTACGGCGGTCAGCAGCAGCCGGCGCAGCCCCCGTACGGCTACCCGACGCAGCCCCAGCAGGCCTACGGCGGGTTCCAGCAGCCCACCCCGCCGCCGGCACCCGGCGGCGGCAGGAAGCTGTCGGCGCAGATGCAGATCATCATCGCGGCGGCCGTCGCCGTCGTGCTGATCGTCGGCGTCGGCATCTGGTACGCCGGTTCCGACGGCGGCGGTGGCAAGGACGACCAGGCCAAGGGCTCGGCGGGCACCTCGCAGGGCGCGGGCGGCGACGGCGGGAAGACCGGCGGCACCAGCGGTCTCGGCGGTGACGGCAAGGAGAAGGCGCCCGCGAACACGCAGGCGAAGCTGGCCTTCTCGGTCGACGAGCCGAAGGTCCCGGACGTCACCGACGTCTCGGGTTCCTGGATCACCGACAAGGCGTACGTGAAGACCGGGGTCAACTCGGTCGTCGCCTACGACCGGGACAAGGGCACGGTCCAGTGGACCCTGCCGCTGGCCGGTCAGGTCTGCGGCGCCTCCCGGCACAAGACCGCCGACAACAAGGTGCCGATCCTCTTCGAGGCCAAGAAGCGCGTCGCCCCGCGCTACTACCAGCAGTGCACCGAGGTCGGCCTGGTCGACCTGAACACCGGCAAGCTGCTGTGGACCTCCTCGGTCACCGGCGGCACCGGCGGCGACCAGAAGGTCCGCTTCTCCGAGGTCACCCTCAGCGGGAAGACGGTCGCGGCCGGCGGCACCGACGGCGGCGCCGCCTTCGACCTGGCCAACGGCAACGCGCGCTGGAAGCCGCAGGCCAACGACCAGAACTGCTACGACCTGGGGTACGGCGGCGGCGAGGGCCTGGTCGCGGTCCGCAAGTGCGGCGCGTACGACAGCCAGTCCGTGCTGATCCAGAACCTCGACCCGATGACGGGCGCCCCGGTCTCGCAGTACAAGATGCCGACCGGTGTGAAGTACGCGTCGGTGGTCTCCACCAAGCCGCTGGTCGTCGCGGCCGACGTCGGCGACACCGCCGGTGACGGCAGCGGCATCTCGGACTTCTTCTCGATCGACGAGAAGACCGGGAAGCTCAAGGCGAAGATCACGGCGGACGCGGACCAGTACGCGGGCCGCTGTCGCTCGACCAAGGTCGAGTCCTGCCAGCAGGTGCTCGTCGGCAACAACCGGCTGTACGTGCCGACCGAGGAGCACGAGGGCTCCACCGGCGAGTACGGCGACGAGACGAACGAGATCATCGCCTTCGAGCTGGCCACCGGGAAGATGGTGCCGGAGAAGGCGGACGCGGGGGACAAGTACACCCTCGTCCCGCTCCGCATGGACGGCGGCGACCTCATCGCGTACAAGGAGCCGCCGTACGACAAGGGCGGCCGGATCGTGTCGATCAACGCCGGCACGATGAAGGAGACGCTCCTCCTGGAGAACCCGGGCGAGCGCTCGATCCGCGCGATGGAGACCAACACCAGCCTGACCGGTGCGGAACTCCTCTACGGGGACGGCCGGCTGTTCATCGCGGAGACGCTGGTGAGCAAGGCCAGGGAGGGCGCCACGGACAAGAAGTACCTGGTGGTCTCCTTCGCCGTGCCGCGCTGACGGCACGCGCGACCGACGCACGACCGACGTGGGCCCCTCCGGTGATCCGGAGGGGCCCACGCGCGTCCCGGGCCGGTCGTCCGGCCCCCGCCAGGGCCCGTGGCCGTCACCGGGAAGGGGGGAATTCGGCACCGGGACGGGTCTCCCGCTCGCGGTTGGGGCGATGGGGGGCGGGGGAGCGTGTACCTTGCCGGGTCAGGCGTGCCGGGGGACGGCGGGCGCGGACGAGGGGGGTGACCGGGATGGGCGTACGCCTGGTGGTGGTGGACGACCACCGTCTGCTCGCGGAGGCGCTGGCCTCGGCGCTCAAGCTGCGCGGGCACCGGGTGCTCGCGGCGGCGGCGCCGGTGGCGGGCGCGGCGGAGCTGGTGGTGAGCCGGGCGCCGGAGGTCTGTCTGCTGGGCACGGCGACACCGGATCTGCCGGGGGTCTTCGACCCGGTCGTGCGGATCAAGCGGGAGCGGCCGCAGGTGGCGGTGGTGGTGCTCGGCCCGGTGCCCTCGCCGCGCGGGATCGCGGCGGCGTTCGCGGCCGGCGCCTCCGGTTACGTACGGCACGACGAGCGGATCGAGGGCGTGGAACGCGCCCTGGTGAAGGCCCGGGCGGGGGAGTCGGCGGTGGCGCCGCAGCTGCTCAGGTCGGCCTTCGAGGAGCTGCTGCACCCTTCGGCGCAGCCGGACGACGAGGGGCAGCGCCTGCTGCGGCTGCTGACGCGGCGGGAGGTGGAGGTCCTCGTCCGGGTCGCGGAGGGGGAGGACACCCGGCTGATCGCGGCGGGGATGGGGATCGCGCCGAGCACGGCGCGGACGCATGTGCAGCGGGTCCTGATGAAGCTGGGGGTGGGCTCGCGCCTGGAGGCGGCGGCGCTCGCGGCCCGTACGGGGCTGCTGGACCGGGCGCTGCCGGGACCGCGCAGGCCGGTGTGACGGGGCCCTGAAGCCCGGCGTCGGGGCGCCCTGAGGTCCTGACGCCTTGATTCTTCGTTCCGTCCGGTTCCGTTCATCTGCGGGACCGGACTTCACCGTTGACGGTGATGTTGGAATGTGATTCCTTGTGTGTGGTTCTGTTTGATCCGCCCCGGAGGGCACCCCCGTGAAGAAGACCGTCACCACGCTCGCCGACGGGCGCGAACTGATCTACTACGACACGCGCGACGACACCGTCCGCACCGCCGTCGACCCGCGCCCCCTCACCCCCGTCGTCTCCCGCTCCGAGATCCGGTACGACGCCCTCACCGGCGACCCCGTCGCCGTCGCCTCGCACCGGCAGTCCCGCACCTACCTCCCGCCGGCCGACGCCTGCCCGCTCTGCCCCGCCAAGGACGGACGCGAGAGCGAGATCCCCGAGGCGGGCTACGAGGTGGTGGTCTTCGAGAACCGCTTCCCCTCGCTCTCCGGCGGCGTCGGCCGCTGCGAGGTCGTCTGCTTCACCGACGACCACACGGACTCCTTCGCCGACCTCACCGAGGAGCGGGCCGCCCTCGTCCTCGACGCGTGGACCGACCGCACCGCCGCACTCTCCGCGCTCCCCGGCGCCGAGCAGGTCTACTGCTTCGAGAACCGGGGCGCCGAGATCGGCGTCACCCTGCCCCACGCGCACGGCCAGATCTACGCCTTCCCCTACGTGACCCCCCGGACGGCGGCCATGCGGCGCCGCCTCGACGAGCACCGGGCCGAGACCGGCCGGAACCTCTTCGACGACGTGGTCGAGCGGGAGCGGACCGACGCAGAGCGGGTGGTCCTGGAGACCGAGCACTGGATCGCCTTCGTGCCGTACGCCGCCCACTGGCCGTACGAGGTGCATCTGCACCCCAAGCGCCGGGTGCCGGACCTCCTCACCCTCGAAGGGGCGGCCCGCGCGGAGTGCGCACAGGTCTACCTGGAACTCTTGAGGCGCTTCGACCGGATCTTCGGCCCGGGCGAGCCGCCGACGCCCTACATCGCCGCCTGGCACCAGGCGCCGTTCACGGATGCCCGGCGGGAGGACTTCGGACTGCACCTGGAGCTCTTCACCGTCCGGCGGGCCTCCGGCAAGCTGAAGTTCCTCGCGGGCACCGAGTCCGGCATGGGCGCGTTCATGAACGACGTCCGGCCGGAGGACGCGGCCCGACGACTGCGAGAGGTGGCGACAGCCGAGTGAGCACGGACACGAAGAAGTACCTGGTGACGGGTGGGGCCGGATACGTGGGCAGCGTCGTCGCCGCCCACCTCCTGGAGCGGGGCCACCGGGTCACCGTCCTCGACGACCTCTCCACCGGCTTCGCCGAAGCGGTCCCGGCGGGCGCCGAGTTCGTCCAGGGCCGCGTCCAGGACGCCGCGAAGTGGCTGGACGGCTCCTACGACGGCGTCCTGCACTTCGCCGCCTTCTCCCAGGTCGGCGAATCCGTCGCCAGGCCGGAGAAGTACTGGGAGAACAACGTCGGCGGCACCATGGCCCTGCTGGCCGCCATGCGCTCCGCCGGGGTGCGCAGGCTCGTCTTCTCCTCGACCGCCGCGACCTACGGCGAGCCGGAGACCGTGCCGGTCACCGAGACCGCGCCGACCGCGCCCACCAGCCCCTACGGGGCGAGCAAGCTGGCCGTCGACCACATGATCGGCGGGGAGTGCGCCGCCCACGGCCTGGCCGCCGTCTCGCTGCGCTACTTCAACGTGGCGGGGGCGTACGGCCCGCTCGGCGAGCGCCACGCGCCCGAGTCGCACCTGATCCCGCTCGTCCTCCAGGTCGCCCTGGGCGAGCGCGAGGCGATCTCGGTGTACGGCGAGGACTACCCGACCCCGGACGGCACCTGTGTCCGCGACTACATCCACGTCGCCGACCTGGCCGAGGCCCATGTGCTGGCGCTGGACGCGATGACGGCGGCCTCCGTGCCGGCCGGTGAGCACCTGGTCTGCAACCTCGGCAACGGCAACGGCTTCTCCGTCCGCGAGGTCGTCGAGACCGTACGGAAGGTCACCGGGCACCCGATCCCCGAGATCACCGCCGAGCGCCGCCCCGGCGACCCGGCCGTCCTGGTCGCCTCCGCCGACGCGGCCCGCGAGCGGCTCGGCTGGGCGCCGTCCCGGCCCGACCTGGCGGCCGTCGTCGCCGACGCCTGGGCCTTCGCCCGGCTCCGCCGCGAGGAGGGTTCCGCATGAGCGTCGCCGAGGACTTCGAGGCGCTGTACGGCGCCGCCCCCGACGGCGTCTGGGCCGCCCCCGGGCGGGTCAACCTCATCGGGGAGTACACCGACTTCAACGAGGGCTTCGTGCTGCCGCTCGCGCTGCCGCACACCACCGTCGCCGCCGTCTCCCGGCGCGAGGACGGCGTCCTGCGCCTGCACTCCGCCGACATCGACGGCGGTGTCGTCCAACTGGCCGTCGACGCCCTCAAGCCGCTCTCGGGCACCGGCTGGGCCGCCTACCCGGCCGGTGCGGTCTGGGCGCTGCGGGAGGCGGGGCACCCGGTGACGGGCGCGGACGTGCACCTCACCTCGACGGTGCCGACCGGCGCCGGGCTCTCCTCCTCGGCGGCCCTCGAGGTCGTCACCGCGCTCGCCCTGAACGACCTGTTCGAACTCGGGCTCACCCGGCCCGAGATCGCCCGGCTCGCGCAGCGCGCCGAGAACGACTTCGTCGGCGTGCCCTGCGGGGTCATGGACCAGATGGTCTCCGCGTGCGCCGAGGAGGGCCACGCCCTGCATCTGGACACCCGGGACCTCTCGTACCGCCAGGTCCCCTTCGACCTCGCCCACGAGGGGCTGCGGCTGCTCGTCGTCGACACCCGGGTGAAGCACGCGCTCGGGGACGGCGCGTACGCGGAGCGGCGCGCCGGGTGCGAAGCGGGTGCGCGGGCGCTCGGTGTCCGTACCCTGCGCGACGTGAGCGCCGAGCGCCTGCCCGAAACCCTCGGACGTCTGAGCGACGAGACGATGCGGCGGTACGTCCGGCACGTCGTCACCGACAACGCGCGCGTGGAGCGGATCATCGCGCTGCTCGACGCCGGAGCCACCCGCGCCGTCGGCCCGGTCCTCACCGAGGGGCACGCCTCCCTCCGCGACGACCTGCGGGTCTCCTGCCCCGAGCTGGACCTCGCCGTCGAGGCGGCGAACGCCGCCGGGGCGCTCGGCGCCCGGATGACCGGCGGCGGCTTCGGCGGCTCGGCCGTCGTCCTGGTCGACACCGACCGGGCGGACGCGGTCGCCGCCGCCGTGGAGAAGGCCTTCGCCGACGCCGGTCACGCCCCTCCGGGGATCTTCCCGGCCGTTCCCTCGGAGGGCGCGCGCAGGATCTGAACCCTCCCCGCGCACGCGCGACTTCGGACAGTTCCGCGAATCGGCCCCCGCCGTGACGCCCCACCCCTACTCTGAGGGGCGGCGCCGGTGGGGGCCGGTGCTGTTCAGGGTGCGAGTCCCGGTCGGGTACGGCGCCGGAAGCGGGGTACCAGTCAACGCACGGCGGCGGTCGTGCATCCGACGGACCCGCCTCCGGCGCCGTGCCCGCGTCGGTTCCGTTCCTCGACACTTGGGGGTGTCCGTGGCACGTATCCGTGTCCTGGTGGTGGACGACCACCGCGTCTTCGCCGAATCGCTGGCCGCCGCACTCGCGGCGGAGCCCGATGTCGACGTCGCCGCCGCGGGAAGCGGCCCGGCCGCCGTGCGCTGCCTGGAGCGCGGTGCGGCGGAGGGGCGCAGGTTCGACGTGCTGCTCGTCGACGCCGAGCTGGGCGCGGGCCCGCCGGGGGCGGCCGTGGCCCGCGCGGTCCCGGACGACGCCGAGGGCGCCGAGGGTGCCGTCGACGGGATCTCACTGGTGGCGGGGGTGCGCAGGGCGCAGCCCGCGGTCCGCACCGTGGTCCTCGCGGAGAAGGACGACCCGCGGCGGGCGGCGCTCGCCCTCCAGGCCGGTGCCTCCGGCTGGGTGGCGAAGGACTGCTCGCTGCAACGGCTCCTCGCGGTGGTGCGGGGGGTGCTGCGGGACGAGACGCATCTGCCGCCCGCGCTGCTCACCGGGGTGCTGCGGGAGCTGACGGAGGTGCGCAAGCACCGGACGGACAGCGAGCGTCTGGTGGAGTCGCTGACCCCGCGCGAGCGGGAGGTGCTGCGGTGCATGGTCGCGGGTCTGGGCCGCAAGGCGGTCGCGGAGCGGCTCTTCCTGTCGCCGCACACGGTCCGTACGCATATGCAGAACGTGCTGGGGAAGCTGGGGGTGCACTCGACCCTGGCGGCGGTGGCGCTGGCCCGCCGGGCGGGCGTGGGTCCCGCGCGGCTGGGTGAGGGGCCGCTGTCCGGTCTAGCCGGGGACGTTGTCGAACGGGGCGGTCAGCCGGCGTAGCAGTCCGGCCAGTTCGGCGCGCTGGGCGCGGGAGAGCTGGGCGAGGATGGCGCGCTCCTGGGCGAGGAGTCCGGCGAGTGCCTCGTCGGCGCGGTCGCGGCCCTCGGGGGTGAGCCGGACGAGGACGCCGCGCCGGTCGCTGGGGTCGGGCAGCCGCTCGACGAGGCCCTTCTTGGTGAGCCGGTCGATGCGGTTGGTCATGGTGCCCGAGGTGACCAGGGTCTGGGTGAGGAGCTGGCCGGGGGAGAGCTGGTAGGGCGCTCCGGCCCGGCGCAGTGAGGTCAGGACGTCGAACTCCCAGGGCTCCAGCTGGTGCTCGGAGAAGGCGAGCCGACGGGCGCGGTCGAGGTGCCGGGCGAGCCGCGAGACGCGGCTGAGCACCTCGAGCGGTTCCACGTCGAGGTCGGGGCGCTCGCGGCGCCATGCTGCGACCAGTCGGTCGACCTCGTCCTCCATGACGATCAGTGTAGAGGGTCTGTTGACATAAAGTCTCTTGGGGTCGAGTTTCTTGCCTTCGAGTATCTTGATGTAAAGATATATTCCCCGGGCTTCGGGGAAGAGACCCCGCCGGAACCGCGTTCCGTTTCGGCTACTCGTGCCAGCAAGGGGGCTTCGAACATGCGTTCCGTGGAAAGCGGCGTACCCACCACACCGACCTGGGACCCGCGGCAGTACCTCCGCCACACCGGCCATCGGACCCGGCCCTTCCTCGACCTGCTCGCCCGCATACCGCGTCTCCCGGCCGAGGACCGCCCGGCCCGCATCGCCGACCTCGGCTGCGGACCCGGCAACGTCACGGTCCTCCTCGCCGACCGGTGGCCCGACGCCCACATCACCGGCTACGACCTCTCGCCCGACATGCTGGAGCTGGCAGCGAAGGACTGGTCGGGCACCACCCCCGGCGGCGGCCGGCTCGACTTCCGGCCCGCCGACGCCGCCCACTGGACCCCCGCCGAGCCCTTTGACCTCATCGTCTCCAACGCCGCCCTCCAGTGGGTGCCCGACCACCCCGAGTCCTTCGCCCGCTGGATCGACGGACTCCACCCCGGCGGCACCTTCGCCTTCCAGGTCCCCGGCAACTTCACCGCGCCCAGCCACACCCTGCTCGGCGAACTCTGCGAAACCCCGGAATGGCGCTCCCGCCTCGGCGACCGGGGCCGCCGCCTGGTCCATGTCCTCGACCCCGCCGACTACCTCACCCGCCTCATCGACCTCGGCTGCGAGACGGACGTCTGGGAGACCACGTACTGCCAGCTGCTCCAGGGCGAGGACCCCGTCCTCGACTGGGTCAAGGGCACGGCCCTGCGGCCCGTCCTCACCCTGCTGGGTGACGACCGGGACGCGGTGGACGCCTTCCTCGGGCAGTACCGCGTCCTTCTCCGCGAGGCCTACCCGCCGGGCCCGCACGGCACCGTCTTCCCCTTCCGCCGCATCTTCGCCGTCGCTCGCAGGAAGAGTTGAGCGCCGCCGGGGCGTGACCGCGGCCGGGCCCCTGAACGCGCGGGCGCCCCGCACCGGAACTCCGGTACGGGGCGCCCGCGCGGGTCCCGGGCCACCGGGACGCACGGTCGTGTCAGGACACGCTGTTGTAGACGCCGTAGCCGTTGCCGACCCTGAACCGCTCGGCGAACTTGCCCGGCGAGGTGTTCAGGTAGCGGTAGAGGTCGCCGCCCGGGGTGATGCCGAACAGGTCGGCCTTGCCGTCGGCGTTGAGGTCGCCGGGGGCGACGAGCTTGGAGTACGCGTTCCAGCCCGTGCCGATCTTCTGCCGGCCCGTGAACGGCTTGCCCGCGACGCCGGTGCCGGGGTAGAGGTACAGGTCGCCGCCCGGGGTGCGGGCCACGATGTCCGTGCGACCGTCGCCCGTGTGGTCGCCCGCGCCGACGATCCTGTCGTACGCGCCCCAGCCGCTGCCGACCCGGACGCGGGCGCCGAGCGCGGTGCCGGTGCCGTTGCCCGGGTAGAGGTAGAGGATGCCGGAGGCGTCCCGGGCCAGCAGGTCGCCCTTGCCGTCGCCGGACAGGTCGCCGGGGCCGATGATCGTGTTGTACACGCCCCAGCCGCCGCCGACGTCGACGCCGTCGATGAGGAGACGGCCCCGGTAGATCTCCGCGATGTCGGACGAGGCGTCCTGGTCCATCGTGGACAGGTGGGTGAAGGCGGCACCGGCCCAGCCGCCGGCGGTGCCGACCTGGCGGCGTGCGGTGAGGCCGCCGCCGGTCGAGGCGCGGTACCAGTACAACGTGCCGGCCGTGGTCCGTGCGAGGACGCCGTCCTTGGTGCCGGTGACCGGGTTGTTGCCCGCCCCGCCGAACTGCGGGACCCCGGCCCAGCCGCCGGGGGAGCTGAGCTGCTGACGGCCCGCGAGGGTGCCATCGCCCTTGCCGGTGTAGTACCAGAGCGTGCCCTTCAGGTCGCGGGCGATCAGCTCGCCGTTGCCGTCGCCGTTGTCGTCGCCGACGGGCAGGATCTGGTTGTAGGCGTTCCAGCCGCCGCCGAGGGACCGGCGGGTGGCGAACGGCTTCGCCTTGTCGCCCGTGCCGGCGTAGAACCACAGGGTGCCGGTGGTGTCGCGGCCGAGCAGGTCCGCCCAGCCGTCGCCGTTGTTGTCGCCGATGCCGAGGAGCTGGTCGTAGGCGTTCCAGCCGGGGCCGAGCGCCACCCGCGCGGAGAACGGGGCGGTGCGGTTGCCGGTGGCGTAGTACAGGTACAGGTTGCCGTCGAGGTCGCGGGCGACCAGGTCCGCACGGCCGTCGTCGTTCACGTCCCCGGGCGCGACGATCTTGTTGTAGATGTTCCAGCCGTTGCCCCGCCACGCGTAGCTCGCTTTGGTGGGCGTCGCGTCCGCGTACAGGGTGAGGGCACCCTGCCGGGACAGCGTCAGAACCTCGGGGCCGCTGGCGTTCCCGTCCTGGTTGCCGATCGGGATGATGTCCTTCGGAGGCTCCGTGAAGGACCCGAAGCCGCCGCCCTGGCCGGAGGTCGTGGCCGTGTAGACCTTGCCGTCCACGTCGCGGTAGATCAGATCGCCGCCGCCGTCGCCGTCGAAGTCCGACAGCTGCGGCGAGGCGCCGACACCGGCGGTCGCCTGGGCGGACTGACGGGCCGCGCCGCTCAGCGGGCGCGTCAGGGGCGGCGGGACGAAGCGGTCCGCCGGCTTCTCGACGGCCGGGTGCGGCCCGGGTGTCCCGGCCGAGGCCGGGACCGCGAGCAGCATGCCCGCGGAGAGTACGAGTGCGGTGCACACGCCGAGGCGCGTGCGGGTGAAGGGAACAGAACGCAAGAGATCCCCCCCAGGGATCAGGATGTCTTCGGTCCGGGCACGGGTCCGCGGCGCCCCGCCGCGGAGGAGAACGCGTACGAAGGGCGGACCCCCCGGATGCGGGGGAGCTTACCTCCCGGACATGACACGGCCCGGCGCACGGGGGACGCCCCGCACCGGAGAACCGGTGCGGGGCGTCCCACGGGGTGCGCGGTAGGACTAGTACAGGCCGTTGTAGGTCTGGTAGCCGGTGCCGATGGAGGCGCGCGTCTTGAACGGGGAGCCCGCCGAGCCGGTGCCGGAGTAGCGGAACAGCTCGCCGCCCGAGTTCACCGCGAGCAGGTCGGCCTTGCCGTCGCCGGTGATGTCACCGGGCGCCTCGATCTTCGGGTACGCGTTCCAGCCGCCGCCGATCTTGATGGGGCTCTTGAACGGGGTGCCGGCCTGACCGGTGCCCTGGTACAGGTACAGGTTGCCGTCCTTGGCACGCGCCACGAGGTCGTTCCGACCGTCGCCGCTGAAGTCGCCCGAACCGACGATCCGGTCGAACGCGTTCCAGCCGCCGCCGATCTTGACGCGGGCGTGCAGGGCGGTGCCCTCGATGTTGCTGCGGTACAGCCACAGGACGCCGTCGCGGTCCCGGGCGACGAAGTCGCCGCTGCCGTCGCCGTTCAGGTCGCCGGGTCCGGCGATCAGGTTGATCGAGCCCCAGCCGCCGCCGAAGTCCTTCTGGTTGCCGTACAGGTGGCCCTGGTAGATCTCCAGCGTGTCGGATACCGAGTTCCGGCCCAGCGAGTTGACCTCGTAGATCGTCGAGCCGGCCCAGCCGCCGTCGTCGCTGATCTTGACGCGGGCCGCGAGCCGGCCGTTGTTCAGCGCGTCGTACCAGTAGAGCGTGCCGGCCTTGTCGCGGGCGACCATGCCCTCCTTGCCGTGCGCCGGGAGGCTGCCCGTGCCGGAGAACTGGTCCACCCCGGCCCAGGCGCCGGTCGAGCCGACCTTCTGGCGGGTGGTGTAGTAGCCCTTGCCGGTGCCGTAGTACTCCCACAGCGTGCCGTCGGTCCCGCGCGCGAGGACGTCGGGGACCCCGTTGGCGTTGTCGTCGTCGATGCCGATGATCTGGTTGTACTGCTGCCAGCCCTGGCCGACCAGCTTGCCGGGCTTCACCGTGTACGGGCTGCCGGTGCTGCCGTAGTAGAAGAGCGAGCCGGAGGGCGTACGGGCGAGGAAGTCGCCCCGGCCGTCGCCGTCGCTGTCGCCGAGGCCGATCAGCTGGTCGTAGGCCTGCCAGCCGTTGCCGATCTTCTTGGGCGCGTGGAACGGGGCGCCCGGGGTGCCGGTGGAGACGTAGGCCCACAGCTCGCCCGCGGGCGTACGGGCCAGCACGTCGGCGCGGCCGTCGCCGCTGAGGTCGCCGGGCGAGAAGAGCTTGTTGTAGACCTGCCAGCCCGCACCGGACCAGCGGAAGGTGCCGTAGGACGCGGTGGAGTCGCCGTACAGGCTCAGCCGGCCGTACTTCGAGAGCGTCAGGATCTCCGGGCGGCTGCCGTTCAGGTCCTGGTCGCCGATCGGGATGATGTCCGTGACGAAGGCGGTGTCGCCGTCGCCACGGCTGAACTCGCTGCCCGAGGAGTTCGTCGTCGCCGTCTGCAGGGTGCCGTTGATGCGCAGCACCATGTCGCTCTTGCCGTCACCGTCGAGGTCCGAGCGGGACGGCGGACGCTCCGCCGTGACGCCGGCGATCCCGGCGGAACGAGCGGTGTCGGCCTGCGGGACGGCCCGCTTCGACGGCGCGGCGGGCGTCTGCGAGGGCTTCTCGACGGCCGCGTGCGGGGCCGGGGTGTCGGCCGAGGCGGGACCCGCGAGGATCATGCCCGCGGAGAGGGCGAGAGCGGTGCAGCCGACGAGGTGACGGGCACGCTTGGAACGCATGAAGAACAAAAGAGATCCCCCCCAGGGATCAGAGGTTCGACAGAACCACACAGGGGGGTTCGAACAGGCGTCGAACGGCGTCAGCGCATGACGGAATGCACGCGGAGACGACCTCGTCGGACGGTCGGAACACCCCCCCGGATGTGTAAGGCGAGTCTACTCATGGGAGGGCCGGGCGCCAGATGTTTACCCGGCCGAATCCGACCGTCCGGTCGGATCTCCCGTCCGCGCCCGATCCCTCGTGTTCGGCGCCCTGCCCCGCCCCCGGTCAGTTCTTCCGGTGCCCAATCAACCGCGGCTTCGGCTCCAGACCGTCCAGGCCGTGCCACGCCAGGTTCACCAGATGCGCCGCGACCTCCGCCTTCTTCGGCTTCCGGACGTCCAGCCACCACTGACCCGTCAGCGCCACACTGCCCACCAGCGCCTGCGCGTACAGCGGCGCCAGCTTCGGGTCGAAGCCGCGGGCCTTGAACTCCAGGCCCAGGATGTCCTCCACCTGCGTGGCGATGTCGCTGATCAGCGACGCGAACGTGCCCGTCGACTGCGCCACCGGGGAGTCCCGTACGAGAATCCGGAAACCGTCCGTGTAGTTCTCGATGTAATCGAGCAGCGCGAACGCCGCCTGCTCCAGGAGCTCCCGCGGATGCCCCGCCGTCAGCGCCCCCGTCACCCCGTCCAGGAGCTGCCGCATCTCCCGGTCGACGACCACCGCGTACAGCCCCTCCTTGCCGCCGAAGTGCTCGTACACCACCGGCTTGGAGACCCCGGCCTTCGCCGCGATCTCCTCCACCGACGTGCCCTCGAAGCCCTTCTCGGCGAAGAGCGTGCGGCCGATGTCCAGCAGCTGTTCCCGGCGCTCCGCGCCCGTCATCCGCACCCGGCGCCCACGCCGGGGCTTCTGCTCGCCGCTGCCGGTGCCACTGGTCCTGCCGTCGATCGCCACGTCTTCCATCATGCCGCGTCTGCGGACGCGCTCTGGCGCCGGGCTTCGATGCGGGCCTTCGCCGGCCAGCGCACATCGGACGCCCAGCCCGCCAGCTCGAACCAGCGGATCAGCCGCGCACTGGAGTCGACCTGCCCGCGCAGCACCCCGTGCCGCGCCGAGGTCGGGTCAGCGTGGTGCAGGTTGTGCCAGGACTCACCACAGGACAGCACCGCCAGCCACCACACGTTGCCCGAGCGGTCCCGCGACTTGAACGGACGCTTGCCCACC
Source organism: Streptomyces sp. NPDC001728 (assembly GCF_040297565.1). Classification (NCBI taxonomy): domain Bacteria; kingdom Bacillati; phylum Actinomycetota; class Actinomycetes; order Kitasatosporales; family Streptomycetaceae; genus Streptomyces; species Streptomyces sp. NPDC001728. Next base: position 127,419 of record NZ_JBEOZK010000021.1, read on the forward strand.
GCGTGGCAGATCGAGTTGATCGACCAGGTCACGTGGTGCAGCAGCGCCACCCGTACCAGCGAGCCCCAGAAGAACGCGGTGAACGCACCCCACCACGACATCGTGACCAGACCGCCCACCAGCGGCGGGATCGCCAGCGACAGCACCGTCCACAGCACGAACTGGCGGGAGATCGCCCGGAGCGCCGGGTCCTTGATCAGATCGGGGGCGTACTTGTGCTGCGGAGTCCGCTCCTCGTCGAACATCCACCCGATGTGCGCCCACCACAGGCCCTTCATCAAGGCCGGGAGCGTCTCGCCGAACCGCCACGGCGAGTGCGGGTCGCCCTCCGCGTCCGAGAACTTGTGGTGCTTGCGGTGGTCCGCCACCCATCGCACCAGCGGACCCTCCACCGCGAGCGACCCCATGATCGCCAGCGCGATCCGCAGCGGCCGCCTCGCCTTGAAGGAACCGTGCGTGAAGTAGCGGTGGAAACCGATCGTGATCCCGTGGCAGCCGATGAAGTACATCGCCACCATCAGCCCGAGATCCAGCCAGCTGACCCCCCAGCCCCAGGCCAGCGGCACCGCCGCGAGCAGCGCCACGAAGGGCACCGTGATGAACAGCAGGAGCGCGATCTGCTCGACCGAACCCTTGCTGTCCCCGCCGAGCGTGGCGGAGGGCAGGACAGGGGCGCCGTCGGACAGCTCGGGTGCCTCGGGTGAGGTCACCTCGGGGCTCGTGGTCATGGATGTCCCCTGGGGGGTGAGGGTGAGGGTGGGGGAAAAGAGAAGAAAACATGCGAGAACACGGCCGTGGCTACGCTTCCGTAACCTACGGCGTCGTAAGTATGGCAGCGCCGGGGCGCGCGGCAAGAGGGCACAACAGGGGCAGGGCCGTCGCCGGGAAGACGGACACCTATCCTGTGTGCGTCGGACAGCGCGGTCCGCAAGCCTCCAGAACCCTCCAGACGTGCTCAAACACTGCAAGGAGCCGCACCTGTGAGCAGTGCCGACCAGACCCCCACCGCCAGCGCCGAGCTGCGCGCCGACATCCGCCGACTGGGCGACCTGCTGGGCGAGACCCTCGTCCGCCAGGAGGGCCACGAACTCCTCGACCTCGTCGAGCGGGTCCGCAGCCTCACCCGCGAGGACGGAGAGGCCGCCGCCGAGCTGCTGAGCGGCGTCGAGCTGGAGACAGCCGCCAAGCTCGTACGCGCCTTCTCCACCTACTTCCACCTCGCGAACGTCACCGAGCAGGTCCACCGGGGCCGCGAGATGCGCGAGAAGCGCGCCGCCGAGGGCAGCCTCCTCGCCCGCACCGCCGACATGCTCAAGGACGGCGATCCCGAGCACGTCCGCGCGACGGTCAAGAACCTCAACGTACGGCCCGTCTTCACCGCGCACCCCACCGAAGCCGCCCGCCGTTCCGTCCTCAACAAGCTGCGCCGGATCGCCGTCCTCCTGGAGACCCCGGTCATCGAGGCCGACCGGCGTCGCCACGACCTGAGGCTCGCCGAGAACATCGACCTCATCTGGCAGACCGACGAACTCCGGGTGGTCCGCCCCGAGCCCGCCGACGAGGCGCGCAACGCCATCTACTACCTCGACGAACTGCACGCCAACGCCGTGGGCGACGTCCTGGAGGACCTCGCCGCCGAGCTGGAGCGCGTCGGCGTCGAACTGCCCGCCGGCACCCGGCCGCTCACCTTCGGCACCTGGATCGGCGGCGACCGCGACGGCAACCCCAACGTCACCCCCCAGGTGACCAGGGACGTGCTGATCCTCCAGCACGAGCACGGCATCACCGACGCCCTCGAACTCGTCGACTACCTCCGCGGACTCCTCTCCAACTCCATCCGCTACACCGGAGCCACCCAGGAACTCCTGGACTCCCTCCAGCGCGACCTGGAACTCCTCCCGGAGATCAGCCCCCGCTACAAGCGCCTCAACGCCGAGGAGCCCTACCGGCTCAAGGCCACCTGCATCCGGCAGAAGCTCCTCAACACCCGCGAGCGCCTCGCCTCCGGCACCCCCCACCAGGACGGCCGCGACTACCTCGGCACCGCCGAGCTGGTCCACGACCTCACCCTGATCCAGACCTCGCTGCGCGAGCACCGCGGCGGGCTCTTCGCCGACGGCCGGATGGACCGCACCATCCGCACCCTCTCGGCCTTCGGCCTCCAGCTCGCCACGATGGACGTACGCGAGCACGCCGACGCCCACCACCACGCCCTCGGCCAGCTCTTCGACCGCCTCGGCGAGGAGTCGTGGCGGTACGCCGACATGCCGCGCGACTACCGGCAGAAGCTGCTCGCCAAGGAGCTGCGCTCGCGCCGCCCGCTGGCGCCCACCCCCGCCCCGCTCGACGCGGCCGGGCAGAAGACCCTCGGCGTCTTCCACACCGTCAAGGAGGCCTTCGAGCGCTTCGGCCCCGAGGTCATCGAGTCGTACATCATCTCGATGTGCCAGGGCGCCGACGACGTCTTCGCCGCCGCCGTCCTCGCCCGCGAGGCCGGACTCATCGACCTCCACGGCGGCTGGGCCAAGATCGGCATCGTGCCCCTCCTGGAGACCACCGACGAGCTCAAGGCCGCCGACGTCATCCTCGACGGCATGCTCGCCGACCCCTCCTACCGGCGCCTCGTCTCGCTCCGCGGCGACGTCCAGGAGGTCATGCTCGGCTACTCCGACTCCTCCAAGTTCGGCGGCATCACCACCTCCCAGTGGGAGATCCACCGCGCCCAGCGCCGACTGCGCGACGTCGCCCACCGCTACGGCGTGCGCCTGCGCCTCTTCCACGGCCGCGGCGGCACCGTCGGCCGCGGCGGCGGCCCCTCGCACGACGCGATCCTCGCCCAGCCCTGGGGCACCCTGGAGGGCGAGATCAAGGTGACCGAGCAGGGCGAGGTCATCTCCGACAAGTACCTGATCCCGTCCCTCGCCCGCGAGAACCTCGAACTGACCGTCGCCGCCACCCTGCAGGCCTCCGCCCTGCACACCGCGCCGCGCCAGTCCGACGAGGCCCTCGCCCGCTGGGACGCGGCCATGGACACCGTCTCGGACGCCGCCCACACCGCGTACCGCACGCTCGTCGAGGACCCGGACCTCCCCGCGTACTTCTTCGCGGCCACCCCCGTCGACCAGCTCGCCGACCTCCACCTGGGCTCGCGCCCCTCGCGCCGCCCCGACTCCGGCGCCGGCCTCGACGGACTCCGCGCCATCCCCTGGGTGTTCGGCTGGACCCAGTCCCGCCAGATCGTCCCCGGCTGGTTCGGCGTCGGCTCCGGCCTCAAGGCGCTCCGCGAGGCCGGTCTCGACCCGGTCCTCGGCGAGATGTACGAGCACTGGCACTTCTTCCGCAACTTCCTCGCCAACGTCGAGATGACGCTCGCGAAGACCGACCTGCGGATCGCCCGCCACTACGTCGACACCCTGGTCCCCGACGACCTCCGGCACGTCTTCGACGCCATCGAGGCCGAGCACGCGCTGACCGTCGCCGAGGTCCTCAAGGTAACCGGCGGCGAGAAGCTGCTCGACTCCAACCCGGTCCTCCAGCAGACCTTCGCCATCCGCGACGCCTACCTGGACCCGATCTCCTACCTCCAGGTCTCCCTGCTGGCCCGCCAGCGCGCGGACGCGGAGGCCGGCGCGGAGCCCGACCCGCTGCTCGCGCGGGCCCTGCTCCTCACCGTCAACGGCGTGGCGGCCGGCCTGCGCAACACCGGCTGACACCCCGCCCGCACGGCAGAAGCCCCCGCCGGACTCCGGCGGGGGCTTCCGTCATGACGGGGGTACGTCAGTGCTGCTGCGCCTTACGACGACGCGTCACCAGGAACGCACCGGCAGCCGCGAGGGCGAGCGCCGCGGCGGCGAGGATGCCGACGGGGGCGCTGGAGCCGGTCTCGGCCAGGTTGCCGTCCTTGCCGCCGGTGCCACCGTTGCCGCCGGTCTCACCCGCGGGGGTGGTCGCGGACGGGGACTCGGTGCCACCGGGGGTCTCGGACGGGGCCGGGGTCTCGGTACCGGGGGTCTCCGTGCCGGGGGTGCCGGGGGTCTCCGTGCCGGGGGTCTCGGTACCGGGGGTGCCGGGCGTCTCCGTACCGGGGGTGCCGGGGGTCTCGGTACCCGGGGTGCCGGGCGTCTCCGTACCGGGGGTGCCGGGCGTCTCCGTGCCGGGGGTGCCGGGGGTCTCCGTGCCGGGGGTCTCGTCCGGGCAGTCGACCTTGAAGACCTTGTGCTTGGCCTTGCCGTTCTCGCCGTCGAAGTTCCAGAACAGCTTGTACTGGCCGTCGGCGAGCTTCAGGTCCTCGGTGCGCCCGTGACCCTTCGCGTCGAGGGTGATGGAGCCCTTCTCGACCTCGGTGCCCTTTTCCTGGTCGTTGTTCGCCCAGGCCTCGATGCGCCAGTTCGCCTTCTGCTGGGCGTCGAAGTTGAACGCGTCGAGGTAGAACGCGCAGACCTTCGGCTCGTTGGCCTTGATCTCCTCGCCGGTCTTCGCATCGTGGATCTTGACCGTGCCGTTGTCGCCCTTGGGGCCGTTGGACGCGAACGCCACCGGGGCCAGAGCGAGAGAGCCCGCCATGGCCGCGACGAGCGCGGCGGCGGGTATGAGGGAACGTCGCATGTGCAGTCGTCCATCTGTGGGATGAGGTATGCCGTGGGAGGTGGCGGGGGCAGCCTATCCGTCGCTTTAAGTGGGCCTTAAGCCAGAGGTCCATAACGATTGCGCCAGGAAACCCATGGAAATAGGCCAGAACACCTCAGAGCGCGAAGAACGCCGCCAGCAGAACCGCCCCACCCGCAACCGCCATCGACCACGCCGTCCTCGGCAGCCGCAGCCCCCCGCCGATCAGCGGCGCCGCGAGCAGCAGCGCCCCGCCCAACGGCAGCCACGCGTGCAGACCGCCGCCCCAGCCCGTCCGTACGCCCTCGTCCGTGCCCGGCTTCACGACCACCGGGATCGTCACGCCCCGCTCCGCCGCCACCGAACGCTCGATCGTCAGCGTCCGTCGCGTCGATGACGGATCGTCCGGGGCGAAACGGCCGCTGCACATCTCCTCCGTACAGCCCGTCACGGTCAGCGTCCCGTGCTCCCGCCCCTTGCCGAGCAGGACGTGCTGGGCCGAGTTCCAGGAGGCCCACCCGCCCGCGACGAGGAGAAGGAGGGCGACCAGCGCCATGGCGGCGTTACGGACGTGCGTCATGACCCGCGATCGTACAGTCGTACGTTCCGACCGCCAGGGTCCTACGAGTTGTACGCCGACTGGGCCCGCTCCAGGCCCTCCGCCACCAGGCACTCCACCGAGTCCGCCGCCCGGTCCACGAACCAGTCCAGGTCCTTGCGCTCCGTCGCTGAGAAGTCCTTCAGGACGAAGTCCGCCACCTGCATCCGGCCCGGCGGACGCCCGATCCCGCACCGTACCCGGTGGTACTCGGGACCCATCGACTTCGTCATCGACTTCAGGCCGTTGTGCCCGTTGTCCCCGCCGCCGATCTTCAGCCGCAGCACCCCGTAGTCGATGTCCAGCTCGTCATGGATCGCCACGATGTTCGCCGTCGGCACCTTGTAGAAGTCCCGCAGCGCCGTCACCGGACCGCCGGACAGGTTCATGTACGACATCGGCTTCGCGAGGATCACCCGGCGGCTCGCGGGTCCTGGCGGGCCCATCCGACCCTCGACGACCTGCGCCTGCGCCTTCTGCGCCCGCTTGAACGAACCGCGCATCCGCTCGGCGAGCAGGTCCACCGTCATGAAGCCGATGTTGTGCCGGTTGGCCGCGTACTCGGGCCCGGGGTTGCCGAGGCCGACGATCAGCCAGGGGGCGTTCGCGTCGTCCGTCATCTGCGTCAGGTCTCCTCGTGTCCGTCCACGCGCGTGCGTACTTCCGTACCCGTACAAGGGAAACGGGGTGACGGGCCGTGTGGCCCGTCACCCCGTCACGTCAGGCAGAGCCTACGGCTCAGGCCTCGGCACCCTCGGTGGCCTCGGCCTCGGCGGCCGGCTCCTCGGCCTGCGCGCCCAGGATCTGGAGGACGACGGCGTCGGCGTCGGTCACCAGGGTGGCGCCCTTCGGCAGGGTGATGTCCTTGGCGAGGATGGAGGCACCGGCCTCCAGGCCCTCGACGGAGACCGTGACGGCCTCGGGGAGGTGGGTGGCCTCGGCCTCGATGGAGAGGGTGCTCAGCACGTGCTCCAGCAGGTTGCCGCCGGCGGCGAGCTCACCCTCGGCCTGGACCGGGATCTCGACCGTGACCTTCTCGCCGCGCTTGACGAGCAGCAGGTCGACGTGGACCAGGAAGCCCTTGATCGCGTCGCGCTGGATCGCCTTCGGGATCGCCAGCTCGCTCTTGCCGTCCACGTCCAGGGCGAGCAGGACGTTCGGCGTGCGCAGCGCCAGGGCAAGGTCGTGGGCCGGGAGGGTCACGTGCGCCGGCTCGGAGCCGTGGCCGTAGACGACCGCGGGAACCTGGTTGTTGCGGCGGATCGCACGGGCGGCGCCCTTGCCGAACTCGGTACGGACGGCAGCGGCGAGCTTGACCTCGGACATGGTGCACTCCTCGTAGAAAGGTGACGAAAAAACCTGGGTCACCCGGCCACGACTGGCGATGGCCTGCTACGAAGAGCGCGTCGATAACGGACCGCCGTGACCCTGTACATCCGTACGGGTACGGCCTCCCTCGCCGAGCAACTACGGCAGTCTACCGGCCGACCGCCCTACCACCCAATTCGATCACTCAAACACGACCGAGGGCCGCTCCCCCGAACGGGGAAGCGGCCCTCATGTCTGCTGTGGCGCCGGGGCTCAGTGCTCCTCGAAGAGGCTCGTCACCGAACCGTCCTCGAACACCTCGCGCACCGCGCGCGCGATCGTCGGCGCGATCGAGAGCACCGTGATCTTGTCCAGCTCCAGGGCGCCCGGAACCGGCAGCGTGTCCGTGAACACGAACTCGCTGACCTTGGAGTTCTTGAGGCGGTCCGCGGCCGGGCCCGACAGGATGCCGTGGGTGGCCGTCACGATGACGTCCTCCGCACCGTGCGCGAACAGGGCGTCGGCGGCGGCGCAGATCGTGCCACCGGTGTCGACCATGTCGTCCACCAGGACGCAGACGCGGCCCTTCACGTCACCGACGACCTCGTGCACGGTGACCTGGTTGGCGACGTCCTTGTCACGGCGCTTGTGGACGATCGCGAGGGGGGCGTCCAGGCGGTCGCACCAGCGGTCGGCGACCCGCACGCGGCCCGCGTCCGGGGAGACGATCGTCAGCTTGGCGCGGTCGACCTTGGCGCCCACGTAGTCCGCGAGGACCGGCAGCGCCGACAGGTGGTCGACCGGGCCGTCGAAGAAGCCCTGGATCTGGTCCGTGTGCAGGTCGACCGTCAGGATGCGGTCGGCGCCCGCCGTCTTCAGCAGGTCCGCGACCAGACGCGCCGAGATCGGCTCGCGGCCGCGGTGCTTCTTGTCCTGACGGGCGTAGCCGTACGACGGGATGATCACGGTGATGCTCCGGGCCGAGGCCCGCTTCAGCGCATCGATCATGATCAGCTGTTCCATGATCCACTTGTTGATCGGAGCCGTGTGGCTCTGGATCAGGAAGCAGTCCGCGCCGCGGGCCGACTCCTGGAAGCGGACGTAGATCTCACCGTTGGCGAAGTCGAACGCCTTGGTGGGAACGAGACCGACGCCCAGCTGGTGCGCGACCTCCTCGGCCAGCTCGGGGTGGGCGCGGCCGGAGAAGAGCATCAGCTTCTTCTCGCCGGTCGTCTTGATCCCGGTCACAGCACTGTCTCCTCAGACGTGTTGTCTGGCCGCGTTCCACGAGCTGTCGTGCGCGTGTGCGAGCCAGCCGAATTTGTGTGCACGTATCACGGTACGCCGAGTTCGACGTACCTGTTTCCGGTCAGCTCTCGCCGGCGGAGTCCTCGGTCGCGGCCTGGGCGGCCTGCGCGGCGGCGCTTCCGGGCCGCTTCCTGGCCACCCAACCCTCGATATTCCGCTGCTGGCCCCGGGCCACGGCGAGCGAGCCGGCCGGCACGTCCTTCGTGATCACGGACCCGGCGGCGGTGTAGGCGCCGTCCCCGATCGTGATGGGAGCCACAAACATGTTGTCCGAACCGGTCCGGCAGTGGGACCCGATCGTGGTGTGGTGCTTCGCCTCGCCGTCGTAGTTCACGAAGACGCTGGCGGCGCCGATGTTCGAGTACTCGCCGATCGTCGCGTCGCCCACGTACGACAGGTGGGGGACCTTGGTGCCCTCGCCGATCGTCGCGTTCTTCATCTCGACGTACGTGCCGGCCTTGGACTTCGTACCGAGGTTCGTGCCCGGACGGAGGTACGCGAAGGGGCCCACGGAGGCGCTGTCGCCGATCACGGCCGAGTCCGCCACAGTGTTGTCCACCCGGGCGCCCTTACCGACGCGGGTGTCCTTGAGGCGGGTGTTCGGGCCGACCTCGGCGTCCTCGCCGATGTGGGTCGCGCCCAGGAGCTGGGTACCCGGCAGGATCACCGCGTCCGGCTCGAAGGTCACGGTGACGTCCACGAAAACGCTCGCCGGGTCGACGACCGTCACGCCCGCGAGCATCGCCCGCTCGATCAGGCGCTGGTTCAGCAGGGCGCGGGCCTCGGCGAGCTGCACGCGGTTGTTGATGCCGAGGATCTCGCGGTGGTCGGCCGCCACGGAGGCGCCGACGCGGTGCCCGGCCTCACGCAGGATGCTCAGCACGTCGGTGAGGTACTCCTCGCCCTGGCTGTTGTCCGTCCGCACCTTGCCGAGGGCGTCCGCGAGCAGCTGCCCGTCGAAGGCGAACACACCGGAGTTGATCTCGCGGATGGCGCGCTGCCCGTCGGTGGCGTCCTTGTGCTCGACGATCTCGGTGACCGCGCCGGAGGCGTCGCGGACGATCCGCCCGTAGCCGGTGGAGTCGGGGACCTCGGCGCTCAGCACGGTGACGGCGTTGCCGTCGGCGGCGTGCGTGCCGGCCAGCGCCCGCAGGGTCTCCCCGGACAGCAGTGGCGTGTCGCCGCAGACGACGACCACGGTCCCGTCGGGCGTCTGCCCGAGCTCCTCCAGGGCCGTCCGCACCGCGTGCCCGGTGCCGTTCTGCTCCTCCTGGACGGCGGTCCGGGTCCCGGCGTAATGCGCCTCCAGATGACCCTTCACCTGCTCACGGGCGTGCCCGACGACCACGACGAGGTGCTCGGGCTCCAGCTCCCGCGCGGCGGACACGACGTGCCCGACGAGCGACCGTCCGGCGATCTCGTGCAGGACCTTGGGGGTCTTCGACTTCATGCGGGTGCCCTCACCCGCTGCGAGGACGACGACGGCTGCCGGGCGGTTGGCGCTCACGGGATTGCCCTTCGGCTTTGGGTGGTGGACGCACGAAGGATACCGGGGGGCAAGGGGGCGGACATGAGTGCGGGTCCTGACCGTGGAGGTCAGGACCCGCAGACGTGGGCTCCCGGAGAAGGAATCGAACCCTCATTCAATGGACCAAAACCATTTGTCCTGCCGTTAGACGATCCGGGATCGTTCGCCCTTTATGTCCAATTCCCTGCCTGGGGAGTCCGGACGGCCCCTACTATGCCGCACCAGGCCCCCTCGATGCGACGGTACAGATCGGCGCTCCCGAGGATTTGGATCGCGAGGCAGCCGTGGTAGCCGTCGCTCACGTTCTTGCGGTTGGTCCGGGGGTTGTGGCGCTTGAGGGTCGTCTTTCCGAACCTCGAAGCCTCGGCACCGATGAGGTCGCCCCAGTGCTTCTCGGCCACGGCCGTGTCGGCGGTCTCGTGGATCATCACGTAGTACCTCCGCCGCTCGGGCTCGATGCCCAGGAGGTCGAGCCAGGCGGTGAAGACCCGGATCATCCCGGGGTCGCTGTTCACGAACGTCACCCGTTCCCTGCGGGCGTGCGGCTTGTCCTTCGTGCCCTCGGCCCAGTAGAGGCCCACGCCCAACAGGAAGAGTTCACGGTCCGACAAGTCGCCGATGTCGGCGGCGGCGAGTCGCTTGGTCGCCCGGCGCTCCTCCTCGCGACGGCTCAGGGTCGGCTCCCAGCCCCGCCTGGCGATCGCGGACGCCTCCTCCCGGCTCCGCTTCCGCTCCGGCTTCGGGAGGTCCCGTACCCAGAGCGAGATCGAGCTCTTCGAGCAGCCCAGCTCGACCTGGATCCCGTCGTAGGTCATGCCCTGGAGGCGTAGCTCCCGGGCGCGGGCGCGGAGGTCGTCTTTGGCGTTGGGGCGCTTGGTCCAGGTGGGCGGGGGCTCTCCTTCCAGGAGGCGGTTGAGGAGGTCGTTGTTGTCGACGTGGATGCGGTCCCGGATCTGGCGGCGGCTGAGCCCCTCGCGGCGGAGCGCGATCGCCTGCTCGCGCAGTTCTTCGAAGTCCGCGTACTTGCCGGTGGCGGATGTCATGCCAACACCATCGTCCGGAATGCGGACGTCCGGGTCGAAAATCTGGGCGATTCAACAGTTCGAGGGACTGGTGTATGCCGCGTTGACGCCGGGGGACGCCCGTAGGGTGGTGGGTATGACCACAACGGGGGCAGATCGGGACGCCGAGGGCGTCGGGAAGTGGTGGTGGTGGGGGAGACGGCGGAGCGTCGTGCTCGATGTCGGGCTCGCTCTGCTGTCCGCGTTCGAGTGCGCGCTCGAAGGGATCGGGTTCGCCGGTAAAGCCGCGCTGCCCGTGCCCGTGGGCGTGCTCTTCGGGCTGCTCGTCGGGTCCGTGCTGCTCTTCCGGCGCCGGTGGCCGATCGTGGTCGTCCTCGTGTCGATCGCCGTCGCGCCCGCCGAGATGGGCTTCCTCATGGGGATCGTCGGGCTCTACTCGCTCGCCGCCTCCGAGGTGCCCCGGCGGATCACCGCCCTGCTCGCCGGCATGTCGACGCTCGCCGTGTTCGTCGTGACCGTGGTGCGGATGCGCCAGGACGTCGCCCAGGCCGACGTCGGACAGCCCGACATCGACCCCAGCGGCTGGTACGTCCCCGTCGTCGCCGTCTTCATGACGCTCGGCCTCAACGCCCCGCCCCTGCTCTTCGGCCTCTACATAGGTGCCCGCCGCCGCCTCATGGAAAGCCTCCGGGAGCGCGCCGACAGTCTGGAGCAGGAGCTGTCCCTGCTCGCCGACCGCGCCGAGCAGCGCGCCCAGTGGGCGCGTCAGGAGGAGCGGACCCGGATCGCCCGCGAGATGCACGACGTCGTCGCCCACCGGGTGTCCCTGATGGTGGTGCACGCGGCGGCCCTCCAGGCGGTCGCGCTGAAAGACCCCCAGAAGGCCGTACGCAACGCCGCCCTCGTCGGTGACATGGGGCGCCAGGCCCTGACCGAACTGCGCGAGATGCTGGGCGTTCTCCGCGAGGGCTCCGCCCCCGCCGCGCCCGCCGTCGTCCCCCTGGCCGCCGTGGGGCGGGCCGCCGCCGCTGCCGCCGAGGCCGCCGCCGACGACGGGCCCTGCCTGGACGCCCTGGAGACGCTGTGCGAGCAGTCCCGGCTGGCCGGGGCGGCCGTGGAGTTCCTGGTGATCGGCGAGGCCCGCGCCTATCCGCCGGAGGTGGAGCGGACGGCGTACCGCGTCGTGCAGGAGGCCCTCACCAACGTCCACAAGCACGCGGTCGGCGCCGAGGTAGTGGTGCGCCTGGCGCACCGGGGGACCGAGGTCGCGATGCAGGTGGAGAACGGCCCCTCGGACGCCGCGGCGGCCGGCGTGGGCCTGCCGAGCGGCGGCAACGGCCTCGTGGGGATGCGGGAGCGGGTCCTGCGGATCGGCGGGGTGTTCGTGTCGGGCGCGACGGACGCGGGCGGCTTCAAGGTCTCGGCGGTCCTGCCGACGGGCCCCGGCCGGCCGTGAGCCACGTCGGGGCCGGCCTCCCCCGGAGTGCTCCCGTCCGGCCGTGAGCCACGTGGGGGCGCGCCGGCCGTGAGCACTCCGGGGGAGGCCGTCGCCTACTCCTGCCCCGCCGTCAGCCGCGTCGGCTGCGCCCCCGTGACCAGGGTCGACAGTGCCGCGTCGATGTCGTTGCCCAGGTACCAGTCGCCCGCGTGGTCGAGGCTGTAGACCCGGCCCTCCGCGTCCATCGCCAGGATCGCCTGGTGGTCGCCCTCCTCGCCGAGCGGCGCGATCTCCGTGTCCAGGGCGCGGCCGAGGTCCGCCAGGGTCCGGGAGAGGTGGAGTCCGGCGAGCGGGTCGAAGCGGACGGCGGCGGGCGCTATCTGCCGCCCGTGCCCGGGCGCCGTGATCCGCAGCCCGCCGAACTCGGCCCAGGCCTCGACGACGGCCGGGAACACGCTGTGCCGGTGCCCCGCCGGGGAGGTGTGGGCGCGCAGGGTGTCGGCCCATTCCTCGGCGAGCTTGATGTCCCAGCGGCCGGGCTGCCAGCCGGCCTCGCGGAGCGCGGCGTCGACGTTGACCGGGAAACGGGTGGTGCTGAGGTGGTCGGGCATGGGTGCGCGGTCAGCCGTTCTCTGCGGGCGTGGTGGGGTCGACGGCACGGACGCCGAAGTGGGCGAGCATCGCCGTACAGGAGCGGCAGGGAGCGGCGTAACTGCCGTGGAGCGGGTCGCCGTCCTCGCGGATGCGCCGGGTCGTGAGCTTGGCGTGTTTGAGGGACCGGCGGGCCTCGCCGTGGGTCAGCGGCTTGCGCTGGGCGCGCTTGGACCGCCCGCCCTCGGTCGCGGCGAGGTGCCGGGAGAGCAGGATCGCCTCGGGGCAGCGCCCGGTGAACCGTTCCCGCTGGCCGCTGGTGAGGGTGTCCAGGAAGTCCTGGACGAGCGCGTGCAGGGCGGGCGGACGGTCGCCGCGGCCCGCGGTGCACGTGAGGGTCTCGCCGCGTACGGAGAGGGCGGCGCCGACGGTGGGGAGGATGCCGTCGCGACGGTGACGCAGTAACGGGGCGCGGCCGGATTCGGCGCTGCTGCTCCAGTTGAGGCGCGGGTCACCCTGTGTGGGCGTCGGTGCTGTGTGCATAGTGCTGGTCTTCCCCTCCTGCAATCCCCCGAGTTGCGTGGACAGCCTGCCAAATAGGGAGCCATATGGGGAAGCTGGGGCGGCGGAACGCCGCTTCGGTGTGTCGGAATCATGGTGCGACCGTCATGGCGTCGTGACACTTGGTCACCGTCGGATCGGGCCGGTTCGGCCTCTTGTGGCAGCGCATAGGCTGTGCGGCATCAGTCAGGAGCAGCCAGCGGCTGCGCGTAGTAGCAGTCAGCGACGCCAGTGCAGGGGGCAACCGCCATGACGACAGGTCGGCTCGGGCAGGACACCGCGCCACCGAACGCGGCCTATGCCGGGCAGGTCGTGCACTTCCCGGACCCGGTCCGTGCTTCCCGTCACCCGAGAGGGGTGCGGGTGGATGAGTTCGGTCACCCGGATTTCTCGCCGTACGCGCGCGCGGCGGCGGAGATCGCCGACCCGCCCGAGGGTTTCGGTGTCGACGAGCTGCGGCTCACGGACTACGTGTCGGCGAACGCGGCGATGGCGGCCACGGGCCATGAGCTGTGGGACACCATCCCGTCGGTGGCGACTCCGCACGGCTGGACCTGGCACCACGTGGCGCGCAGCCGCCGGATGGAGCTCGTCCCGGTCGAGGTGAAGGCCCTGCTGCGCCATCACGGCGGGGTGGCGACGGCCGCCGTCGACCACAACAAGCGGGGTACGCGTCCGCTGCAGGAGACCCGGCCGGCGCACTTCGGGCTGCCGAAGGGCCTGGTGTCGGTGTCGGAGCAGCAGCTCCAGGGCGTCGAGGAGGACCTCGGCTACCGGCTTCCGGGGGCGTACCGCTCCTTCCTGAAGGCGGCGGGCGGGTGCGCCCCGGTGGGCGCCGCGCTCGACGCGGAGCTGGGCCTGCTGGTCGACCAGCCGTTCTTCACGGTCCGGGAGGAGGCGGGCGTCAACGACCTCGTCTATGTCAACAAGTGTCTCCGTGACCATCTGACCAAGGACTATCTGGGCGTCGCGTTCGTCCAGGGCGGTCTGATCGCGCTGAAGGTGCGGGGCGAGGCGGTCGGTTCGGTGTGGTTCTGCGCGTACGACGACGCGCGGGACACCGGTGAGGTGGCGGCCGGCTGGACGGTGGCCGAGCGGGTGGAGCGGCTGCTGCTGCCCTGCGGTACGGACTTCGACGCGTTTCTGCAGCGGCTCGCGGGCAATCCGCCGGAGCTGGAGACGGTGGCGAACCTGATGGTGGACGGTGGCTTCGCGCGCGCGGTGCCGGTCGTCCCGGTGGGGGAGTGAGTGGGCTGTGGTGACCTTCGCGCAGGCGCAGGAGCGCGCCGAGGAGTGGATCAACGGCGACCTGCCGTCGTACCAGCACCGTGAGGTGCGGGTGCGGGAATTCGAGCTGGGGTTCGTGGTGTGGGCGGAGGACCGCGAGGGCGGTCCGACCTCTGACGGGGGGCGCCAGCGCCTGGTGATCGCCCGGGACAGCGGCGAGGCGACGCTGTGGCCGGGGCTGCCGGTGGGTGAGGTCATCCGCCGTTACGAGGAGGAGTACGGGGCCGCCGAGGACGTTCCCGCCCAGGCGGCGGTGCCGGCGGCCCGGATCGATCTGAACCAGACGTCGTTCCTGCTGAGTCCGCCGGAGTGGCTGCAGGACGCGGCGGACAAGATCGGGCTGCCGAAGCAGCCGAACGTGTCGCAGGAGAACGCGAGCGCGGCGGCGTCGGTGGACGACGCGTCGGACGCGGGGGCGTCGGGGTCGGTATCGGGGTCGGCTTCGGTCGCGTCGTCCTCGTCCTCTTCCTCCTCTTCCTCCTCTTCTTCCTTCTCGTCCTTCTCGTCCTCCGCGTCGGAGGGGGCCGGTGTCGCGTACGAGCCCACGGCGATGGACGGGGTTCCGGCGGAGACGCCTCCGGCTCCCGTGCCTCCGGCTCCCGTGCCTCCGGCTCCCGTGCCGCCGGCCCGGCCCGCGCCCGCGCCCGTGGACAGTCCCTGGGCCGACGCCAACGCGAGTTCCGGTGGGGCCGACGGGGCGGTGCCGCTGCCCGCGACCGTCTTCGCTCCCGCGCTCTCGGGGACGGACGACGAGGACACCCCGCCGCTGTCGGTGGGCGCGGACGCGCCGACCGCCCTGATGAAGGGGGGCAGTGCGCTGCCCCCGACCGCGATCGCCCCTCGCCTGGACCCGGCCGCCCCGGCGCCGGGCGCCGCTCCGGCGGCCCCGCCCGCCCCGCCCGCGCCCGCGCAGGCCGGTCCGGCGCGTCCCGCCGGTCTCGCCGGCCCGGGTGTGCCGCCGCCTCCGTCGGCCGCGCCGGGTGGCGGGGACATCGCGGACGCCGCGACGAGCAAGGCGTCGCTGTCCCCGAAGAGCGGGCGCGGTCCCGTGTCGCCGCCCCCGCCGCCGGGCGCCCCGGGCATCCCCGGAGCCCCGGGTGCTTCGGGTGCTCCTGCGGCCCCTGGTGTTCCGGGCGCCCCCGGTGCCCCCGGTGCTTCGGGTGCCCCCGCCTACGTACCGACGCAGCTGGTGTCGCAGCTCGGGCCCGACGGCCCCCAACCGCCGGGCCCGCCCGCGCCGCCGGGACCGCTGGGACCGCCCGCGCAGTCCGGTCCGCCGGGTCCGCCCGGCCCGCCCGCGCCCCCCGGCCCCGTGACGCCCCCGCAGCCCGTGCACCACGCGGCCACGATGCTCGCCCACCCCCACCAGGGCGGCCCCGCCGCCCCGCCGCCGCCCCCGCCGCCGCCGGGCATGCCCGGTGCGCCCGGTACGCCCGCGGGCGGCGTCGCGCACGCCGCCACGATGCTGGCGCACCCCGGTCCGGCCGGTCCCTCCACCCCGCAGCCGCCCGGCCCTCCCGGTCCGCCGCCGGTGCACGGGGGCCACACGCCGCCGCCCGCGCCGGGTCCGATGGCCGGACCGCCCGGAGCCGTACCGCCCGCGTACGGGTATCCGCAGCCCGCCGGGCAGCCGACGGTCGGCCCCGGGTACCAGGCGGTGTTGCGCTACCGCGCGCCCGACGGTTCCGAGGCGCGGATCATCCGGCGTTCGGCGCCGGGCACCCCGCACCCGGAGTGGCAGATCCTGCACGAGCTGCGCGCGATGAACGTGCCGCCGCAGCAGGTGCTCGAACTGCACACGGAGCTGGAGTCCTGTGAGCTGCCGGGCGGTTACTGCGCCCGGATGATCAGGGAGACCTGGCCGCAGGCGCGGATCACCAGCATCGCCCCGTACGGCCGTGATCACGCGGGCCGTCAGCAGGGCATGCGTCAACTCCTCACGCATCAGGGTGAGTTGCACCAGGTCGCGGACGGTCCCGCGAGGCCCGCGCCGGTACGGGCTCCGCTGCCGCCGGTGCAGCCGGCTCCGCCGGTGCCGCCGGAGGCGATCGCGCAGGAGCTGGCCGGGGCGTTCGGCCCCGGCATTCTCCGCTTCGACCAGCGCGCGGTGTCCCGGCAGGGTGTGCCGGAGCTGGTGGCGCTGACGTTGGTGTGGGCGGGTCTGCCCGCGGACTTCGGGCCGTTCTTCTGGGCGCAGCCCGCCGTTCCCGTGGTGCCGACGCTGGCCGAACTGGCGGCGCAGCGGCAGGTTCCGGCCGCGCCGGACGCGAGTTCGTATCTGGTGATCGGTTCGGACTTCGGCCGGGCGCTCTGTGTCCAGTACGGGACCGCGCACATCGTGGCCGTACCGGTGGAGGCGGGTCCCGGCGGGCAGTCGGTGCCGCCGCAGTTCGTGAACACCGGGCTGCCGGAGTTCACGCGTTCGATGGCGCTGCTGGGCCGGATGTGGCGGCTGCGGTTCGGGCTCAACCCGGAGCAGGCGGGCCGCTGGACGGTCGACTTCCAGGCGCAGTTGGCCATGCTGGATCCGGCGGCGCTGTCGTCGCCGGAGAACTGGTGGTCGGTGCTCCTGGAGCAGATGTGGGACGGCCTGCTGTAAGAGGCCGCTGTGAGTGGAGGGGCAGAGGTTTTCCCCTGATGCCGCTGGACAGAATGTGATGAAAGGCGCTCGACGTGTATGCACGTTGGGCGCCTTTTGTCCGTTCTGATGAAGCATCCTGGACGTTCGGGACACAGGGAAGGGGCGTCAGGGATGAGTTTCGCCGTCGGACGGGGGCGCGGGTACCGGCCCGAGCAGGTCGACCGCCATCTCGCCGCGCTCTCCGAGGACCGTGACGGCGCCTGGGAGCGGGCCGCGCGGCTCACCGTCCTCGCCAGGGAGATGGAGGCCGAGGCCGCCCGGCTGCGCGAGGCCGTCGCGGCGCTCGCACCTCAGCGGTACGAGGAGCTGGGCGACCGGGCCCGGAAGATCCTGGAGCTGGCCGAGCGGGAGGACGAGTCGCTGGTACGCGCCGCCGAGGCCGAGGCGCAGTCCCTCGCCGAGGCGGCCGACACGGCGGGCCGGGAGGCGGCGGAGTCCGCGCGGGCGTACGCGGAGGGCGTTCGGGCGGCGGCGGACGCGGCGGCCCGCGCGCGCCTGGAGGCGGCGCGGGGGCGGGCCGAGGAGCTGACGACGGAGGCGGGCCGCGAGGCGGAGGAGCGGCGGACCGGGGCGCGGGAGGTCTTCGAGGAGACCGAGCGGCGCGCGGCGGAACTCCTCGCGAAGCAGGGCGCCGAGCAGAAGGCGGTACGGGACGAGGCCGAGCGTACGGAGGAGGCCGCGGCGGCCGACCTGGGGGCGCGGCACGAGGAACTGCTCGGGGCCGCGGACGCGCGGCTCGCGGAGGCGCGGCGGGCGCTCGCGGAGACCGAGGAGCAGGCCAGGCACGGCCAGGAGGACGCGGAGGCGCGGGCGGAGGAGGTGCTCGCGGAGGCGCGGATGAAGGCGGAGCGGGTCGAGCGCGAGACGGAACGGGTGCTGCGGGAGCACGAGGAGGGGCGCGAGGAGATCCACGCGCACATGGAGCACATCCGCAGCTCGCTGGCGGCGCTGACGGGCCGGGTGGCGGGGCCGGAGCAGCCGGAGCGGCGGGAACAGCCCGAGGAGTAGCGGGACTTGGCCCCGGGGTGTGGACGTCCCCGGCGGTAGGCTGCCGGTCATGATCATGAAGCTGGTGGCGGCCACCCTCGACTGCGCCGACCCCATGGCCCTCGCCGACTTCTACAGCAGGGCCACCGGGCTCCCGCTCGCCGAGCGCTCCGACGGCGAGTTCGCGGGGCTGCGTGGAGCGGAGGGGCTGTTCCTCGGTTTCCAGCGCGTCGACGGCTACCGGCCCCCGACCTGGCCGGGCCAGGACGTGCCGCAGCAACTGCACCTCGACTTCGACGTCGACGACCTGGACGAGGCGGTGGCCCGGCTCGTGGAGTGGGGCGCGACCGTGCCCGACGTCCAGCCCCGTCCGGACGGGTGGCGGGTCGTCCTGGACCCGGCGGGGCACCCGTTCTGCCTGACGCTCCCGAGGCGTCCGGGCGCGTGACGGAGGCCGGTGCGGGCCGGAACGCGTCCGTCGGCTAGCCTCCGCTTTCCCAGGGGAGGGATGCAAGAACATGTATGTCACAAGCTCGCGCGGTCGCCGTCTCGCGGCCGTCGCCGTCACCATCGTCCTCGCCGCCACGGGCGGCACGCTCACCACACTCCCGGCCACGGCCGCGCCCGCCGCGACGCGGGAGGACCAGCAGGCCGCCGTGCCGTTCCCGCGCGACGCGGACGTCGTCGGCGCGGGACCGAGCGGCTTCCTGTCGAAGACGCGCGGCAGCACGCCCGAGTTCCGCTGGACCTGGTACGTGGACGGGTCGTCGATCGTGCTGCCCGGGGCCTACGCCATCGGCGGCGGCACGGACCTCGTCGTCACCGGCGATCAGGACATCGACTACACCAGCCGGCAGTTGAAGGTCTATGACCTGTCGACGCCCGCCACGGCCGCCGCGGCACCGGTGGAGGTCGATCTCGACGCCCTCGGCGGCTACGGCCTCTCGGGCCTGTCCGGCAGCACCCTGCTGCTCTCGCGGGAGGAGGACGGCCACTGGAAGGAGTACGCCGCGACGGTCGAAGGTGGCACGCCGAAGGTCCGGTGGCTGGTCGGGGGGCCCGGCCTCGACTGCTACTCCGACGCGGGGGGCTGGGCCGCCATGGGGTCCATGCTCTACTCCTGCTGGATCGGTGACACGCAGACATCCGCCAAGATGCTCATCGATCTCGCCTCGGACGACAGGCCCGTGTACCTCCAGGAGAAGAACGAGTACGCAGGGCAGGGCGCCGTCTCCGCCACTCACGTGGCCTGGCGCGAGTCGCGCCTGTCAGGGCACGGTTTCGTCGTCCACAAGCGGGGTGAGCCCGGCGAGCGGTGGATTCCGACGGCCGACGTGAGCGACCCGCCGTACCTGGTCGGCGACTGGCTGGCGTCCGGGCAGCAGGTCCACATCGACGCGTCCGCCGACGGCCGGTACCACCCGACGGCGCGGCCGTTCACTCTCCAGTCGATCGAGACCGGCGAGAAGCACGTCGCCCTCACCGCGTTCTCCTCCGCCGTCACCGGTCCCGGCGGCACCCTCCTGGTGCGCGGCGGCACCCCCGAGCGGGGGGAGGGCCTCTACCGGATCTCGCCGCGCGCCGACGGCGGTCGGCCGGACGTCGAACTGGTCGCGTCGACGGGGCAGACGACCGTCATCACCCTCACCGACTCCAGGACCCCGAAGACGCTCTCCGCCGAGGAGCTCGCGGGCGGGGTCGACTTCAGCTGGGACCTGTCGCGGGGGGACGCGTCCGTGGAGGTCGGCCTGACGCACGTCCGCAGCGGGCAGTCGGTCTTCACGTCATGGCCCGCCCCCGCCGACGGCGTCGACGGGACACCGCGCCGGGTCACCTGGCACTGGGACGGCAAGGACCTGGAGCGCCCGGAAGGTCTGCTGAGCGCGGCCCGTGCGGGCGAGTACGAGTGGAAGATCGTCGCCGAGCCGGAGGAGGGGATCGGCGCTCCACTGGTCACCACCGGGCGGTTCACCGTGAACCGTCCCCCGGCGCCCCACGACTTCGACGGCGACGGCACGGCCGATCTCTTCGGCCGGCAGCCCGACGGCCTCCTGCGGACGTTCCGGAGCCGGCCCGTCGCGGTGGGCGGATCGGTCAAGAGCCTCTCGTGGGAGAAGGTCGGCCTCGGCTGGCAGGCCTACGACCGGCTGGAGACAGCGGGGAACATCGCGGGAACGACCTACCCCGACGTACTCGCCCGGGACACGGCCGGCGTCCTCTGGCTCTACCAGGGCACGGGCGACCGGAGAAAGCCGCTCTCCGGCCGGACACGGATCGGCGGCGGCTGGCAGGTCTACGACCGGCTGGCGGCCGGCAGCGACGTCACCGGCGACGGCCGGCCGGATCTCCTGGCCACCGACAAGTCCGGAGGCCTGTGGCTCTACACGGGCACCGGGAACGCCAACGCACCCTTCTCCGCGGCCAAGCGGGTCGGCGGCGGATGGGGCGTCTACAACGAGCTCGCCGCCGTGGGGAACCTCGCCGGAGGCCCCGCCGGTGACCTCCTCGCCCGGGACAAGGACGGCGTCCTGTGGCTGTACCTCGGCAAGGGCGACGGCACTCTCGCGGCCCGCACCCCGATCGGTGGCGGCTGGGGAGGCTTCCTGAACCTCGTCGGCGTCGGCGACGCCAACGGTGACGGGCACGCCGACCTCATGGCCGCCGTGACCAGGGTGCCCGGCGCCCGCGGTGTCACCTTCTACGCCGGTACGGGGAACTGGAAGGCCCCGTTCAAGCCCGGGGTGAAGACCGACGTCACGAGCTGGACCGACTACGACGCCGTGTTCTAGCCCCAACGCCGTTCAGTTAGGCGTAGAGGCTGTTCGTCAAGGCCGGTGAACGAGGCAGCGGAGCTGCTGTAGAAGAGGTTTGTCCTCCAAGACATC